>JAYRRO010000182.1:0-10200 GCA_041910095.1 Dehalococcoidia bacterium
AGAAGTTCGCGGAGAAGTCGGGCACGCACCTGCACCCCGACCGCTTCATCACCGAGGGCGTGGTCCTCGGTCTCGCCTCGAACATCGACAACTTCGGCCGACCCATTTGCCCCTGTAACTTCTACCCGGCCAAGGACGAAAACGGGAACTGGCCCGAGGGCCTCTACCTCCCCCGCGACGAAGAGGCGAAGCGCCGCACCTGGATCTGCGCCTGCGACGAGATGCAGATCTACAAGTACTGCCACTGCCTCCTTTTCGTGAACGAAGAGGGCCTGCCCATCACCGAATACCTCCCTGAGGACCACGAAGGCCGCGAGATCTATGGCCTGGTCACCGACCCCACCCCCGATAAGGGACGCGCGCTGGGCCGGGTGCTCAAAGAGCGGGGCGAGGCGGAGTAACCCGTGCGCGCCGCGGCCGCCGCGTGCGCGTCCGCAGCCGCATGGCTCGGGCTTCTCAAGGTGGGCGGGGATTTGGGCGGTGCGACGCTCGTGGCGGCGTTCACGTTCGTCTTTGCGTTGCCGCCGCTCCTCGGCACGCTCTGCGCGCTCCCCGGGCTGCGCGGCCGTGATGTCGCCGCCGCCGGCATCGCCGCCGCGGTCGCGGGGCCGCTCGTCACCGTGGTCGCGGGCTGGAACGACATGTCCTACGACAACAACACGGCGCTCGTGGTGCCGGGTACCGTCATGTGGCTCGCGGTGTGCGGAGGTCTCGGGTCGCTGACGGCCTGGGCCACCGGAGCGGCTATCGATGGCGTGCGAAGGCCTACGGTGCCGCCGTCTCCATCGCGCTGAGCGGTGGCCGCGTGACGCCGTCCGGGTGTGCCCGGCGCCAGAGCAGCAGCAGCGGCGGGACGAATATCGCCAGGTAGCCGGCCGCGAAGAACAGCGCCGCCACCATCGAAATGCCGTCGGCGGCGAAGCCGAGCCCCGGTTCGAAGAACGCGACCTGCAGGCTGAACGCCAGCTGAAGCACGCTCAGCACCGTCGCCCGGCGGTCCGAGGGGATCCGTTCGTTCAGGTGGGCACTCACGGCCGGGTTCACGAGCGCCTGGACGAGCGCCGGGGCGGCAAAGAGCGCGAAGGCCCAGGGCGTGTTGAAGACCGCCAGCAGCGCGTATGCCGCCGCGATCGCGATCGGCCCCAGCAGGAAGAGCGTGGGCCGCCCCACCCGGGCCGCGATGGCCGTCGTGAGGAACGCCGCGATCACCGCCGTCAGCCGGATGGGCGCCTGGAACAGGCCGAACCATTCCGTCGCGATTCCATGGTCGATGAGAAACGGCTGCATGAGGATTACCGGCCCGAACGTGCCCGTCATCAACACCGACCCGAAAAGCACCGTGTACCGCACCTGCGGCGTGTTCCAGGCGAACGAGAGCCCCTCGCGGAGGCCGCGCAGGTAGGGGTGCCGCGACCGTTCCCGCGGAGGCTCGACCATGAGCAGCGCCACCACCACCGCGCAGAGCGGGAAGAGCGCGCTCACCTGCACCGTGAAGGCCAGGCTCGTCCACTGCGCGACGAAGCCGCCGGCCGCGATGCCCACGAACCCGCTCGTCAGCGTCACCGCGAAGTTGCGGCCGATGATGTGCTGGAAGCGACCCTCCTGCCCGCCCGCCTTGAGCGAGTCGAACATGAGGGCCTCGTCGGCACCGCTCGTGGAGGCGTTCGCCACCGCCCAGAGCATGTAGTCCGCGAACAGCATCCAGTACGTAGTTGTCAGGCCGAAGCCAAGAATCGTCAGGGCGTACAGCGCCGCACCGATGACCAGCACTCGCCGCCGCCCGATGTGGTCCGCGAGCGCCCCCAGTGGCGCCTGCAGGACCGCCATGGCCAGCCAGAAGGGCAGGTCCATGAGGAAGATCCAGCGCAGCTCGAAACCGCGCGTGTCGAGCAGGTACTTGATCCAGACGCCGAACCAGAGCCCGCATTGCATGAAGAACGCGAACGCGTAATAGAGCCACGTGTTGCGGTGGACGGGGAAGGCGGTGACGGCCATGAACCCCACAGCCTACACGGCCGCTGTCCGCCGCGTCCCCGCCGATGCGGGGGGCGCCGAAAAGGGGCCAGCCCCCTGCGAGGCTGACCCCTGGAGATGCCGGCGGACCGTTTCAGCTGTAATCGAAGAGGATGGAGAAGATCCCGGCGCCGATGGGCGCGTCGTTCCCGGCCTGCGCGAAGAAGCCGAGGACCAGCACCATCACTGCCAGCCCAACGGCCGACGCAATCACCACTTCCGTCGAGTCGGCGCCACTGACCGACTGCACGGCGTAGATCATCATCACCATCAGCAGCGCGATGGGCATGATGGCGAAAAGCGGATACAGCATTGGGATGAACATCAGCACCCAGAGCGCCATCGGAATCGCCGCGTATCCCATCACGCGCACGAGCGACAGGAGATCGACCTGGAGTTTGAACATCTGAGCGAGCACGACATAAATGACAAGGGCTCCCACGCCGTACATCGCCAGCGTGAAGATGGACCCGAGCAGCAGCGTGTTGAGAAACACGCCATCCGGCTCGAAGCTCGAACCCCACACCACTTTCCACCAGAGGAACGACCCCAGCCCCGCGAGGAAGGCGCAAATTGCGGCGATGATGACCGCCGGCACCGTCTCGTTCTGGTCGTCCCGGACTTCATCGAACACGGAGGTATCGAGGCGCGCGAGCCGCAACACCCGGTTGAGGATGACGTTGGGGTCCATGATTCCTCCTGGCGAAGCTGGCGGCGTCGCCGTGAAGGCCGGCGCCACCCCCTCCGAATGGCGGGACTATAGCACACGGCTCGGACGCGAGTTAAGTGCGTAGGCGTTTCAACTGTTCGCCACTTCACGTAGGTGCGTGCTGGCTATGCCTCGCCCGGCCTCGTCAGCCGCGGCGTGCGATCCCGGTCGCCGGGGTTGTCCCAGCCCTTGAACTTCGGCTCCCGCTTCTCGGCGAACGCCGACCGCGACTCCATCAGGTCGCTGAGCGCGCCGTGATTGCGGAGCCTCGCGGCCAGCGCCTCGCGGTCCCGCGTCACTTCGGGACGCATCGCCCGCATCATCACGAGCGTGTTCACGCGCGCCGCCGGCGGCAGCGTCAGCAGGTGCGCCGCCATCCTTCGCGCCTCGGGCAGCAGCTCCTCCTCCGTCGTGAGCCGGTTGAGGTACCCCAGTTCGTGCAGACGCTCGGCCGTGAAGCGAAAGGCGAACGCCATCTCCGTCGCAATCGCATGCGGCATCGCGCCGAGGTGCCCGTGCTGGTACCCGCCCAGCAGCCAGCGCTTCGCCTCCGACATCTCGAAGACGGCGCCGCGCACGCCCAGGCGCAGGTCGCACTTCTCCACGAGCTGAAACCCGCCCCCCATCGCATACCCGTTGATCGCGCCGATCACGGGCTTGTCCAGCTTCCCGGCCATGAAGGGGTCTTCCGCCTTGAGCGCGGGCAGCCCGGCGGCGCCGCGCTCGAGCGACTCCTTCATGTCCTCTCCGGCGCAGAACGCGCGTCCCGTCCCGGTGAAGATCGCGACCTCGGACCCCGGGTCGTCGCGAAACGCGGTCCATGCCTCGGCGAGTCGCGCCCGCAGCTCGTCGCCGAGGGCGTTCAGCCGCTCGGGCCGGTTCATGCGGATGACGGTGATGCCGCCGCCCGTCTCGGTCTCCACGATGGCCATCGCGAGCCTCCCTGCCCCGGCATGAGGCCGGGCGCCCGATGCTATCATCGGCGCGCTTGAAAGGGGGCCCCGAAAATGGACGCGACACGACACTCGGCACTGCACGGCATTCGTGTGCTCGACTTCACCCAGGCGCAGCAGGGGCCCTTTGCCACGCTCCTCCTCGCGGACATGGGGGCCGAGGTGATCAAGGTCGAACCTCCCGGCGGCGAGATGGGGCGGTCGAACGGCCTTGGCCCGGACGGCTTCTCTTCCTACTTCGAAGGGCACAATCGCGGCAAGAAGAGCCTCACGCTCGACCTGAAGAAGCCCGGCGCGGTCGACGTCGTGCGCCGGATCGTGCCCACGGTCGATGTCCTCGTGGAGAACTTCCGTCCCGGCGCCATGGAGCGGATGGGGCTGGGGTACGAGGATGCCCGCCACCTCAAGCCGGACATCATCTACGCATCGGCCTCGGCCTGGGGCCGGCGCGGGCCGTGGGCCGAGCGCGGCGGCTACGACCACGTCGCGCAGGCCCTGAGCGGCGTCATGTACGAGCAGGGAACCGGCCCGGGCGGCGAACCCCACGCCCTCATCGGCGGCTTCGCGGACCAGGTCGGCGCGATGCTGCTCGCCTTCGGCATCGCCACCGCCCTCGTTGTGCGCGAACGCGACGGGATCGGCCAGCACATCGATGGCTCGCTCATCGGCGGCATGGTCGCCATGCAATCGAAGCAAATCGTCGAATTCCTGCGAACAGGCAAGCAGTCCGGGTTCCAGAGCCGCCGCGCCGCCACATACACCAATTACGAGTGCGGCGATGGCCGTCATGTCGCCATCGCCGCCAACACGGAAGCGATGTGGGAGCGGCTCTGCGACGCGCTCGACGCCCCGGGGCTGAAGGCGGACCCACGCTTCGCCGACCCCTTCGGCCGCGCACGAAACAAGGACGCGCTCGTTGTGGAACTTGAGGCGCTGTTCCGAACCCGTCCGATGGCCGCCTGGCTCGATCCGCTGACGGCGCACGACGTGCCCCACGCGCCCGTGCTGGACTACGCGGGCATGGCCGAACACCCGCAGTTCTGGGCCAACGGATACCTGCAGGAGGTCGACACGGAGGCGCTGGGGCCAATGCGCGTGCCCGGCCCGCCCATCCACATGAGCGAGACGCCGCCGCGGATCCAGGGTGGCGGCCCCCCGCTGGGGATGCACACGGAGGCGATCCTGCTCGGCGTCGGCTACAGCTGGGAAGAGATCGCGCAGCTCAACGCGAGCGGAGCCACTCGCACCGCCTGAGCCGCTACCAGGGGGAGCCGGCCGGCCGCACGGGCGGTTCGAGGTCGAGCGCGAGCGTTGCCCTCGCCTCGGCCAGTTGCTCCTTCACCGGCGCGATCACCGGCGCCATCGCCTCCGCGTCCTGCTCGGTGACGAAGCCGTGGCCCAACAGCCGCGCCATGTCCATCACCCACGCGGGGCCGGTGCCGCCGCCGCCCTGCTCGCGCGCGGGTGCCACCTTCGCCTCAAAACGGGGCGGAAGCTCGGCAGGGATGGCCGGCGGGCGCGCCGTGTGCCACAGGAAGGACCGCTCGTAGGCGTGCCCGAGCGTCAGTACCGCCGCCTCGTCCCAAGGGCGGCCCACGACCTGCATTCCGATGGGCGTGTTGTCGCGAGCGAAGCCGATGGGCACCGAGAGCGCCGGAAAACCCGCCAGGCTCACCGGGCGCGTGACGCTCGCCATCTCGCCCGCCCAGCGAAGGCTCCCCGCGACCGGCATCGCGTCGTCGGAGGCCAGCGTCCGGTTCGACGGCGTCACGATGAGGTCGACCCGCTCCAGGGCATCCAGGAACTCGCGCGTCACGCGCTGACGGATCTGCTGCGAGACGATACGCTCCTCGGCCGACATCAGCCCCGCAGCCGCGACCTTATGGAAGAATGCTGGCGTGTAATCGCGCGACTTCGTTTCGAACCACGGGCGGTGGTACACAAACGACTCGGAGTACGCGATCGTCCACGACGCGGCCGGCGCGAACTCCGACGCCGGCAGTTCGATGGGGATGATGTCGGCCCCCAGCGCCGCGAGCTGGCGAATGGCCGCGTGCATCGCCGCCTCGACTTCCGGGTCCAGGTCGTCCATGAAATACCGGTGCGGGACCCCGACGCGGACGCCGGAGATGTCGACGCCGAGGTCCTCGGTGAAGTCGGGCACCGGGCGGGCCGCCGCGGTGAGGTCCTCCGGGTCCGGCCCGGCCATCGCGCCGAGCATGAGCGCCACGTCCTCCACGGTGCGCGCCATTGGTCCGATGCTGTCCTGGCTCCAGCTGAGCGGGATGCAGCCGGCGCGGCTGACGCGCCCATACGTCGGCCGCAGCCCCGCGAGCCCGCAGAACGCCGCCGGATTGCGGATGGATCCGCCCGTATCCGTGCCCGTTGCGAGCGTTACCATGCCGGCCACCAGGGCCACGCCGCTCCCGGAGCTCGAACCGCCGGGGTACGCCGCGAGGTTCCAGGGGTTCCGGGCGAACCCAAAAACCCCCATCGTGCCGGATGCGAACTCGATCAGGTTGAGCTTTCCGAGGCCCACCGTGCCCGCGCTCCGAAGCTTCGCCACGACCGTCGCGTCCCGCGTGGCGACCGCATGCGGGATGACGCGCGAGGCCGCCGTCGTGGGCATGCCGCGCACCTCGATGATGTCCTTGTGCGCGACCGTGATCCCGTGCAGCGCGCCGCGGGACGTCCCCGACGCGATCTCGCCTTCGGCGGCGCGCGCCTGCGCCAGCGCACCTTCGGCGTCGATGTGCGTGAACGCGCGCAGCACATCGTCCACCTCCGCGATCCGGGCCAGTTGCGCCTCCACCAGGTCCACCGGTGAGACCTCTCGCGCGCGAATCAGCGGACCCAGTTCGCTGGCGGACATCAGGGCGAGGTCATCGGTCACGGAAACCTCCTGCACGTCGCAACGGTACCCCACGCCCGGACCCACCGGCACACCACCAGCGCCAGCGGCACCTTCAGTCGCGTAGACTGCGCGGCTACCAGGGAGGGACCGATGGAACAGGAATTGGCGGGCAAGGTCGCGATTGTCACCGGTGCGGGCCGGATGCGCAGCATCGGGCGCCCCATCGCGCGGCTTCTCGCGCAGGCCGGCGCGAAGGTGATCGTGACCGGCACCGGGCGCTCCCCCGACCGCTACCCGGACGACGAAAAAGCCGCCGGCTGGCGCGATATCGAGAGCGTGGCGGACGAGATCCGGGCGGCGGGTGGAACCTGCCTTCCGCTCGTCTCCGACGTCAGCAGCGAACAGGCGAACGCGGACCTCATCGCCCGCTGCGTGGCCGAATTCGGCCGGCTGGACATGCTCGTCAACAACGCCGGCGCGGCCCGCGGCGAAGATCGCGTGCCCGTCGTCGACCTCCCCTACGCCGTGTGGAAGAACGTGCTTGTGACCAACCTCGACGGCACGTTCCTGCTCTCGAAGGCCGCGGCGAAGCAGCTCATCGCGCAGGGCGAGGGTGGCAGCATCATCAACGTGTCGTCCATCGCCAGCCGCGGCGCGGGCGCCAACACGGCGGCGTACTCGGCTTCGAAGGCGGGCATCAACGCGCTCAGCCACTCCCTCGCGATGGAGCTGGCGAAGCACCAGATCCGCGTGAACGCACTGCTCCCCGGCCTCCTCGATACCTTCCGTACCGACGACCTCGGCCGCGGCGAAACGTGGGAGCGCGTGGTCCGCGAGCGCATCCCCCTGGGCTACGCGGGCGACGGCACCGAACAGGCCGAGATGGTGCTCTTCCTGGTCTCCGAACGGGGCAAGTGGATCACCGGCCAGTGCATCGCCGTCGATGGCGGCACCACCTGGTAGGCGTCAGGCGCTCTTCCGGGCGGGCTTACCTTCCTGCACCAGCTGCAGCCGTTCGCCGTCCTCGATCACGCGGTAGCCGAGCTCGTGGGCCAGCGTCGCGACGAGGATGCGTAGCGTCTTCACCCGCGCGAACCACTTGTCGTTGCCCTCGATGATGCGCCAGGGGCTGGTGATGGTGCTCGTTTTCATGAGCATCTCCTCGACCGCTTCCTCGTAGTCGTCCCAGCGTCCGCGGTTGCGCCAGTCTTCCTCGGTTAACTTCCACTGCTTGTGGGGCGTATTCTGGCGCTCCTCGAAGCGGCGCAGCTGCTCGTCCTGCGAAACGTGCATCCAGAACTTCACGAGGACCATCCCGCCCTGCCGCAGCTGCCGTTCGAACTCGTTGATCTCGCGGTAGGCGCGCTTCCACTCGTCTTCGCCGCAGAACCCCTCGACGCGCTCCACCAGAACCCGCCCGTACCAGCTGCGATCGAAGATGAGGACCTGCTTCTCCGATGGCGGCCGGATGCGGCGCCAGAAGCGCCAGAGGTAGTGATGCGTGCGTTCGTCGCCGGTCGGTGCCGCGATGGAGTGCACCTCGTAGCCGCGGGGGTCCAGCTTCTCGGTCACGCGCCGGATGTTCGAACCCTTCCCGGCGGCATCCCACCCTTCGTACAGCACGATGAGCGAACGCTTTTGGAAATACAGCTGCTGCGCGAGCTGCCGCAGCGCGACCTGGTTCCGCACCAGCTCGTGCACGTACTCCTCGCGGGAAAGGGCCTGGGTCAGGTCGAGCCGTTCGAGCATGGCTTACTCCTCGGCGTGGCCGGTTGGCTGCCAAGCGGGCAGGGCGATGTCGCGCTGGCGAAGGGATGCTTCGAGCGAGGTCGTGATCGTGTCGAACACCTTGAACCGCGCCCAGCGGCGGTCCGTCGCCTCGACGATCGTCCATGGGCCCCACTCGGTTTCGGTGCGCTCAAGGAACTCCTCGGCGGCGACGAAGTGGTCGCCATAGGCGCGATGGCGCTGCCACACCTCCGTCGTCAGCTGCCAGCTCCCGAGAGGGTCGTCGCGCAGCCGCCGCAGCCGCTTCGCCTGCTCGCTCTTGGCGATATGGAGGAAGAACTTGATAAGCACGTAGCCGTCGTCGGCGAGGGTGCGTTCGAACTCGCGGATGGCGCCGTACGCGTCGTGCCAGTCGCGTTCGGCGATCGCCCCGGCCACGCGGTCACGGAACACCCGGCCGTACCAGCTCTGGTCGAAGATCGCCATCTCTCCCCGCGCGGGAAGCAGATTCCAGAAGCGCCAGAGCCAGGGAAGCTCCGCCTCGTGCGACCGCGGTTGCTGGATGGCGTGAAGGCGGAATCCGCGCGGTTCGAGCTGGCGTGTGAGCGCGCCAATCGTCGAACCCTTGCCCGCCGCATCCCATCCTTCAAAGACGACGATGCTGCCGACGCCGTTCTCCCAGCAGCACTTCTGGATGTCGAACAGGCGGCTGCGGAGGTACGCGAGGCGCGACTTGTACTCCTCGCGTACCAGTGAATGATCAAGCGGTACCGTTTCGAGCATGAAGGGCCTCGAACGGGACGGACCGTGTCCCGATCAGAGTGTCGGCCCGGAGCCGGCTTCGCATGATGGTCCCATTCAGGAATTGAGATAGCCGCCGTCGCGAAGCCCCGCGAGGACTTCGAAGACATTGCCCGTGGCGCCCCCGCCGGCGAGGTCGGCCGCGGCGTAGAGGGGTGGCAGCAGGCCCCCCAGCACCAGCCACTGGCTGCTGTGACGCGTCTCGTGCGTGAGCAGGTGGTTCCCGACGCGCGCGTTCGGCGTCAGGAACACCTGCCCGATGGTGACGCCTGCCTGTCCGCCGTACCCGCCACGCACGTTCGTCATCACCAGCATCGAACCCTGGACGTGCAACTCGCCGCCGTTCGCGTACCCCCATGCGACCCCCGCAACCGTGAACGGCGCGAGCATCCCCGCCCGGGCGATGGGCGCGGAGGCGGGCATCGTGTGGGCCGCGGCCGGAACGGCGGCCAGCGACACCAGGAGCCCGGCCAGGACCGCCGTTCGACCGGCCCCCGCCAATCGCTTCGCCGCCAGCCATCCCACCAGGGCGGCCGCGCCCGCCGGCCATAGCACCGTGAGCAGCGATGGCAGCACCCACCGCCGCGGCAACGACCGGCATGCGGTCGGCCGGGCTGCGCGCCCGTCAACTGCGGCGGCGGAGGCATGGGGAGTGGTCACGGGCGGCGCTCCGGGTGCCGTCTCGGCCCCGCGGGCCGCTGCACCGGAGCACTACTTCAGCGTTCGCGCCTTGGGCCACCCGGGGCGAATGCTGAGAAGACGCTGTGAGAGCCGGTTTCGCCGTTCACGGCAGCGCGACGTCGAACCGGAAGGCCAGCCCGAAATCCGGGTCGCCCACGAACACCCCGGACGCGACAGTCCGGCCATCAACCAGGATGCCCAGCTCGCTGCCAACTTCGTTGATGCATCGGGGCACGTGCCCCTGCCCGCCCGCGGCATAGCGGATGCGATACCCGCCCTCTTCGGTCGTGAAGACACCGGGCCCAGGCTGGCCATCGAACGTGAGGTAGACGAGCGTGCCGGCTGCGGCCGGACTGCCGCCGGCCGTGAGCAGCCCGAACACGGAGTTCGGCGGGAACGGTGGAGCGCCGACCGCGGCGGACGGTCCGCAGTATCCCGGTCCGGGGGGCGGCGTCGAGCAG
>JAYRRO010000183.1:0-3899 GCA_041910095.1 Dehalococcoidia bacterium
CGTGGACGCGGACACGATCGTCAGCGGGACATTCTTCGAGGCCATCGTGGCGCGGATCGATGCCGGGGCGAAGGCCGTCCAGGTGCACTACGAGGCGGCGGCGGGAGATTCACCGCTCAGCCGGCTGCGACGCCTCGCGTTCCTGCTCGTGCACCGGGCGCGTCCGCTCGGGATGGCACGCCTGGGGCTGGGGACGGGGTTGAAGGGAAACGGCATGGCCCTGCGCTGGGAGCTCGTCCGCGACGGCTTTGAGGGGAGCGGCATCACCGAGGACGCGGCGATGACGCTCGCGCTGGCGCGGCGCGGGGTGCGGGTGGCCTTCGAGCCGCGGGCGTGGGTGCGTGGGCACATGGCGGGGAGCTACGCGAATGCGCGCGTCCAGGATGAACGCTGGGAAGGCGGCCGGTTCGGGTTGATGCGCGGTGCGCTGGCGGCAGCGGTGGATTCGCTGTGGCGTGGGCACATGGACACCGCGGCGGCGGCGCTCGATGTGGCATCGCTGCCGCTCACGCTGCTGGGCGTTCTGGCGGGAGCCGGTGTGGTGCTGGTCGCGGTGGGAGGAGGGCCCTGGTGGTTCGCCCTGGCCGGACCGGCGAGCCTGGCGTCGTACGGGGGCCTCGGGCTGGCCGGTGCGGGGGTGACGGCGCGCGAGCTCGGTGCGCTTGCGGAGGCTCCGCGCTTCGTCGTCCACAAGCTGCGGACGTATGCGGCACTGGCCGCGCGCCGAGGACCCACGGACTGGGAGCGAACGTCGCGGCGGTAGCGCGGGACGCTAGGCGGCGTGCTCGGCTTTCGCGCGCGCGGTTCGGAGGCGCTGAAGGCTGCGCTCGCGGCCGAGCAGCTCGAGCGAATCGAAGAGCGGCAGGCCGGTGGGCTTTCCCTCGGCGGCGACGTAAAGCACCGGTACGAACTTCCGCAGCTTCTGACCGAGGGTCGCTTCCATGCCGCGGATCGCGGCCTCGATCGCTTCCTTCGTCCAGCCGTCGCCGTCGAGGGCATCGAGCGCGGCGAGTGCGGCATCGAGGACGGGGAGGGCGCCGCTCACCGGGCCCCCGAGCTTTTCCACCAGCGCGGCAGGTTCGTATTCCGGGGCTTCGAAACCGAAGAGGAAGGCCGCCTGGGGGCCGATCTCGTCGAGCCGGGCGACGCGCTCCTGGAGGAGGGGGGCCGCCTTGGCGAGCATCGCGGGATCGAGCGGGCGGGCGACCTCATCGGGCGCGGTGCGTTCGGCCCAGCGGGTGACGGTGGCCACCCAGACATGGGGGGCGACCTGGCGGATGTAGTGGCCGTTGAGGAAGTTCAGCCGGTCGATATCGAACACGGCCGGGTTGGGCACGACGCGTTCGAGGGAGAAGTTCCGGGTGAGGTCATCGACGGTGACGATGCTGGTGGTGGCATCGAGCGACCAGCCCAGGAGGGCGAGGAAGTTGATCATGGCCTCGGGCAGGTAGCCGTTCTTCCGGTAGTCGAGGAGGGCGGTGTCGCCCGTGCGCTTGCTCAGCTTCTTGTGGTCGGGGCCCATGATCAGCGGCAGGTGGGCGAACTTCGTGGGCTCCAGGCCGAGGGCGTCGTAGAGCTGGAGATGCTTGGGCGCGCTCGAAATCCACTCCTCGCCGCGGATGGCGTGGGTGATCCGCATCGCCGTGTCATCGACGATGAGGGCGAGGTGGTAGGTGGGGTAGCCATCGGACTTGAGCGCGACGAAATCGTCCTGGAGGGCGTTTTCGAACGTCACGCGCCCGCGGATGAGGTCGTCGAGGACGGTGACGCCTTCGCGGCGCATCTTGAAGCGAATGGTGTGCGGCTCGCTGGCGGCGCGTTCGGCTGAGACGGCTGGTGGGATTTCGCGGCAGTGGCCATCGTAGCCCGGGGGTTGCTTCGCGGCGCTCTGGGCGGCGCGCATCTGGTCGAGCCGCTCGGGGGTGCAAAAGCAGCGGTAGGCCCGGCCGCGGGCGATGAGGTCATCGGCCGCCTGGCGGTACAGCGGGAGCCGTTCGGACTGGGTGTAGGGGGCGTGGGGGCCGCCAACGTCCGGGCCTTCGTCCCATTCGATGCCGAGCCAGCGGAGGCTTTCGAAGATCGCTTCCACGGAGCCGGGAACGAGACGGTTGCGGTCGGTATCCTCGATGCGGAGGAGGAACTTGCCGCCCGTGGCGCGGGCGAGCGCCCAGGCGAAGAGCGCGGTGCGGATGTTGCCGACGTGCGGGTCGCCGGTGGGGCTGGGGGCATAACGCGTGCGGACGATTTCGCTCACGGCGGGCTCTCCGGTGGCTCGCGAGGGCCTCAGGCGGGCGCGCTCGCGGCGCGAATGACTTCGCAGGGCGTGGTGTAGGGCAAGGCTACGGTTTCGGCGCCCATGGTGCGAACCGCTTCGAGCAAGTCTGGTGGAAGCGGCGCAGTGACGGTGAGGGTGCCGCCATCGGGATGCGGCACGGCGAGCCGCCAGGCGTGGAGGAGCTGGCGGCCGGGGCCGGGGCGGCCGTAGACGCGGTCGAAACGCACGGGCGAACCCACCCCATCGAGGTGGACGCGAATCTGGTGGGTGCGTCCGGTCTCGGGCTTCACGAGCACCAGCGACGTGTCCTTGTCGGCGGCGAGGACCTCGTAGGCGGTGCGGGATTGGCGGCCCTTGCGAACGATGGCCATGCGGGTGCGGTCGCCCGGGTGGCGGGCGATGGGTGCGTCGATGACGGCGCGGTCGCGCGGAGGGTGGCCATCGCAGACCGCAAGGTAGGTTTTTTCGGTGGCGCGGGCCTCGAACGCGGCGCTGAGGGCGGCCTGGGCACGGGGCGTCTTCGCCAGCACGAGCACGCCTGTGGTGTCCTTGTCGAGTCGATGGACGATGCCGGGGCGTTCGGCGTCGAAGCCGGCGGCGCCGGCCCCGAGGCGAGCGAGCCACCAGGCGGCGACGCTGGGGCCTTCGTCCCCGGGAGCGCCGTGGACGGCGAGGCCGGCGGGCTTGTCGATCACGGCCAGGGAACCGTCTTCGTAGAGGATGGGCAGGTCGAAGGCGATGTCGGGAGCGGGGTGTTCGACGGGCGGGATGGCGAGTTCGATGCTGGCGCCCGCTTCGACCTGGCGGGATGCCTTCCGCGCGGGTTCGCCATCGACGGAGCAGTGGCCCGCGGTGATCAGACGTTGGAGGCGCGCGCGGCTGATCTCGGGGAGGGCCGCGGCGAGCGCGGCATCGAGGCGCCCCGCGTGGGCGGCGGTCAGCCGGTGGAGTTCGATGGCTCGTTTTCCTGCATGAGAAGGGTCCAGAGGAGGGCGATCACGCCGATCGTGATGGCGGAATCGGCGACGTTGAAGGCGGGGAAGTTGGGAACCTTGAGGAAGTCGACGACCTCGCCTTCGCGGAGGCGGTCGATGAAATTGCCCGCGGCGCCGCCGAGCATCAGGGCCAGCCCCGCGCGCATGAGGGGATGGGCGAACCCCGGGTTGAAGAGAAAGACGACGATGGCCGCTGCCCCGACGATGCTGGTGATGGCGAGCAGCATCCCGGCACCCTGAAGCATGCCGAAGGCGGCGCCCGAGTTGGTTATGTGCACGAGCCGGAAGATGCCGATGTCCCAGATGGCGGTGCCGTACTCGATTTGCGTGCGAATGACCCACTTGCTCAGCTGATCGAGGGCCACCACGGCGGCGGCGATCACCAGGAACCATGCATCGCGCGGGCGGACGGCGAAGTGACGGGACGCGGACGCGGGCTGGCGTGCGGTGAGGTCTTCCACCGGACCATGGTACGGAACCGGCGTGGTGGCGTCGCCCCGGCCGCGTACAGGCCTCTTACGCACCAAAACGCCCGCCGTCGCCGGCGGGCGTTCGTGGCAGTGGACGGACCAGGGCTCAGGCTTCGATGAGCTCGCTGGTGGCGGCGCCTTCGGCCCCGGGGCGGCCCA
>JAYRRO010000184.1:0-15039 GCA_041910095.1 Dehalococcoidia bacterium
CCTTCTCTCGGCCGAGGTCATCGACATCCACGGCGAGGAGTTTGTCGTTTCGACCCTGAACGACGTCACCCAGCGTCGCGAGACCGAGCGCGCCCTCCGCGAAACGAGCGAACGCTTCAACCAGCTCGCCGTCAGCATCAACGAGGTCTTCTGGCTCACCGACTCACTCAAGGAGCGCACGCTGTACGTGAGCCCCGCCTACGAAGCAATCTGGGGCCGCTCCTGTGAATCACTCGTCGCCGAGCCGGCCAGCTGGCTCGAGTCCACCGTCCCGGAAGACCGCGACCGCGTCCGCGAAGCCATCGGCCGCCAGCGCGAAGGGACCTACGACATCGAGTACCGGATCATTCGCCCCGGCGGTGATGTTCGCTGGATTCGCGACCGCGCCTTCCCCGTGCACAACGACGCGGGCGAGTGCACCGCCATCGCCGGCGTCGCGGAGGACATCACCGAACGCCGCCAGCTTGAGGCGCAGCTTCGCCAGGCCCAGAAGATGGAGTCGGTCGGCCAGCTCGCCGGCGGAATCGCGCACGACTTCAACAACTGGCTCACGGTCATCCAGTCCTACACCGATCTCGTCGCGCAGACGCTGCCCCCCGGGAGCGAAACGCGGGAATACATCGCCGAAGTCCAGGCCGCGGCTGCCCGCGCGGCATCCCTGACCCGGCAGCTGCTCGCCTTCAGCCGCCTCGAAGTCGTGGAGATGAGGCCCGTCGATATCGACGCCGCCGTCGTCGATACCGAGAAGATGTTGCGGCGCGTCATCGGCGAGAACATCGAGCTGATTACCCGGCTCGCTTCCTCCGGCAGGCGCGTGGTCACCGACCCCGGGCAGGTCGTCCAGGTGGTCATGAACCTCGCGCTCAACGCCCGGGACGCGATGCCTTCGGGCGGAACTCTCGAAATCGACACCCGCGTCGAGCCAGGGAGCGGCGATGTCCTCCTGCGCGTCGCGGATACCGGCACCGGCATGCCCGCTGATGTCGTCGCCCGCATCTTCGACCCGTTTTTCACCACGAAGGGCGTCGGCCACGGGACGGGCATGGGCCTCGCCGTGGTCGATGGCATCGTTCGCCGGGCTGGCGGTTCAATCGAGGTGGCCAGCACCCCCGGGGAGGGCACGGCGTTCACGGTCCGCCTTCCCTCGGCGCCCGCACCATCCAGCGCATCGTGCCCATCGGCGGCAGCCGCCCGCACGACGCTCGATGGCCGCGAGACCATCCTCCTCGCCGAGGATGAGGAAAGCATCCGCCGCCTCGCCGTCCGTGGTCTCGTGCGTCATGGCTATCGCGTTCTCACCGCCGCCGACGGCGAGGAAGCATGGCGCACCTTCCTCGCCCATCCCGGCGAGATCGACCTCGTCGTCACCGACCTCGTCATGCCCCATACCGACGGCCGCGAACTCGTCGAACGGATTCGCGCCCGGCAACCGGGCCTCAATGTGATCTACTCCAGTGGCTACGCCGGCGATGTTGTCGCACGCCACGGTGAACTGCCCTCGAACGTGGCGTTTCTGCAAAAGCCATACACCATCGACGTGCTGCTCCGCCGCATTCGCGAAACGCTCGATTCCGCCTGACGAGGCCTCATGTTGAAGAAAGAACGGCATCAATCCATCGTGACATTACCCACCACCGGCGCTAAGGTCCGAAGCATGGTCGAAAAGAGCGCCCCTACTCGCGTGTTGCTCGCCGATGACCACGATATCGTGCGCCAGGCCCTCCAGATGCTCCTCCAGAGCCGGGGCGATATCGAGATCGTCGGTGATGTTCGGAATGGCCGGGAAGCGGTCACGGCGGTCGAGCGCCTCCGCCCGGATGTCGTCCTCATGGACCTTGTGATGCCCGGGTTGAACGGCATCGAAGCCACTCGCCAGATTCGCCGCATCGCCCCCCGCACCCAAGTCCTGATGCTCAGCGGCTATGTCGATGAGCGCCAGCTCCTCGAGGCCGTGCGCGCCGGCGCCGCGGGCTTCCTGATTAAGACCTCCGATATCAACGAACTCCTGTTGGCCATCGATTCCGTGAAGCGCGGCAACCGCTACTTCTCCAGCAAGCTGAACGAAAGCTTCGATGTCGATGAGCTGCTCCAGCAGTCCCGGCGCGGGGCCGCTCCATCCGGCCCGGGCGACAAGCTCACGCTGCGCGAACGCGAGGTGCTCCAGCTCGTAGCCGAGGGGTACACCAACCAGGGCATCGCCGATGCCCTCGTCGTCAGCGTGAAGACCGTCGAAGCGCATAAGTCGCACCTTCAGCAGAAGCTCCGTGCGCGCAATCGCGCCGACCTCATCCGCTATGCCATCGCCAGCGGCCTCGTCACCCTCGAAACCGTGGACGATGGGTTCTCCGCCCTGGGGGAAGCTGAGGCGGGATAGGGCGCAGCGCCGCGTACGCGCGTAGACTCGCCCCATTCCCACCGGAGTGCTCGCGTGCCTGCTTCCTCTCCCGCGATCGATTGGGACGCCTACCTCGCCGAAGCGATCGACATCCTCTCGCGCTACATCCGCGTGGATACGTCGAACCCGCCCGGTCGCGAGCGCCTCGCCTGCGACTTCCTCGGCGAAATCCTCGCCGCCGAAGGCATCCCCTTCGAAACCTACGACCCTGGCCAGGACCGCCTCTCGCTGCGGGCCGTCCTCCCGGGCAACGGCGCCGCCCGCCCCTTCATGCTGCTCAACCACACCGACGTCGTGCCCGTGCAGCGCGAGTTCTGGGAAGAGGAGCCCTTCGCCGGCCACCTCAAGGACGGGGAGATCTGGGGCCGGGGCGCGCTCGACATGAAGGGCCTGGGCGTCGCCCAGCTCATGACCTTCCTCACCGTGAAGCGACTCGGCCTGCCCCTCAAACGCGACCTCGTGTTCTTCGCCATGGCCGATGAGGAGGCCGGCAGCGAGTGGGGCATCCGCTGGCTCGAACAGAACCACCCGGACACCCTCGACGCCGAGTTCGTTATCAATGAAGGCGGCGGCGGCACCACCGAGCTCTTCGGCGTCGAACGCCCCGTCTATAACGTGGCCGTCGCCGAAAAGGGTCCGCTCTGGCTCCGGCTCGTCGCCGAGGGCCGCCCCGGCCACGGCTCCGTCCCCCATGAGGACAACGCGCTCGACCGCCTGGTCCGCGCCATGTACCGCGTCCAGGAGTGGCAGCGTCCCCTATCCGTCTCCCCGGTCCTCACGGAGTATTTCAGCCGCCTCTCTCGCGCCGGGATCTACAAGGGCGAGGCGACCGTGGAGGGGCTCACCGCCGCGGCCGCCGGCGACCCGCGCATCCGCGCCCTCCTCAGTAACACCATCAGCGCCACCACCGCGGCCTCTGGCATCAAGCACAACGTCATTCCCGCCCGCGCCGAGGCCACCCTTGATTGCCGCCTCCTCCCCGGCGTCCGCCCCGACGACTTCCAGGCCGAACTCGAGGCCGTCATCGAGGACCCGAAGGTTCGCATCGAGCGCGTCCACGCCGGCTGGTCGGAAGTCAACCCCTTCGACACCGAGCTCTTCCGCACCATCGAGTCCGTCATCCACGACCATATGGAGGAGGCCGTCGTCGTCCCGGGCGTGACTGTCGGGTTTACCGATAGCTCCGTGCTCCGCAACCGCGGCACCATCTCCTACGGCTTCTCCGGTGGCCTCAACGTCCCGGACCTCGGCAAGACCGTGCACGGCCACAACGAACGCGTGCCCGTCGAAAGCTTCCGGCTGAACTGCCAGATGGTGTTCGAAGTCACCCGCCGCATGTGCGAGGCCGGGGACGAATAGACGCGAACCCCGCGCTTGACGAGGCGCGCCGCGCGTTCAAGACTTTCGAATCGAATTTGAAACCGCCGCCGCGCATCGCGGCACGGCCATCGGCCTGTGCCTCCGAGCCCGTGGACGGCACACGGAGGCATTCATGTTGCAGGTTGGTTCAGGTATGGGCGGCGGCTGGCTCACCGGCGTGGCCGAACAGGCTCGCCGCGCCGAGGACGCCGGCTACGACAACATCAACTCGGCCGAGACCCAGCACGACTCGATGCTCGCCGCCACCCTCGCGGCCGCCAACACCGAACGCATCGGCATCGGCACCAGCGTCACCATCGCCTTCCCCCGGAGCCCGATGGTTCTCGCCATGGAGGCCTGGGACATCCAGCACCTGAGCAAGGGCCGCTTCACGCTCGGCCTCGGATCGCAGGTCAAGGGCCACAACCAGCACCGCTTCGGCATCGACTGGCCCGGCGCCCCTGCCACCCGCATGAAGGAATACGTGCAGATGATGCACGCCGTCTGGCGCTCCTTCCAGACCGGCGAAAAGCCCGACTTCGTCGGCCGCTTCTACCACTACACGCTCATGACCTTCAACTTCAACCCGGGCCCGATCGACTATCCGCGCCCCAAGGTCGGCATCGCCTGCGTCGGTGACGCCATGGCCCGCGTTGCCGGCGAAGTGGCCGATGTGGTCATGCCCCACGGCTTCATGACCGACAAGTACATGCGCGATGTCGTCCTGCCCAATGTCGCCATCGGCCTCAAGCGCAGCGGCCGCACCTGGAACGACATCGAGATCTCAGGCGGCGGATTCACCGTCTTCGGCGAGACCGAGTCAGAGATCGAACAGGGCCTTAACCGGCTCCG
Source organism: Dehalococcoidia bacterium (assembly GCA_041910095.1). GTDB lineage: Bacteria > Chloroflexota > Dehalococcoidia > Tepidiformales > Tepidiformaceae > Amarobacillus. The sequence goes on from JAYRRO010000184.1 coordinate 4,607, forward strand.
CCAACCCATCTCGTTCTACGGCTCGACCCGCAGCTATCACGAGGTGTTCGAAGTCCACGGCCTCAAGGACCTCGGGATGCAGCTCCACGAAATGTCGCTGCAGAACCGCTGGGGCGAGATGCGCGAAATTATCCCCGAGGACGTTCTCCGCACCTTCGCCCAGACATCCACCTACGACAAACTGCCCGAGTTCGTGGCGAAAAACCGCGAATACGCCAGCCGCGTCGGCCTCGCCCTGCCCACGGAGACCCCGGAGCAGCGCGAGCGCGCCCAGCACATCATCAAGGAAATCCACAAGGTCGAGGTCTCTGGCGTGCCGCGCGGCCTCGAGGACCTCTCGAAGGTGAGCGCCGCCCCCGTCAAGAAGTAGTGGCGCGGGGGCCGGCCGCTCAGGCGCCTCGCCAGGCGCGCCGGCCCCCTTCGCGCACGAAGTACCCCAGCCCGGGCGCCGGGAGATGGCTCGCGGCCACCAGCGCCTGCTCCCTAATCAGCTGGTCCACGGTCGCGATCCGCGTCTTCACCGCGAGATCCTTGTCCCAGTCGAATGACGATTTGAGTTCCGGGTCCGTCGCATCGATGGGCGTCAGCACGACATCTCCGAGCACGAACCCCCGCTCACCGGCCGAGTTCACCAGCACACTGGTGTGGCCGGGCGTGTGCCCCGGCGTGGCCACCGCCGTCAGCCCCTTCGACACCACCCTTTCCCCCGTGATCAGGTCCATCACCCCCGCCGAGGCCAGCGGCTCCACGTCGCGCACGAACGACCCCGGCTTCGGGTCGCGAGAGCCGTAATACTCCCAGTCCAGCTCTGGCACCAGGTACCGTGCGTTCGCGAAGAGCGGCAGGCCCGTCCCGCGGTCGATGTTCCAGCCCGTGTGGTCGCCATGCAGGTGCGTGAAGAGCACATGCGTCACCGCGCCGGGCATGATGCCGGCCTCCGCCAGCTCCTCAAGCAGCCTGCCCTGGTATTCGGGGCCCCAGCCCGTATCGACGAGCAGTGTCGTGTCCCCGTCGCGGGCGATGAACGCGCCGAAGTTGAGCGCCACCGCCCCGGCCCCGTCCAGGTACTCCCGGTGCCAGTCCAGCAGCGGCGCTTCGGGATAAACCGCGGCGAAAGGGTACGCCTGCACCGTATCCACCAGCGCCACGAGTTCGATCTCCCCGACCTTGATGGTTCGCATGCATCACCTCCGCGCGTGGCCTGACCGTAAAGGAGCCCTGCTCCATTGACAACGCCCGGCGCGCAAGCCGCCCCATAGAGAACCCGGGGCCCCCGCGTCCTGTGTCCCCAACCGTAACCCGGCGCCCCCCGCATGTTCCCGGCCCTCCCTCATTTCGCCCCCCGCGGCCGTCGACGATCCGCCAGGGAGGACTTCGCCCTCGCGGGTTCTCCTTAACCGGCGCTTCCCATTTGGGGTTTACCCGGAACTCCAGCACGGGACTGAATCGCTACGGTTACGCAATATCTGTCGCGACTGCGGGAAGGGGTTCGTTACATGGCTGGGATGTGCACCCGCGAATCGTGCTCACCAGGGGGGGCCCGGTGATGCGCGCGCACGGAATGTCGACGCAAAACCGGTTGCTGCTTGTGCTGGCGCTCGCCGCCATGGCGCTCGCTCTCTTCGGACGCGCCAGCGCCCAGGGCGTCCCGCCCGGCCCGAGCGGCCTCTACCTGAACGAACCGATGAACGGCGAAGCCGCCATCGGCGCGCTCGGCGCCCGCCTCGATGAAGTTGCCGCGCTCAACGGCAAGTCCGGTGTCCAGCTCACGTCGCTCCTCCGCACCGACGCCACCCTGTGGGTCAGCACCGGCGGTGTCCTCTTCTATAAGGAACCGGCCGAGACCGGCGGTGGCCCGGGCGTCGCCGCTGGGCCGTTCGCCTACAGCCAGACCTTCCTCCTCCACAGCAAGCCCGGTGCGAGCAAGGTCATCTTCCTCGACTTCGATGGCTTCACCCTGCCCGCCACCACCGCATGGACCGGCATGGGCGGCATGGTCGTCGGCCCGTACAACACCGATGGCAATGCCGCATTCAGCAACGCCGAGCAGGACGTCATCCAGAGCGTCTGGCAGCGTGTCGCCGAGGATTACGCCGCCTTCGACGTCGATGTCACCACCGAAGACCCCGGCGACGCCGCAATCACCCGCTCCGGCGCCGGCGATAGCGCCTTCGGCACCCGCGCTCTGATCACCAACGACAGCGCCGCCTGGGCCGCGGCCTGCAACTCTGGCTGCGGCGGCATCGCCTACGTCGGCACCTACGACCAGACCTCCAACCACCAGAACTACCAGCCCGCCTTCGTCTTTGCCGGCGGCGTGCCCGGTTCGAAGAACATCGCCGAGGCCACCTCCCACGAAGTCGGCCACAACCTCGGTCTGAGCCACGACGGCGTCGTCGCCCAGAACGGCCAGCCCGCCCAGGGCTACTACACAGGCTGCCTTCCCCCCGCCTCAAACAGCTGCGCCGGCGTCTGGGCGCCGATCATGGGCGTCGGCTACTACAAGCCCATCAGCCAGTGGAGCCGCGGCGAATACACCTGGGCCAGCAACACTGAGGACGACCTCGCCGTCATCCAGGCCAACGGCCTCGCCTACCGCGCCGATGACCACGGCGATACCACCGGCACGGCCACCGCGCTCGGCGGCTCCGGCTCCCTCTCGGCCAGCGGCATCATCTCCACCGCCGCCGACGTCGACTACTTCGCCTTCACCGCCTCCGCCGGCTCCCTGAGCGTCACGGCCACGCCGGCTTCCGTCGCCCCGAACCTCGATATCCTGTTCGAACTTCGCGACAGCGCCGGCAACCTCCTCACCTCCACCAACCCGGCCGCCGCGATGACGAACAACGACACCGCCACCGGCCTCAACGCCACCATCAGCTACAGCCTCCCCGCCACCGGGACCTACTACCTGGCCATCAGCGGCGTCGGCAGCGGCAGCGCCGCCAGCGGCGGGTACTCCGATTACGCCAGCATCGGCCAGTACAGCCTCTCCGGGACCGCTCCCGCGGGTGGTGGCGGTGGTGGCGGCGGTGGCGGCGCCGCGACCCGGCTCGGCTTCACCGCCGTGAGCACCACCGGCGCCCCCGGCGTCGCGCTCGCCACCCAGCCCGTCGTCGCCGTCCAGGATGCGAATGGCGCCACCGTCACCGGGCAGCCCGCCACGGCCGTCACGCTTTCGAAGGTCTCCGGCCCCGGCGCCCTTTCCTGCACGAACCTCACCGTCAACACCGCGAGCGGCGTCGCCAGCTTCGCGGGCTGCTCCCTCAGCGCCGCTGGCAGTTACGTCCTCCAGGCGACGGCGGCCGGCCTCACCACCGCGCAAACCAGCACGATCACGATCAGTGCCGTTCAGACCGCCACGAAACTCGGCTTCATGAGCGTGGGCGCCACCGGCGCGCCCGGCGTCGCACTCGCCACCCAGCCCGTCGTCGCCATCCAGGATGCGAACGGCAACACCGTCACCGGCCAGGCGCCGACCGCCGTCACCCTTTCGAAGCTCGCCGGCCCCGGCAACCTCAACTGCACGAACACCACCGTCACGAGCGTGAACGGGGTCGCAACCTTCGCCGGCTGCTCCCTCAGCACCGCCGGCACCTACGCCCTCCAGGCGACCGCCACCGGGCTCGCCTCCGCCCAGACCGGTGACATCACCATTACCGCGCCCGTCACCTACACTCTCGCGTTCCAGTCGAGGTCCGCGAGCGCGACGGCCGGGCAGGCCATCCCGACTCAGCCGATCATCGCCGTCCGCGACGCCAGCGGGAACACCGTCACCGGCGTCGCACCGTCCATGGTGACCCTCTCCGTCCTCTCCGGCCCCGGTACCCTGAGCTGCCTTTCGAACCCGTCCGAGACCACCGACGGCCTCGCCTGGTTCGCGCTCTGCAGCCTCAGCACCGCCGGGAGCTACACCCTCCAGGCGACCGCGAATGGCATGAATGCCGGCACGCGGAACATCACCGTCAACGCGCCGCCCGCGGCCAATCACCTCACCTTCACAAGCGTCTCCACCACCGGCACGGCCGCCGTCGCGCTCGCCTCACAACCCGTCGTCGCCGTCCAGAATAGCTCGAACCAGACGGTGACGAACCTCACCCCCACGGCGGTCACCCTTTCGAAGCAGTCCGGACCGGGCGCCCTTTCCTGCACCAACCTCACCGTGAACACCGTGAATGGCGTCGCCAGCTTCGTGGGCTGCTCCTTCAGCGTCGCCGGGACCTACGTGCTCCAGGCCACCGCGAGCGGCATCACCACCGGCCAGAGCGCCAGCATCGTCATCAGCGCTCCCGTCCAGAACCACCTTGCCTTCACGAGCGTCTCCACCACCGGCACGACCGGCGTCGCGCTCGCGAGCCAGCCCGTCGTCGCGGTCCAGGATGGTTCGAACCAGACGGTGACGAACCTGACCCCCACGGCGGTCACGCTTTCGAAGGTCTCCGGCCCCGGCGCCCTTTCCTGCACGAACCTCACCGTGAACACCGTGAACGGCGTCGCCAGCTTCGCCGGCTGCTCGCTCAGCGCTGCTGGGACCTACGTCCTCCAGGCCACCGCTGCTGGCATCACCGCCGGCCAGTCCGGCAACATCGTCATCGCCTCCGCCACCCCGCAGCTCGCCTTCACAAGCGCCCCGGCCTCGGGCACGACGGGCGTGGCCTTCAATGTTCAGCCGGTCGTCGCCGTCCAGGACGCCGGCTCCCAGACCCAGACGGCGTTCCCATCCACGCCGGTCACGCTCTCGAAGGTCTCCGGCCCGGGCACCCTCTCCTGCACCGGCGGCACCACGGTCTCGACGGTCAACGGCGTCGCCACCTTCAGCGGGTGCTCCGTGAACCAGCCCGGGACCTACGTCATCCAGGCCACGGCAGCCGGCATCACCACCGCCCAGAGCGGCAATCTCACCGTCACCGACGGCCCCGCGCCGCCCACGAATGTCGTCATCAATCCCATCTCCGGGCCCGCCGTGCAGCTCAGCTGGGTGAACGGCTCGCAGAGCACCATCGCCTTCACCGTGTACCGGTGGAAGTGGAACAGCGCCGAAGGCGTCGTCCCGGTCGCGGTCCTGCCCGCCGCCCAGACGTCGTACACCGACGTGGGCCCGCTGGAACTCTCGACCTACTACTACTACTGGATCGTGGCGAGCGATGCCTCCAGCTCCGCCTGGAGTGCCCCCGCCACCGTGGTGACGCTCGGGCCACCGCCCGCGGCTCCGGCCAGCACGACCGCGACCGCCACCTCCAACAGCACCGTCACGGTGCAGTGGCAGGACCAATCGACGAACGAGCTGGGCTTTGTGCTCCTGCGCTCAAGCGGCGGCGCATGGGAAACCGTCGCCTGGCTTCCTGCCAACACGACCCAGTACTTCGATACGGGCCGCTCGGGCAACACCTTCTACTTCTACTGGGTGTGGTCCTACGGCTGGAACGGCGCGAACTCGTCCGGTCCGCTGGCGCTCGCGCTCACCTGGCCCTAGCGCCCTCGCCGCGCTGCCCATAAACGATGGCCGGGCCTCCATCATGGAGGCCCGGCCATCCGCGTTTCCGAACATCGCCCGTAGCCGCGGGCAGGAACCTGGTGGGCGATGAGGGTCTCGAACCCCCGACATCCTCGGTGTAAGCGAGGCGCTCTAGCCGCTGAGCTAATCGCCCATGGCCACAGTGTACCAGCGCCACGCCCCCGCGCCCCTGGGTTCGGGCCGGGGAGCCGGCGGTGGGTGCCGGCTCCCCGAAAGGACACGTGAGCGCCCGCCGGTGCGATACCGCGGACCGCCCCACGTCCCCGGTTACGGGATTGGCCTCGCGGCCGTACCGCTGTTCTACCGGCCCCGGCCTGCCCCCGTCAATGCAACCAATCGAAAACAACTATCCAATGCGCGCCTATCCCGTCCCCTCAAGATGGTTCGAAACAAACGCCCACCAGAAATGTCAAGGGTTGGACGGGTTCTCACCGATGTTTCTTTTGGTCTGGGTCTCGGGGCCCCGTACGCTTAGACTGCTACCGTCTCCGCTCACCCACACTCCGCGGGGAGAGGTCGTTCATGGCAAAGATCGTCGAAATCGAAGGCATCGGCGAAAAACTCGCCGCAACCCTCGAAGGTGCCGGCATCGCGACCGTTGAGGCCCTGCTCGCCGCGGGCGGCACTGCGAAGGGCCGCGAAGAGCTCGCCGGCAAGACCGGACTCAAGACCAGCCAGATCCTCGAATGGGTCAACCGCGCCGACCTCATGCGCGTCAAGGGCGTCGGCTCCGAATACTCCGACCTCCTCGAAGCCGCCGGCGTCGATACCGTCAAGGAACTCGCCACACGCCGCGCCGATAACCTCCACGCGAAGATCCTCGAGGTGAACAGCGCGAAGAACCTCGTTCGCCGACCGCCCGCCCTTAGCCAGGTCGAGGCCTGGGTCGCCGACGCCAAGACCCTCCCGCCGGCCGTCAGTCACTAGCGATGGACCAGCTCATCAACCTGCTGGTCGAACGCACCGGCATTAGCCGCGAGCAGGCCGAGAAGGCCGTCGAGACCATCACGGGCTTCCTCAAGGAGCGCCCCGATATGGCCGCCAGCATCCTCGGCGGCGCCGCCGGCGGCGATATCGGCAAGAAGCTCGGCGGGCTCTTCGGCCGCTGAGTTCGTCCATGCGGCACGAAGAAGGGGCGCCCCGCACGGGGCGCCCCTTGCCTGCCTCCCCGGCCGCCCTCCCTAGAACGTAATCACCGAACGGTTCACTTCGCCGTTCTTGAGCGCCGCATAGGCCTCGTTGATCTGCTCCAGCTTGTACCGCCGCGAAATCAGCTCATCGATCTTCAGACGCTTCTGCCGGTACAGCTCCATCAGCCACGGCATGTCGTACGTCTGCCGCGTAGAACCGTAGAACGACCCGTGGATCGACTTCTCCCCGAAGATGAAGTCCGGCCCCGGCAGGCTCACCGACGCGCCGATGGGGATCATCCCGACCACGACCGCCTTGCCGCCGCGCTTGGTCATCGCCCAGCACTGCTCCGCCGTCTTCGCGAGCCCGATCGCCTCGAAGGCGTAGTCCACGCCGCCGCCGGTGATCGCCTGGACCTGCTGGATGGCGTCGCCCTTCGATGCGTCGACCACGTCTGTCGCACCGAACTCCCGCGCCGCCGCCAGCTTGTTCTCGAGCAGGTCGACGGCGATGACCCGCGACGCACCCGCCAGCTTCGCGCCCTGGATGATGTTCAGGCCGACGCCGCCCGCGCCGACCACCGCCACCGTCGATCCCACGGGCACCTTCATCGTATTGGTCACGGCGCCGACGCCGGTCATCACGCTGCAGCCCACCAGCGCCGCCACTTCCATCGGCACGTCGTCCGGCACGATGACGCAGGCGTTCTGGTGCACGAGCTGATACTCGGCGAACGCGGACATGTTCGAGAACTGCGGGATAGGCTGGCCCTTGAGCTTGATCCGCCCCATGCGCGAAAGCGCCGCCGAGTTGCCACACAGGTATGGCTTCCCCGTCACGCAGAAATCGCACGCCCCGCACGAGGTAACGAACGCCACCACGACGCGATCGCCCGGCTTCACCCGCGTCACGCCCGGGCCGACCTTCTCAACCACGCCCGCGGATTCGTGCCCGAGCACCGTCGGCACCGGGTAACGGTAGCTGCCTTCCATGAAGTGCAGGTCCGAATGGCAGACGCCACTGGCGGCGGTCTTCACCAGCACCTCGCCGTGCTGGGGCTCGTCGATCTCGATGTCTTCGATCACGAGCGGCTGGTTCGCGCCGTACATAACGGCAGCTTTCATGAGGTCCCCCCTATTGTTGCCCCGCGGCCAGCACCGGGCCCCGCAGTGACACGATCGGCGATTCTTCCGGCCGCCAGTCCGCGTGTCAACGCGGCGAGAGCCTCGCGCGGGCGCGTGAAGTATAGACGAAACACTCAGGCAGCTATCGAAATCGCTGACGGCGCGTCGCGAAGCCGGTAGACTGCCGCCAAAGCAACGGAGGCACGCCATGGCCGCCCTCGACGGAATGAAAGTCCTCGACCTCACCCAGTACGAAGCCGGTCCCACGGCCGGGCAATATCTCGCCTGGTTCGGCGCCGACGTCGTCAAGGTCGAAACCCCCCGCGGCGGTGATTCGGGCCGTCACACGGAAGGCGGGAAGGACTCCCTCTACTTCCTGAGCTTCAACCACAACAAGAAGAGCCTCGCCCTCGACCTCGCCCGTCCCGAAGGCCGGGAGCTCTTCCTTCGCCTCCTCCCGAACTTTGATGTCGTCCTCGAGAACTTCTCCCTCGGCACCATGGAACGCCTTGGCCTCGGTTACGACGTCCTCAAGCAGCACCATCCCGGCGTCATCTACGCCACCATCAAAGGCTTCGGCACGACTGGCCCCTACAAGGACTACAAGTGCTTCGACTGGGTCGCCCAGGCCGCCGGCGGCTCGTTCAGCATCACCGGCGAGGCCGACGGCCCGCCGATGCGCCCCGGCGCCACCTTCGCAGATACCGGCACCGGCAACCACGCCGCCCTCGGCATCCTCGCCGCCTACGTCGAGAAGCTCCGCACTGGCCGCGGGCAGGTCGTCGAAGTCTCCATGCAGGAAACCATCGTCAACTTCATGAAGACGCAAATGTCCTACCGCGAACGGTACGACGGGGGCGTCATCCCGCGCCGGGGGAACCGCTCCGTGTCCCCAACAGCGCTCTATCCATGCGCCCCCGGCGGCCCCAACGACTGGGTCTTCTTCATGCCCGTCACCCAGCGCATGTTCGATGCGCTCATGACCGCCATCGGCCGTCCCGAGCTCGCCGCCGACGAGCGCTTCGCCACCACCCCGGCGCGCAACCGTCACGGCGACGAATTGGACGCCGAGATTTCGAAGTGGACGCGCGAGCGCACCAAGTTCGAAGTGATGGAATTCCTCGGCCCCCTGGGCGTTCCCGTCGGCGCCGTCTACGACACCAACGACATCCTCGAAGACCGCCACCTCATCGAGCGCGGGCAGATCATCACCTATGAGCACAAGGGACGCGGCACCGTGAAGATGCCCGCGCCGCCTATCCATCTCAGCGAATCCGACGTGCCTGTCGTGCCCGCTCCCCTTCTCGGCGAGCACACCGCGGATGTCCTCACGCACGAGCTCGCCCTCACCTCCGCCGAAGTCGAGGCCCTCGCCGCCCGCGGGGTGGTCTCCACCGGCCCGGTCCTCGCTGCTGCCACCTGACGCGGGCGCGGCCGGCCGGCGGCCGCGCGCAGCCTCGGGAGCGGCACGCCCGGCACACCGCCGTACCCGGGAAGGTCCGCGGTAGACGCGCTAGAATTGTCTGCCGCGGCCCCGCCCGGAGCACGACCGGCCTGGAACACGCATGAAGATCGACCAGCTCCTCAGCTTCAAGTGCGTTGCCGATGAGCGGAGCTACACGCGTGCCGCGGAGCGCCTGTTTCTGACGCAGCCGGCCGTCTACAGCCAGGTCCGCCAGCTCGAGGCCGAGTGCGCCGCGAAACTCTTCTTCGTCAACGGCAAGGAGGTGCTCCTCACTCCGGCCGGCCGCGATCTCTACGCCTTAGCCGAAACCGTCGCCGCCGCCTTCGATGACTATCGCGCGCGAGACCGCGCCCGCCGCGTGCAGTCCGCGCATCGCGTCCGCATCGGCGCGCTCTCCTACTTCGGCAGCCTCTCCAAGGCGACCGAGCGCCTGCGTTCCGAGGACCCGGAGGTGGCGGTTGAATTCCAGAGCCGCCACCCGGCCGAAGCCATCGAGGCCTTGCGTGCCGGCGAAATCGACTTCGGCTTCTTCGGAACGGCTTTCGCCGCGGAAGGGCTGATCTATGAGACCGTCGCGCGCAACGAGATCATCGCGATCGCACCGCCGGGCCATCCACTCGCCGGGCGCGACCTCGCCTTCGAGGACCTCACCGCCTTCCCCTTGATCGGCTATGCCGGCGGCAGTGCGAGGCTGGCCGTCGATGACTGGCTCGCGCGTAACCCGGGCCACCGCGTGGTGTACTCAGCCCAGACCGACAGCTCCATCGCCGCCAGGACGCTGGCGCTTGCGATGGGCTCGCCCGCCTTCATCGTCAAGCAGGCGGTGTCCGACGACCTCGCAGCCGGGTCCGTGGTCGAGCTTCGCGTCCGGGATTTCACCGCGTCGTACCCGCTTTGCGCCGTCTACCTGTCGGAAGAGGACCTGGGCGCCAGCGCGAAACGCTTTCTGGCCATTCTTCGCGAAGGGTTCCGGGCGTCTGCCCACCCCCCTGCACAGGATCTTGCTGCCCGCGCATGATTTGTTGAAGACTCCGAAGTTAACGCAAAGGCGCGCCCTCAGTAGCATCCCCCACGTGCCCGCCCGGATTCGACGGCGCGACAAAGAGGGAATGTACTGTGGATCGAGAGAACTATTGGCTTCGGCGTAACTCCACCTCCCGGCGGCGGTTCCTCGCCGGGACGGGCCTGCTCGGCGGCG
>JAYRRO010000185.1:0-6600 GCA_041910095.1 Dehalococcoidia bacterium
CCAGACCGGCTCGACCTCCGGGCAGAAGCTGTTCGAGCAGGGATGAAAGACCAGGTCGAAGCTGCCATCCGCGAAGAGCGAGAGGTCGCGCATATCGCCCTGCACGGTGCGAATCGCGAGCCCGTCGCGCGCCGCCACCATCGCATCCTCCGCGAGCTGCGCTGGCGAATTGTCGAACACGGTCACCTTCGCGCCCGCCGCCGCCAGCACCGGGCCCTGTTGGCCCCCACCGGAGGCCAGCGCGAGCACGTCGCAGCCCCGCAGCTCCGCCGGGAACCAGTCGCGCGGCACCGGCTCATGCCCGATGAGCACGATCGACCACTCTCCCGCGCGCGCCCGGGCGATGACCTCGGCGCTCACCGGCACGGTCCATTCGTTTCCTTCGGCGACCTGGCGGTCCCAGGCGGCGCGGTTGTGTTCCACGGGGTCGACCATCGCGCCAGTGTACGGGACGGCCGCGGGCGAACGTCAGCGGCCCGCGAGGTAGCGCGCCACCGCGCCCGGCGGCAGCACCGAGATGCGCGGCTCGCCCACCATCGCCTCGTCCGCCGCGAAGTCGATGTCGCCGAAGAACTCCTGGCCCGCGAACAACAGCGGGAACCAGACCCGGTCGTCCGCCCACATCTGGTCGAAGGGGATGGCGCCGTTCGCGAACCATGCGGGCGTCATCTCGTCGCTTTCGCCGGGCTCGCCGCTCCAGTCGCGCGCGGTGAACACGACGCACTCCTGGTCCCACGCGGCCTTGGCGACGCCAGCGCGGAAATGAAACCGGAGCACGCCCACGGCGGTCACCTCCGCGGGGATGATGCCGAACTCCTCGTGCGTTTCGCGAATCGCGGCCTTCTCGTGGTTCTCGCCGTCCGCGAGCTTGCCGCCGGCGCCGTTCCAGAGCCCCTTGCCCAGCCCGCGCCGCTTCATCCCGAGGAGCACCTCGCCCTCGCGCAGCGCGAACAGCAGCGTCGTGCGCTGCAGCGGAGGCGCGTCCGGCCCCGATGGTGAAGGCGGGATCGCGTTCACTCCGCGGGCGCGCTCCGCGGCCGGAACTGCACGAGCGTGACCTCGGGCGTCACATCCACGAAGGCGGCCTCCACCGGCAGCCCGACGCGAACCGTGTCCGGGTCGCACTCGATGATGTTCGCCGTCAGGTGCGGCCCTTCTTCAAGCTCGACGATCGCGATCACGTACGGCACGTCGCCCTCGAACTGCGGCGCCGTCGCCCGCCGCGCGACCGTGTAGCTCCACACATGGCCGCGGCCCGAGACATCCTCCCACGCGAGCTCGTCGTTCGCGCCAAAGGGCGAGGCCGCCCGCGGGTAGTGCACGAACTGGCCCGTCTTTCGCGACCGCTGCAGGCGCAGCCGGTGCTCCTTCGCCGCATCCCAGAACGGCTGCGTCACCGGGTTCGGCTCCGGCAGCGGCTTCGCGTACGGCGTCCGTGGCGAAAGCTCTTCCGTCATCAGCGGTCCCTCCCGAGGATGAGCGACACCTGCTCGCTCATGATGCCGCCGTTGCCGTTCACGAAGGCGGTCTCGCACTTTCGCACCTGCCGCCCCTGCGCGCGGCCCATCACCTGGCGGGCGGCCTCCGTCACATGCGACATCCCGCCCGCGATGCCCGCCTGCCCGAACGAGAGCTGGCCGCCGTGCGGGTTGAGCGGAAAGTCGCCGTCGAACTGCAGGTTGTGGCCATCGATGAAGGCGCCGCCCTGCCCCTTCTTCGCGAAGCCCGCGTCCTCCAGCGTCAGCAGCACCGTGATCGTGTAGCAGTCATAGAGGCTGGCGAGGTCGATATCCTTGCGGCGGACGCCCGCCATCGCGAACGCCGCATCGGCGGCGGCCTTGATCGCGCTGTTCGTGAGGCTGGGCGCGTAGGTGATGCTGCGGTGCGTCGTGTGTTCGCCCGCGCCGAGCAGGTAGGCCGGACGCTGCTTCAGCCGCTTCGCCTTGCGCGCGCTCGTCACCACCACCGCCGCCGCACCCGCCGCGGGCATCACGATTTCGAGCAGGTGCAACGGGTCAACGATCACCGGCGACCCGAGCACGTCCTCGACCGAGATCGGCTGCCCGAAGAAGAGCGCGTCCGGGTTGTGGCAGGCGTTGTACCGCTGCGCCACCGCGATCTTCGCCAGCTGCTCGGGCGTGACGCCGTATTCGTGCCGGTAACGGTTCGCGATCATCGCATAGCCGTAGTTCGCGCCGATCGCGCCGAAGGGCGTCTCGAACTCGGACTCGGGCGTACGGTCCACCCGCCGCCCGGCGAAGCCCGAACTCGCCGAGCCGCGCTGCCCACCGGTCGTGCGCCGTTCGCGCCGCGCCGCCGTCGTGCAGACGACGGTTTCGCACAGTCCGGCGCTGATCGCGGCGGCGGCGCGCGCCACCATCCCCGCGCCTGTCGCCCCGCCGAGGTCGACCACGCCGGAGTAGTGCACATCGAGCCCCATGTACTCGACGACGGTGGCGGGCGCCATGAAGGGCGCCTCCGCGAAGCTCGCCGTGAGCAGCCCATCGACCTCCGCCGGTTCCAGCCCCGCGTCGGCGATGGCGCGCATCGCCACGTCCGCGAGCATGCCCAGCGTGGTCGCCCCCTCCGTGTAGCGCGTGGGGCGGTATTCGGCCACGCCCACGATTGCCGTCTTGCCGCGCAGCGTCATCGGCGTCCTCCAGCCCGGAGGATAGGCGAGCCGCCGCGAACGTGCTCACGCGGCGCGCGCGGCCACCCTTCGTATACTGGCCGCATGAACCGCCGTCACCCCCTCCGCAACCAGTTCGAGGCCGCCCGCCGCCGCGAGGCGTTCATGGGCTTCCTCGCCGGCACGGGCATCGGCATCATCGCGACCGATACGTGGGTCTCGCCCTGGCTCGGCGTCCCCGGCGGGCTGCTCATGGGCGGCGCCGCCTACGGGCTCATCTATGGCTACGAAACGCTCATGTGGAGGCGCCATCATGGATCCTGAGGAACACCCCGGCGGCCTCACCCACCTCGATGCCTCCGGCGCCGCCCGCATGGTCGATGTCTCCGCAAAGGCCGATACCGCCCGCGAAGCCGAGGCCGAGGGCCGCGTCGTCATGCGCCCCGAGACCCTCGCGCTCATCCAGTCGGGCGGCATGCCCAAGGGGGACGTCCTCGCCGTCGCGCGCGTCGCCGGGATCATGGCCACCAAGCGCACCAGCGACCTCGTGCCGATGTGCCACCCGCTCCCCATTACCGGCGTCGTCCTCGACCTCGCACCTGAAGGCCTGGACAGCCTGCGCATCACGGCCCGCGTCAAGACCACGGGCAAGACGGGCGTCGAGATGGAGGCATTGACGGCCGTCTCCGTCGCCGCCCTCACCGTCTACGACATGTGCAAGGCGGTGGACCGGGGCATGCGCATCGAAGGCATCCGCCTGCTCGAAAAGCTCGGCGGCAAGTCCGGCCACTGGCGCGCGGAGTAGCAGCGCCGCCCGCGGCCCCCCGTCCGTGCGGTATCCTGTTCCCATTACCGGACCGCGCTACATCACCGACAGCAAGGGACGCGACGCCTACCACTGCTGACGGCGAACTCCCTCACCCGCCCGCGAATGCCGGCAGGAAGTGCACCTCGTCGCCCGGGCCCACCGGTTCCAGCAGCCCGTCCTGCGCGAGCTGGTCCCCCACCGAGACGGCGACTCCCGGGCGCAGGTCGCCATCCTCGAGCAGCACCGCGATCACGCCCGGGTAGCGCGCGCCCAGTGCCTCCACCACCTGCCCCACCGTCCGGCCCGGCACCTCCACCGAACGGCCGGGCACGAACGGGCGCAGCACCTGCGAGACGAACACCGTCGCCATCACCGGCCCCGCGTGGGCATCACTGCCTGGCGAGCGCTTCGAGCACCCGCCGCGGGCTCATCGGCAGGTCGTACATGCGCGTGCCGAGCGCGTGCGCGACCGCGTTCGCCATAGCTGGCAGCGGCGGCACGAACGCCGCCTCGCCCACGCCCCGCACCCCGAACGGGTGCCCCGGGTTCGGCACCTCCACCAGGTGCGTCTCGATCGGCGGCAGGTCGAGTGCCGTGGGCATGCGGTAATCGAGGAAGCTGCTGTTCTCCATTCGCCCCTCGGCGTTGTAGACGTACTCCTCGTTGATCGCCCAGCCGATGCCCTGGGCGGCGCCGCCCTGCATCTGTCCTTCGACATAACTCGGGTGAATCGCCGTGCCCACGTCCTGCACGCAGCTATAGCGCGCCAGGGTCACCTTCCCCGTCGCCGGGTCCACCTCCACATCCGCGATGTGCACCGCGAAGCCGCCCGCGACGCCGCGCGGCACCACCGTCGCGTGCCCGATGATCGGCCCGCCCGTGCCGTTCATGCGCGCCGCGATCTGCTTTGTCGTCAGCGTCTTCGCTTCGTCGTCCAGGTTCGTGCAGACCCCCGCCTCGTAGCGCACGCGCTCCACGGGCACGTCCCACGTCTTCGCCGCCCTTTCGATGAGCTGGCGCTTGAGGTCCTGCGCGGCTTCGTAGGCGGCCCAGCCCTGCTTGAAGGTCACGCTGCTCCCGCCCGTGTTCGAGGTGAAGCCGATGGAGTCCGTGTCCGCCACCGATGGCCGCACGTCCGTCACCGGCATGCCCACCGCCTCGGCGAACATCATCGCCGCCGTCGTGCGCGTCCCGCCGATATCGACCGAGCCCTCGATGTAGCTCACGCGGCCGTCCGGCAGCAGCCCCGCGATCACCGACGCCGGCCCCGTCGCGTTCCCCCAGAACCCGGCCGCGACGCCACGCCCGCGCCATGGCCCGTCGATGGGCGAACGGTAGTGGTCCGTGGCCGCCGCCGCTTCCAGCGTCTCCCGGAAGCCCATCGAACCGCAGGCCACGCCGTTGATGCGCCGGTCGCCTTCCTGCGCCGCGTTCAGCAGCCGCAGCTCGATGGGGTCCTTGCCCAGCATCGCCGCGAACTCATCGAGCATCTGCTCCACCGCGTACGCCCCGGAGGGCGCGCCCGGCGCGCGGTAGGAGAGCGTCTTCGGCTTGTTCACCACCACATCGATGCCTTCGATGCGGCCGTTCGCGATGTTGTACGGCGAGAACATGCAGTTCGCCGCCCCCGGCACCGGTGACCCCGGGATCGCGCCGGCTTCGAAGATGAGCTTCGTATCGGCCGCCGTGATGCGCCCCTCGTTCGTGATGCCCATGCGCAGGTGCACGTACGCGGGCGAGGCCGGCCCCATCGCCTCGAACACCTCGAGGCGGCTCACCGCGAGCTTCACCGGGCGGCCGCACTTCATCGCCAGCAGCGCCGCCACCGGCTCGATCGTGATGTTCAGCTTCGCGCCGAAGCCGCCGCCGATCTCCGCTGGCACCACCTTCACCTGTCCCGGCGAAAGCTTCAGGATGGCCGCCGTGTTGTCGCGCACGGCGAACGGCCCCTGCGTCGAGGTCCAGATTGTGAGCTGGTGGTCGGTGCTCCAGAACGCCGTCGCCGCCTGCGGTTCGATGTATCCCTGGTGCGCGGCCGTCGTGTGGTAGTCCCGCTCGAGGATGATGTCGGCCTCCTCGAAGCCGTTCGCCAGGTCTCCAAGCTCCATCACGAACGTCGTCGCGATGTTTGATTGCGGGCCATCCTCGCCCGGGCCCAGGATGCCGCCGGCTCGCGTCGTGCGGCTCGTGTTCGTGACCAACCCGTCGATGACGATGGGCGCCTCCGGCTTCATCGCCTCCAGCGCGTCGAGCACAGGCGTCAGCACGTCGTAGCGCACCTCGATGAGCTTCAGCGCCTCCTCCGCCCGGTGGGGCGAATCCGCCGCCACCGCCGCGACCGCGTGCCCCCGGAACCAGGCCTTATCCCGCGCCATGATGTGGCGGCTGAGCAGCCCCATGTTCGCCATCGCCCCTTCGGTCTGCTCGCGCAGCACCGCCGAGACCTCCGGGAAATCCTTCCCCGTCACCACCGCGAACACCCCGGGCAGCGCCTCCGCCCGGCTCGTGTCGATCGAAAGAATGCGCGCGTGCGCGTGCGGCGAACGCAGGAAGCGCGCGTGCAGGTGCCCGGGAATCTGCACGTCGTTCGCGTACTTCGCCCGCCCCGTCACCTTGTCGATGCCGTCGTGCCGGATGGGCCGCGTGCCCACGATGCGGTAGGGCGGCCGTTCAACCGTCGTCAATGTGGGGAACCTCAAAGAAAAGAGTGTGTGCCGCGATTCTACCCACCCCACGCAAGCACTCAGCACTCAGCACTCAGCACTCAGCACTCGTCTAAACTGCTTCCATGATCCACGGCATCGCGCATGTCCAGGTCGCGATTACGCCCGGCGGCGAGGACACCGCCCGCGCCTTCTACGGCGGCCTCCTCGGCCTCCCCGAAGTGCCGAAGCCCGCGACCCTCGCCGATCGCGGCGGCTGCTGGTTTCGTTGCGGCCCCCAGGAGATCCACTGCGGCGTGGAGGACACGGTCGCCGTGAGCAACCGCCACCCCGCCCTCCTCACGGACGAACTCGATGCCCTCCGCGCCCGCCTCGAAGCCGCGAACGTGCACATCCAGCTCGACCGCGAACTCCCCGGCTATCGCCGCTTCTACGCCTTCGACCCCTTCGGCAACCGCATCGAATTCCTCGAACCGGTGGTGGGATGACCCTGCGCGGCG
>JAYRRO010000186.1:0-2633 GCA_041910095.1 Dehalococcoidia bacterium
GCACCCCGTGGCCGCCGCGGCGGCCGTGACCGCGACCGCGACCGTGGCGGCGACCGGCCGGCGCCCTCGCAGGGGAGCTCGCGGCCGCGCTCGGAGCGCCGCGAAAGCCGCGAAAGCGAGCCCGAACAGCAGATCGCACCCGATATCAACGCCGAGGAGGTCGACTTCGCCGCGCAGACGGTGGACGACATCCTGCGGCTGCTCGATATCGATGCCTCGCTGACGATTCGCGAGCCCCTGACGCCGGGCGATGGCCTGGGGATGGCGCTCGCGGTCATCGATATCAGCGGCGAGGACCTCGGCCTGCTCATCGGCAGGCGGGGGGACACGCTCCTTTCGCTGCAGTACGTCGTGAACCTGATCGTCAGCCGCCGTTACCCGGGCAAGGGCGGCGTCACCATCGATGTCGAACACTACCGCCACCGCCGCGAAGAGCAGGTGGTGTCGCTGGCGCAGCGCATGGCCGACCGCGTGCGCGAGCACGGGTCGCCTATCACCCTCGAGCCAATGTCGGCCGCGGAACGGCGCCTGGTGCATCTCGCGCTCGCTGGCGACCCCGAGCTCGAAACGAACAGCGTGGGCGAAGGCGAAAACCGCAAGGTCGTCATCAGCCACCGGTAAGAAGGAGCACGAGCACGCACATCGTGGTCGCGGGCAACGTGGCGGAGGACCGGGCGCCGGGCGGCTGGGCGCCGGGCGGTCCCTCGCTCTACACCGCGCGGATGTGCGTCGCCCTCGGTGCAAACGTGACCCTGGTCTCGGCCGTGCCAGAGGGGTTTCCGGCGGCGGCGCTGGCGGGCATCGACGTGCGCCCCACCGCTGGCGGTCTCGCCGCGCGCTATGCCAACACGTATGACGCCGCCGGCTGCCGCACGCAGCTGCTCCTGCAGGAGGGCTCGCCCATTCCAGCGGCGCGGGTGAGCGAGGCGTGCGCGAACGCCGATGCCCTGGTGCTCGCTCCCGCCTACCACGAGCTCTCGGGCGTGCCCCCGTTTCCGCCGGCGGTGGTCGCCGTGGCCCTGCAGGGGCTGCTGCGGACGCACGACGGCCAGGGGCGTGTTTCGCCGCATCCGGACCCGTGGTCTCAGGTTGAGCGGTTCGCCCTGGAGGGGACATATCTGTTCTTGAGTGAGGAAGACACCTCCAAAGCGGAGACACTGGCGCAAACGGCAGCCTCGCACGGTGCGACGGTGCTCGTCACGCGCGGTGCGTCCGGGGCCTTGCACTACGCCCCGGGCCTCGCGCCCGCCGCGCTCCGCGCCTTCCCCGCGACGCTCGTGGAGCCCACGGGCGCGGGCGACTGCTTCGCGGCGGCATTCGTCGTTCGATTGCTGGAAACCGGTGACACCGCGGAGGCGTGCCGCTGGGCACTCGCCGCCGGGGCGCTCGCCGTCCAGGGGCCAGGCCTTGCCGGGGTCCCCACCCGGGCGATGGTCGAAGCACATGTGCGACGGGAGGCCGCGTGATGGGAGCACGTATCGTCACGTTCGTGAACCAGAAGGGGGGCGTGGGCAAGACCACGACCGCCGTCTCGGTTTCGGCCGCGCTCGGGAGGCGCGGGCAGCGCGTTTTGCTCGTGGACCTTGACCCGCAGGCGAACGCGAGCAGCGCCGCCGGCGTCGACGGCCGCGACCGTAACGGAGTCTACGAAGCGTTGCTGGAGGAGGTGCCCGCGAGCGATTGCATCGTGCGCGTGCCGGATGACCAGTTCGACCTGGTGCCGTCGAGCGCGGCCCTCGCGGGTGCGGAGGTGGAGCTGGTGCCGGCGATGGCGCGCGAACGCCGCCTCGCGGCCGCGCTCAACCCCCTGCGCGACCGGTACGACTGGATCTTCATCGATTGCCCGCCGTCGCTGGGATTGCTGACCATCAATGCGCTCACGGCGAGCGACAGCGTCGTCATTCCCGTGCAGTGCGAGTACATGGCGCTCGAAGGCCTCAGCCGGCTGATGGAGACGCTGGAGCTGGTGCGGCGCGCGCTCAACCCCGGGCTTTCGGTGCTCGGCGTGGTGCTGACGATGTTCGATGCGCGCACGCGGCTGGCGCAGCAGGTGGTCGATGAAGTCCGCGGGCACTTCACCACGCAGGTGTTCCAGACGGTTATCCCTCGGGCGGTGCGGCTGAGCGAGGCGCCGAGCCACGGCATCTCGATCTTCCAGTACGACCCGGGCGGGCGCGCGGCGACGGCGTACGACGCGCTTGCCGGCGAGCTGCTGAGCCGCGTGGAGGTGCCGGCGTGACCGCCGGACGCGCGGCCCCGGCACACGAGCGAAGCTGCTACGAAGGTGAAGATCTCACGCCCGCTGGCGCTCAGACGGGACATCCATTCGTTCGCCCACGCCCCACCACCCGCGCGGAGGAGGCATTCCGATGACTCAGCCCAAGCGCGGCCTCGGCCGCGGACTCGATGCCCTGTTCGGCGGTGGCGTGGCGACGCCGCCCCCGCCTCCCGTTCAGCAGCAACCGGCTCCTCCGCTGGCGGAGCCTGCGCCCGAGGCGGTGCCCCCACCTGCTGCTCCCGCTCCCGTGGAGGAGCCCGTCGCGCGCGAGCAGGCCACCGTGCGGACGGAACCCGTTCGTACCCCGCAAGGCGAACCGCCCCCGGCGGTGGCGCCCGCAGCCCCGGTGGCAGCC
>JAYRRO010000187.1:0-3341 GCA_041910095.1 Dehalococcoidia bacterium
CATCATCGCCGACCTCTCGGAGATGGCTGTGCGCGGCCTCCTGCCCTGAGGCCTATCCGTCGTTGAGGAACCGGATGACGCCGGCCATCGCCGCCGGGTCCTGCCGCAGGAACAGGTGGCCGCCCTCGAAGAACTCCAGCCGCGACCACGGGATACGGCTCTGCAGCGTCTCCAGGTTTTCCGGCGGCGCGATCCCGTCGTACTTCCCGCCGCAGATGTACACGGGCATTCGCAGCGACGGGAGCCGGTGATACGTGTCGTGGTGCCGCCGCGCCTCCAACTGGCGCCCGGCTCCCTCCACGCGGCCGGGCTCGCTCGCTCCCACCGCTGCCAGGGCCACCGCCTCGTCAACCATCGCCTGGAAGCGGCCCGGGTCGCGTTCCTTGATTGCGGCGTTCCGCGTGTCCGAGACCAGCAGGTTCGCCGCCGCGCGGGCGGCCGGCTCCATGCCGTGGAATTCGTGCAGCGGGTACGAAGCGTGCGCTCCGCCCGCCGAGGTGCACGCCAGCACCAGCCGCTCGATGCGCTCACCGTGGCGGAGGGCGAACTCCTGCGCCACCATCCCCCCGAATGACACCCCCATCACCAGGCAGCGCTCCCAGCCGAGTGCATCCAGCAGCGCCGCCGCGTCATCGGCATAGTCCGCCATCGTGTAGACGGCGTCCGGGCGGCTCGTTTGCCCGAGCCCGCGCTGGTCGTACGAAAGCACGGTGAAGCGCCCCGGGAGCGGCCCATCGAACACGCTCGGCTTCCGCCGCAGGTCCCCGCCGGTCCCGGTGATGTACAAGAGTCGAGGCCCATCCCCGTGTACTTCGTAGTACACGGTCAGGTCGCGAACGGTGACGAAGGGCATGGCAGAACTCCGCGCGGTGCTGGCGCGGAGTCTACCCGCTGGCATGTCCGCCCGGCAGCGCTAGGACGGGTTCTGGAAGACTTCCATCAGCACGAAGTTCGAAGCCGTCGGGTGCACCCACACGTTCGTGGTGCCCGGCGCGCCGCGCGTCACCCGGCCCCCGGCCGCCTCCACCTGCTTCGTGAACGCGTCCGTGTCCGCCGTGTCGAACGCCAGCAGGTAGATCCCCTCACCGTGCGGGTTGAACGGGTTCACCCGCTCCTTCATCAGCCGAGCGATCGGGCTCTCGTCGCTCACCGGGCAGATGAGGTGCATCACCGTCTTCCCTTCGTACCCCATCGGCACGAAGTCGAAGTTCCCGATCCGGTTGAATGCCTTCTCGCCTGTCGGCTGCATCCCGAAGCGCGCCGTGTAGTTCTCAACCGACAGCGCCAGGTCATGGACCGCGACGGTGTAGTGCTTGAATGTCAGCATGTGTTCGTCTCCTGCGTGATCTGGTGTGGCGCCGGCCTAGCCGACGACCCCCTCGGCGTAGAGCGTCCCGATCTCGTCCTCGCTGTAACCGGCGTATTCCAGCCACTTCAGCGTGTCCTTCCCCAGCGCCGGCGAAGCCCCCTGGGCCGCCATCGGTGAGGCGTGGAACTTGAGAATCGGCGCCACCATCTGCTGCGGCCCCGAGAGCTCGTGCTCCAGCGGGACCATGTACTCGTTCGCCACCACCTGCGGGTGCGTCGACATCTCGTCGGCGAAGAGCACCGGCCCCACCGGCACCCCGTGCTCCTCGAAGCGCCGGATCCAGTGGTCCGTCGGCTTCGAAGCCACATGCTCCTCGATCGCGGCCACCTGCTCCGTCGCCCAGGCCACGTACTCCGGGTTGAGCACGTCGTAGTTCGGGTCCGCCTGCCCGAGGAACTCCGTTTCCAGCGCCGCCCGCACCTTCGCCCATAGCGACGGCGAAAGCGCTCCCACCGCGATCGCGCCGTCCTTCGTCCGGTAGGTGCGGTAGTAGATGTTCGGCGCCTGCCGTTGCGTCCGCGAAACCGCCAGCATCTCCTCGTAGGTCGCGCCGTGCGCCTGGATCTCCCGGCGCCTGTCGCGCAGCTTGTTCCGCAGCGTTTCATCGGCCACGGGTAGCTCCATCACCGCGCTTCCCTGCACGGCGAGCGCCGTCGCCATCAGGCTCGCCTCGACCAGCTGCCCCTCGCCCGTCCGCTCCCGGTGGAAGAGCGCCGACGTCACCGCCCACGCCACGGTGAGCCCGGTCGCGTAGTCGGCTACCGCCGTCGCCGTCACAACTTCTGGCTTGCCCCCCGGCCCGAGCTTCGCGTCCGCCGCCATCAGCCCCGTCACCGCCTGGACGACGATGTCGTACCCCGGCTTCGAGGCCCACGGCCCCTTCCGCCCGAAGGCCGTGATGTCGACATAAATGAGGTCGGGCCTGATCGCCTTGAGCGTCTCGTAGTCGATGTTCAGCCGCTTTGCCACGTCCGGCCGGTAGTTGATGACGACGACATCGACGTTCGGGATCAGCCGGTGCACGATCTCCTGCGCCCGCGCATCCCCCGCCGAGAGCACCAGCGAGTCCTTCCCCCGGTTCAGTGACTGGAAGACCTTCGACTCCAGCGGCATGAACGGGCCGTAGATGCGCCACGGCTCCCCGCCCGGCGGCTCGACCTTGATGACCTCCGCGCCCTGGTCCGCGAGCATCATGCACGCGAACGGACCGGCGATGATCTGGGTGAATTCCAGCACGCGGATCCCCGCGAGCGGACCTGATGCCATGGTTGCCTCCCTGGCGTACGTTGCGTGGCGCGCATCCTACGGACCTCGCCTCACCCGCGCCACGGCACCTGTCGCGCGTGCGCGCTTCCCGGCCCGGTGGCAGAATCGCGGCGTGACGCTCCGGCTCGGCGTGCTCGAAGGCGACGGCATCGGACCCGAAATCGTGCCCGCGGCCCTCGCCGCCGCCGATGCCGCCCTACGCCGCGCAAATACCGCAGTGGAGTGGGTGCCGCTGCCGGTCGGCCTGGCCGCCATCGCCGCCCACGGCGCCGCGCTCCCGCCCTTCACGGTCGCAGCCCTTGAAACCCTTGATGGCTGGGTCATGGGCCCGCACGACAACGCCAGCTACCTGCCCGCCCATCGCGCCACGCTCAATCCCAGTGGCGCCCTGCGCAAGCACTTCGACCTCTACTCCAACATCCGCCCCGCGCGCACCTTTCGGAACGTCCCCGCCACCGTGCGCGCCGCCGACCTGGTCATCGTTCGCGAAAACACCGAGGGCTTCTACGCCGACCGCAACACCTTCGCCGGCACCGGCGAATTCATGCCCACGGCCGATGTCGCCATCACCATGGGCGTCTTCACCCGCCCCCGCATCGAGCGCATCGCCCACGAAGCCTTCCGCCTGGCCCGGCGGCGCCGCCACCACGTCACCGTCGTCCACAAGGCCAACGTCCTCGCCGCCACCGCCTTCTTCCGCGACATC
>JAYRRO010000188.1:0-18059 GCA_041910095.1 Dehalococcoidia bacterium
CACCGGCCGGGCGCCAGGCACCGCCGCCGCCACCGCGCCCGGCGGGAACGCGGCCCGGCCCCGGAGGGCCCAGATGACAGAACGAAAGCGAATTCTGACGGGTATCCGCCCGACCGGCTCGCTGCACCTCGGGCATTACGCTGGCGCGCTCGAGAACTGGGTGCGGCTGCAGCGGGAATACGAATGCTCCTTTCTGATCGCGGACTACCAGGTCTCCGATTACGCGGACGACATCGCGCGGGTGCGCGCGGCCGTCTGGGAAGTGGCGCTCGATTGGCTCGCGGTGGGATTGGACCCGGAGGGTTCGTCGTTCGTCATCGAGAGCCTGGTCCCCGAGCACACGGAATTGACGACGCTGCTCAGCTGGTTCCTGCCCCTGGGCATGCTCGAACGGAACCCGACCTTGAAAGCGGAGATGGCCGACATCGAAACGGGTGACGAGAAGAAGAAGGGGCGATCGGTGCCCATCGCCTTCTATACGTACCCCGTGATGCAGGTGGCGAACATCCTGATGCCGCGGGCGCACCTTGTGCCCGTGGGAGAGGACCAGCTGCCGCACATCGAGCTCACGAGGGAAACGGCGCGGCGCTTCAACCGGGAGTTCAAGCCGATCTTCCCCGAGCCGGAGGCGCTCGTGGGGCGCGTCCCGCGCCTGGTGGGGACTGACGGGAACGCGAAGATGAGCAAGTCGCGTGGGAACACCATCGACCTGAAGGACAGCGCGGACGCGGTGGCGAAGAAGATCCGGGGGATGTACGCGGGGCCGCCGCGCGGGCTCGATGAGCCGGGCAAGACGGCGGACAACCCGATCTTCCTCTATCTCGAAGCGTTCGACCCCGAGCAGGACGAAGTCCGGAACATGGCCGAGCAGTACGAACGCACGGGTGTGCCGAACAAGGTGCTGAAGGACCGGCTGACGACCGTGCTGAACACAATGCTGGACCCGTTCCGGGAGCGGCGTGCGCACTACGAAGCGCACATGCCGCTGGTGCGGGAGGCGCTCGCCGAGGGCACGGCGCGATACCGCGCGAAAGCCCAGGAGACGATGGCGCTGGTGCGGGACGCGCTCGACCTGAACTACCTGGAGAAGCACTGATGCTGCGGCCCACGCTCGACGAGGTGAAGGCGATCGCGGCGAAGGGCGAGGGGAACCTCGTACCGGTGTACCGCGAGGTGATCGCCGACCTGGAGACGCCCGTTTCCGCCTTCCTGAAGGTTCGGGAGGGGCCGTATTCGTTCCTGCTCGAGTCGGTGGAGGGCGGGGAACGGCTGGCCAGGTATTCGTTCATCGGCACGCAGCCGTACCGTGTGCTGCGCACAGGCCCGGGCGAGGAGTACGACGGCGACCCGCTCGTGCCGCTCGAGGAGGAATTGAACCGCTTCAAGTCGGTGGCGGTGGACGGCGTGCCGGCGTTCACGGGCGGGGCCATCGGATACGTGGCGTACGACGCGGTGCGGCACTGGGAGCCGCGCGTGTCCCGGGAGCAGGCGGACGTGCTGGGGATCCCGGAGTCGATGTTCTTCTTCTGCGATTGCCTGGTGGTGTTCGACCACCTGAGGCACACGATCAAGGTGATCGCGCACTGCCGGCTCGATGGGGACATCGACGCGAGCTACCACAACGCGGCATTCCAGATCGACACGGTGGTGAAGCGGCTGGCGAACCCGCTGAAGCCGCCCATCGAGGAAGTGGGGGCGGTGCTGCGGGGGGGCGGCAAGGCCGCTTCGAACGTGGGCCGCGAAGGCTACGAGCTGATGGTGGAGAAGCTGAAGGAGCACATCGTCGCGGGGGACATCATCCAGGCGGTGCCGTCGCAGCGGCTGATGCGCCCGACGGCGGTGCACCCGTTCAACATCTACCGGCAGATGCGGATGGTGAACCCCTCGCCCTACATGTTCTATCTCGATATGGGCGAGTTTCAGATCGTCGGCGCCTCGCCGGAGCTGCTGGTGCGGGTGGAGGACGGGGTGATCACGAACCACCCGATCGCGGGGACGCGGCCGCGCGGCAAGACCGCCGAGGAGGACGACCGGCTGGCGGAGGAGCTGCTCGCGGACGAGAAGGAGCGGGCGGAACACATCATGCTCGTGGACCTCGGGCGGAACGATGTCGGGCGCGTGGCGAAGCCGGGATCGGTGAAGGTCGAGAACCTGATGCACATCGAGCGCTATTCGCACGTGATGCACATCGTCTCGAATGTGTCCGGTGAGCTGCGCGACGACCGGACCCGGTTCGACGCCGTGCGCTCGGTGTTCCCCGCGGGGACGCTCTCGGGGGCGCCGAAGGTGCGGGCGATGGAACTGATCGCGGAGATGGAGAAGGAGAAGCGCGGCGTCTACGGCGGGGCAGTTGGGTATGCCTCCTTCGCGGGCAGCCTCGATACCTGCATCGGGATTCGCACCATGGTGGTGAAGGACGGGATCGCGTATCTGCAGGCGGGCGGGGGCATCGTCTACGACAGCGACCCGGCGACGGAGTACCAGGAGACGGTGAACAAGCTGGCGGCGCCCATGCGGGCGATCGACCAGGCCGAGATCGCGGCTGCGGAGCATCCCTCGGGCAGCCTCGGGTACGGCTAGGCCGAGGGTCCGGGACCGGAGAGGCGCCATGACCGAGCAGCCCGCCATCCATCTCGCGGCAATCGTCATCCGTGACGGGCGGTTCGCGCTGTTCCGTGCGAACGCGGAGAGCGCGTGGGCGCTGCCGGGCGGCGCGTTCGCGGCCGGCACCGAGGACGTGGACGGGGCGATGGACGCAATCCTGGTGGCGCATGGCGTGCAGGCGCCAGCCATCGAGGATGACTTCGTGCAGACCGTGTACCTGCCGCTTGAGGCGGGCGGCCACGCGCTGCTGAACCTCTACGCGCCCACCGAATGGACGGGCGACCCGGCCCACCCCGAGGGCCACGAACGCGGCTGGTTCGGCGTGGACGAAATCGAGGCGCTCCCGATGGAGGAACGCGTGCGGCGGGCGATCTTCTCCGCCTTTGGCTGGGAGGACGACACGGGCGAAGCGGACCTCATGCGTGCGTTGGCGGCGGGGATTGAGCCGTTCGGGGAGGCCAGGGCCGCGGCCCGCGATGACGAAACGGATATTGAGTCGCTGCTGCTGTTGGAAGCGCTTGAGTTCGGCGGTGGGTCGCGGCGGGCGAAAGGCGATGCGCCGTCCCGGGAACGGCCGCGCGCGGAGGGCGCCGAATTGCGCCACGCGGCGGGGATGGATGTCCTGCGGACGATTTCCGGGGGCGACCCGGAGCGTGCCGAGGCCGGGCTGCGCCGTTCGAACCCGGAGATCGCGGGCGATGTGATCGACTTCGCGCTCGGCGAGGTGTGGACCCACCCGGCACTCGACCGGCGGACGCGAAGCCTTCAGGTGGTTGCGATGTTGGCGGCGATGGGCGGCAAGCCCGGGCCGCTGCGTTCGCACATCAACGGGGCGCTGAACCATGGGGCGAGCCCGGCGCAGGTAGTCGAGACGCTGCGCATGGTGGCGGTGTACGCGGGCTTCCCGGCAGCGCTGGAGGCGTGGCCGGTGATGGAGGGCGTCTTCGCCGCGCGGGGGATAGCCCGCCCGGGGAGAGCGGAATGACGGCGGTGTTCTGGGACCTCGACGACACCCTGCTGGAAACGGCGCCGGCGCGAATGCGTGCGCTCGAGCACGCGTACCGCATATGCCTCGGCTCCACGATCGACCCGCTCGAGCTTTGGAGGTCCCACCGCGGGGGGAGCCTGGAGGCGCTGGGGGAGCAGCTGCTGGGGCGCGAGGGCGCGCGATTCGTGTCGGCGTACCGGGACTTCTACTTCGGCAATCCGCGCGAGCATCGGCCATTCGATGGGGTGCGCACGGTGCTTGAGGCGCTGGCGGATGCGGGCGTGCCGATGGCGGTGGTCACGGCGAAGATCTCATGGGGCGCAACCGAGGAGCTGGAGACGACGGGACTGTTGCGGTATTTCGGGGCCGTGATCGGCGCGGATGACGCCGAGCACCACAAGCCCGACCCGGCGCCGGTGTACGCGGCGATGGACCGCCTGTGCCTGACCAACGCCGCGGCGGTGGTGTTCGTAGGCGATAGCCCGGCCGACATGTTCGCGGCACGAAATGCGGGGGCGCTACCGGTGGGGGCGACGTGGGGCACGCTGGACGAAGGGCTGCTGAGGGATGCATCGCCGGCGCACCTGCTGCGCGACCCCCGTGAGCTGGTGCTGCTGCTGGCGCGCCTGGCGAGTGAGGGGGCGGCGTGACGCTCCAGAAGGAGGCGATGCATGTCGGCGTGCGGTTCTACCGGGTGGACGGCGTCGAAATGGTGCTGGTGCCCCTGATGGCGGAGGCCGCGCGCTTCACGCGGTCGGCGGGCGACGGGTACTTCCTGGTGGCGTTGATGGGGGAGCCGGGGACGGCGTATCCGCTGGACCTGAGGCACCCTGGTTCGTTCGAGCCCGAGTATTTGCTGGCGAAGTTCAAGCTCGACCGGCGGGGATACAGCTATTCGCCCGAGGAACTCGCGGCGGCGCTGCGGCAGGTGGCGGGAGACCTCGCCAACGAAAGGGTGGACTGATGACGACGCTGCTCATCGATAACTACGACAGCTTCACCTACAACCTCTACCAGTACCTGTGCGAGCTGGGCGCGGACGTGCGCGTCTTCCGCAACGACAAGGTGTCGCTGGGGGAGTGCATCGCGCTTCGGCCGGACCATGTGGTGATTTCGCCGGGGCCGGGGAACCCGGACGAGGCGGGCATTTCGCGCGACGTCATCCGGGAGTTCGCGGGGAAGGTGCCGGTGCTCGGGGTGTGCCTCGGACACCAGTGCATTTATGACGTGTACGGCGGGACGGTGGCCGGTGCCGGCGAGATCCGGCACGGGAAGACATCGCGCATCCACCACGACGGCAAGGGCGTGTTCGCGGGCATCCCCGAGGACTTCGTGGCGGTGCGCTACCATTCGCTCGCCGGCACGCCGGACACCCAGCCGCCGCCCCTGGAGGTGACCGCGACCTCGGAAAGCGGCGTGATCATGGGTGTGCGGCACAAGGAGCTGACGGTGGAGGGTGTGCAGTTCCATCCCGAATCGATCGCGACGGAGCACGGCAAGGAGTTGCTCAAGAACTTCCTGGACATGGAGGGCGGGCGATGGTGATCCAGGAGGCAATCCGCTCGCTCGTGGACGGGGGCGCGATCAGCGGCGAGGACGCGGCGGCGGCGCTCGAAGAGATCATGACCGGTGCAGCCACGCCGGCGCAGATCGGGGCGTTCCTGGCCGGGATGCGGATGCGCGGCGAGACGCCCGAGGTTGTGGCGGCGGGCCTCGGCGTCACGGCGCGGCACGCCGAGCCGGTGGACGCAGCCGATGTGATGGATATCGTGGGCACGGGCGCGGACGGCTGGGACACGTTCAACGTCTCGACGGCGGCGGCGCTGGTCGTCGCGGGTGCGGGCGTGCGGGTGGCGAAGCACGGCAACCGGGCGGCCTCGTCGAAGTGCGGGAGCGCGGATGTGCTGGAGGCCCTGGGGGCGAGCCTGGACCTCGACGGCGCGGGCGCGGCACGCGTGCTCGAAGGATGCGGCTTCGTGTTTCTCTTCGCGCAACGGTTCCACCCGGCGTTCCGGCATGTGGGTGGACCGCGCCGGGAGATCGGCATCCGGACGATATTCAATCTGCTCGGGCCGCTTTCGAACCCGGCGCGGCCGTCGCGGATGCTGGTGGGGGTGGGCGCGAAGGCGTTCGGGCCGCTGATGGCCGAGGCGTTCCGGTTGCGCGGCATCGAGCACGCGCTCGTGGTGCACTCCGCCGAAGGCATGGACGAGATCAGCCCGGCCGGGGCCACGAGCGCCTGGCGGGTGGCGGGTGGCACGGTCGAAGAGCTGGAACTGGCACCGGCGGCGTTCGGGCTGCCCGTGCACGCGGTGAAGAGCGTGGTCGGTGGCGACCCGGCGGCGAACGCGGGTGCGATGCTCGCGCTGCTGGACGGCGCCGAAGGGCCCGTGACGGACTTCGTGGTGATGAACGCGGCGGCGGCGCTGCAGGTCGCGGGGAAGGCGGAAACGCTCGAGCAGGGCGTCGCCATCGCGCGGACGGCGATTGCCAGCGGGCGAGCGCGCGAGGTGCTGGACCGGTACGTGGCGCTGAGCCAGGAGTTCAAGGTTGTCCAGTAACGAAGCGGCGGCGCCGGGCGAAACGATCCTCGACCGGATCGTGGCGCAGCGGCGGCTCGACGTGCGCGCGGCGAAGGAGGCGGTGCCGTTTCCGGAGTTGCAGGCGCGGGTGCGGCAGGCACCCCCGGCGATCGACTTCGGGGCTCGGCTGCGGGCGGCGGCGCCGATGGCGCTCATCGCGGAGGTGAAGCGCGCTTCGCCGAGCAAGGGGGACATCGCCCCGGGGATTAACGCCGCACGGCAGGCGATGAAGTACGCGCGCGCGGGCGCGGCGGCGATTTCCGTGTTGACCGAGCCGACGTGGTTCAAGGGGACGCTGGACGATCTGCTGCAGGTGCGGCTGGCCGCCGGGCAGCTGGACAACCGGCCGGCGATCCTGCGGAAGGACTTCATCATCGACCCGTACCAGGTGCTGGAGGCGCGGGCGTACGGTGCGGACGCGATCCTGCTGATCGTGGCGGCGCTGGACGACGCCAACCTGCGAGGGCTGCTGGAGTTCAGCCGTGAGTGCGGGATGGAGCCCCTGGTGGAGGTGAACAACGCGGCCGAGATGCGTCGCGCCATCGCCGCGGGGGCAGCGGTGATCGGCGTGAACAACCGCGACCTGCGCAGCTTCACGGTCGACCTGGGCACGACGGACCGGCTGGCGGCGATGGTTCCACAGGGGACCATCCTGGCGGCCCTGAGCGGGATCGCGACGCGGGCGGATGTGGAGCGGTTCGCCGCCGCGGGGGCGGCGGCGATCCTCGTGGGGGAGGCGCTGATGACGACGGAGGACCCGGCCGAGAAGGCGCGCGAGCTGCTCGGGCGATGATGGTTATCCAGTTCCACGGCGAGCCGGGAAGCGGCAAGACGACGGTCGCGCGGGCGCTCGCGGCACGGCTGCCGGCGATCCACCTCGACAAGGATGTGGTGATGAGCGCAATTGTGCGGACGCGCATCCCGCGGGAGGTGGCCGGGCCGGCGTCGTATGAAGCGCTGTGGGACCTCTGCCGGGCGATGCTGGAACAGGGGCATTCGGTAATCGTCGATAGCCCGGCGTACTGGCCGGTGATCGAGCAGCGCGGGCGGGGGATCGCGCGGGAGGCGCACGCCGGCTACGTGATGATCGAGACGCGCTGCGCGGACACCGACGAGATCGATCGGCGGCTCGCGACGCGGGAAGGGCTCATCACCAACCCGACGGCGCGACAGGACTGGCTGGCGATCCCCGGGACGCGGGAGCCGCACCGCACGCGGCTTGTGCTGAATACGCTGCAGCCAGTGGAGGAGCTGGTGGACGAGGCCATCGCCTACATCCAGCAGGCACAGAAGGCGGCGGCTTCGTGACCATCATCAAAATCTGCGGGCTGCGCGACGCGGCGACGGCCGTCGAGACAGCCAAAGCCGGCGCGGACATGATCGGCCTGATGTTCGCGGAGTCGCGGCGGAAGGTGACGCCGCAGGAGTGCCACGACATCCTGGAGGCGGTGCGCGGGGAGCGCCGCATGCCCGGGCCAGTGACCTTCGAAGCTCCCGAACGGGGCGATGTCCGTGGGCTTGGCTGGTATGGCGCCTGGAGCGAGGCGATCGAGACGGCGGCGGCACGGTGGCGGCCGCTCATCGTGGGCGTGTTCGCGAACCAGACGGTGAGCGAAGTGAACGACATCGCGGATGCGGCGGACCTCGACCTGGTGCAGCTTTCGGGGGGCGAGGACGCCGACTTCGTGCGCGCGGTCGAGCGGCCGGTGGTTCGCGCCGTGCACATGTTCCCCGAGACCGCGGCGGAGGACGTCTTCGATGCCGTCCGTGATGGGCTCGCGGCGGGGGTGCTGCTGGACACCGGTTCGAGCGCGGCGAAGGGCGGCACCGGGGAGCGCTTCGATTGGGGCGTCGCGGCGGAGGCGGCGCGGCGGCTGCCGTTCCTGCTCGCTGGTGGGCTCGCGCCGGAAAACGTCGCCGAGGCGGTCGCTCTGGTGGAGCCGTGGGGCGTGGACGTATCGAGCGGGGTCGAGACGGACGGAGTCAAGGATATCGAGAAGATCCGCGCCTTCATTCGCGCGGTACGGGGAGGACGAAATGGTCGCTGAGCCTCTATCGCCGCGCTTCGGCGAATTCGGCGGACGGTACATCCCGGAGACGCTGGTGGCGGCGCACGAGGAACTCGAGCGCGTGTACGCGGAAGCGCGCGAGGACCCCGAATTCCACCGCGAACTGGCCGACCTGTACGAGCACTATGTCGGGCGGCCAACGCCGCTGTACTTCGCCGAGCGGCTCACGAGGGAGTGCGGCGGGGCGCGCATCTGGCTCAAGCGCGAGGACCTCGCGCACACGGGCGCCCACAAGATCAACAACGCGCTGGGGCAGGCGCTGCTGGCGAAACGGCTGGGGAAGCCGCGGATCATCGCGGAGACCGGTGCAGGCCAGCACGGGGTCGCGACGGCCACGGTATGCGCGATGTTGAACCTTGAGTGCCACGTGTACATGGGCAGCGAGGACATCCGGCGGCAGTCGCTAAACGCGTTCCGGATGAAGATGCTCGGCGCGACACTCGTTTCGGTGGAGACGGGTTCGAAGACGCTGAAGGACGCGATCAACGCGGCCATGCGGGACTGGGTGACGAACGTGCGGACGACGCACTACATCATTGGTTCGGCGATCGGGCCGCACCCGTTCCCGACGATCGTGCGGGACTTCCAGTCGATCATCGGGCGGGAAGCGCGGGCGCAGATGCTGCAACAGGCTGGCAGGCTTCCGGATGCGGCGATCGCCTGCGTGGGTGGGGGGAGCAACGCCATCGGTCTCTTCCATCCGTTCATCGATGACGCGGTGCGGCTCATCGGTGTGGAGGCGGCGGGCGAGGGGGTTCGCAGCGGCCGCCACTCAGCGACCCTGGTGGCCGGGCGCCCGGGGGTGCTGCATGGCACGAAGACCTATCTCCTGCAGGACGAGGCCGGGCAGATCCTGGAGACGCACAGCATCTCCGCGGGGCTCGATTACCCGGGTGTCGGCCCGGAGCATTCGTGGCTGAAGACGAGCGAACGCGCCGAGTACGTGGCCGTCGACGACACGCAGGCGCTGGAGGGGTTCCAGGCGCTCACGCGGTCGGAGGGGATCATCCCCGCGCTGGAACCTTCGCACGCGATCTACCACGCGATGCAGGTGGCGCGAACGATGCGCCCGGACCAGGACCTCCTGATTGGGCTCAGCGGGCGCGGGGACAAGGACATGCATACCGTCGCCGCGGCGCTGGGAGTGGCGCTCTGACGGCCACGGCCGGGGGCGGCAGCGCCGGCGCGCTCCAACCTCGCCACTGGGGGCCCATGCCGGTGCTTATCGGCGGGTTGGTCGCATTGGGGCTGTATCTCGGCACCACGCTGCTGTTCGCGTTCGTCGTCGCGACCACGAATCACTCATTCCGGGTCGATGACCGGGACGTGTTCGGGGCGGCTGGCGACATCGCGCGGTGGAGCGACGAACGTCTGCGGGCGGCGGCGGAGGGGCGGAACCTGCCTTCGCCGCCGAGGGTGTGGGCCGACCTCATGAGCCTGCGCATCGGGCTGGCGACGACGATGGTGTACCAGGTGGGTCTGATCGCCATCGCTGGAATCGCGACGCGGCAGTCGGGAGGCGAGCTGTTCACGTCGTTCGGGATGCGGCGCTATGAATGGACGGGCGTGTGGCGGCCGTTGGTGGCGCTGTTCGTCGCATACGTGCTGGTCGTCGGGTATGGGGCGGTGATGGAGCGGATCGGGCCGGGCATCCTGGTGCCGGAGAGCACGGTGCCGGGCGCGGTCGCACGCGACAACCTGACGCTGGCGATGACCGGCGTGCTGGCGTGCGTGGCCGCTCCCCTGGCGGAGGAGAGCTTCTTCCGCGGGTTCATGTTCACGGGATTGCTGCGCTGGGGATTCTGGCCCGCGGCCGCGATCTCATCGTTCGCCTTCACGGTCGCGCACCTGGACCCGGGAAGCATCATCCCGTTCTTCTGGATCGGGATCATCATGGCGTACCTGTACCGGTCGCGGGGGACGCTGTGGGACAGCATCCTGTTCCACTTCATGTTCAATTTCACGAGCTTCCTCGTGCTCGTGGCGACGCGCTGAGGAAGGATAGTATCGAAGCACCCTGTGCCCTGCCCGTGCATCACCCCCCAAGCGCCGCTTCCGAAGGAGCACCCATGACTATTCGACTCCGTGAACGATTCCAGCAGGGCAAGGCCGCGGGCCGGCCGCTCTTTATCGCCTACGTGACGGCCGGATACCCGGCACGCGAGGAGACGGTGCCGATCCTGCTGGAGATGGAAGCGGGCGGGGCGGACGTGATCGAGCTCGGGGTGCCGTTCTCGGACCCGCTGGCGGACGGGGCGACGATCCAACACGCGAACCATGTCGCGGTGAGCCAGCATGTGACGCTGCGGGATTGCTTCGGCTTCGTGCGGGAGGCGCGGGAGCGGGGACTGACGGTGCCCGTGCTGTTCATGGGGTACTACAACCCGATCCTCGCGCTGGGCGAAGGGCGCACGGTGGCGGAGGCCGCATCGGCCGGCGTTGACGGCTTCATCGTGGTGGACCTGCCGCCGGACGAGGCGGGCAGCTTCCTCGCGGAGTGCCGCGCGCGGGAGCTTTCGTTCGTGCCGCTGCTGGCGCCGACGACCAGCGACGCGCGCATTCCGTTGCTGGTGGACGCGGCGGACGCGTTCATCTACATCGTCTCCGTGACGGGGACGACGGGCGGGACGAGTGTGGCGGTTGACGAACTGCCGGCGCTGCTGGCGCGGGTGCGGGCACGAACTGATCTGCCGCTGGCGGTGGGATTCGGGATCAGCCGGCGGGAGCATGTGGTGGCCGTGGGGAAGGTCGCGGAGGCGGCTATCGTGGGATCTGCTATCATCTCGGCCATTGACGCAGCGGGCTCGGAGAGCCCCGCACGGCGCGTCAGGGAGTATGTGGAGCATGTTACCGGCCGATAGCGGGCAGGTGGTTACGGCTCGGCGACGGGGCGCCGCGCGGATGCGCGCGAGCGGGACCGTGCCGGGCCGTTGCTATGGATGTCCGCCGGCCGGGGGATTTGGCAGCCGAGGCAGCTAGCCCCCAGGCATCCCTTTCCAATCCCGTGAGGAGTTACGCGCGCTATGCCAGTTCGTGGCGTCCGCGGTGCAACCACCGTGAGCAAGAACAGCAAGGAAGAGATCCTCTCGGCGACCCGCGAGCTGCTGGAAGCGGTGGTCGCGGCGAACGAGATCAATCCCGAGGACGTAGCCTCGGGGTGGTTCACGACGACACCGGATGTGAACGCGGAGTTCCCGGCGGTGGCGGCACGGCAGATGGGGTGGACGTTCGTTCCCCTGATGTGCAGCCACGAAATGAGCGTGCCGGGAAGCCTGCCCCTGTGCGTGCGCGTGCTTCTCCACGTGAATACCGAAACGAGTATCCATGACATCAAGCATGTCTATCTCAGGGAGGCGCGGGCGCTTCGCCCGGACCTCAGCTCGAGCACGTACTCGACCGCCCGGTAGCACTCAAGGAGATCCCGTGATCATCGTTCTTTCGCCGGAGGCCACTCCGGAGGATATCGAGCGCGTTGTCCGGCGCGTGGAGGAGACGGGTCATGCCGCTCACCTCAGTACGGGCAGCGAACGCACTATCGTGGGAGTCATCGGACCGGACCTTCCTGTCCTCCAGGACATGTTCGAGACCATGACACACGTTGAATCCGTGCACCGCGTGACCAAGCCCTACAAGCTGGTGTCGCGGGACTTCCACCCGGCCGACTCGGTGATCGATGTGGGCCGGGGCGTGCGCATTGGCGGGCGGGAGATCGCCGTGATGGCGGGCCCCTGCTCGATCGAGGATGAGGAGCACGTCGTGGGGACGGCGCGAGCGGTGCGGGAGGCGGGCGCGAATATCCTGCGGGGTGGCGCGTTCAAGCCGCGGACGTCGCCGTACCTATTCCGGGGCCACGGGCTCGATGCGCTCCGCTTCCTCGCGACGGCGGGCGAGGTGACAGGCATGCCCGTGATCACGGAGTGCATGGCGGTGGCCGATATCGATGCCGTGGCGCGCTACGCCGACATCATCCAGATCGGCGCGCGGAACATGCAGAACTACATCCTGCTGGACGAGGTGGGGAAGCTGCGGAAGCCGGTCCTGCTGAAGCGAGGGCTGAGCGGGCTGATCGAGGAGTGGCTCCTGGCGGCCGAGTACATCCTCGCGGCGGGGAATCCGAACGTGATCCTCTGCGAACGGGGCATTCGCACGTTCGAGACGAGCTACCGCAACACGTTCGATATCAACGCCATTCCGCTCGCCAGGGAGCTGAGCCACCTGCCGGTGATCGCCGACCCGAGCCATGGCACGGGGAAGCATCAGCTGGTGGCGCCGGTCTCGCGGGCGGCGATTGCGGCGGGCGCGGATGGGCTCCTGATCGAGGTTCACCCGCACCCGGAACGGGCGCTGAGCGACGGCGCGCAATCGTTGACGCACGAGGGGTTCGCCTCGATGATGGCCTCGGTCTCCGGTATCGCCGCCGCGGTCGGGCGGACGCTTGCCACACCGTTGGTGCCTGCGTGACGGGCCTGGCGGACCTCGCGAGGGGTTAGGGGGGCGTCTGCAGCGGCGGAATAGCGGGAACGGTCGTCAGACCCGGGCAGGTGCGCTCTCGCGGGGGGGCGTGGCCTACCAGATACCCATGCCCGAAATCACGCTGCCCGTGTTCCGCGGGCCGCTGGATCTGCTGCTGCATCTCATCGAGCGTGACGACCTGGACGTCACGGCGGTTTCGCTCGTGGCGGTTACCGATCAGTACCTTGGCGCGATTCGAACCGGCGAGGGCTTCGATCCCGGGGCCCTCGCGGAGTTCGTCGCGATCGGGGCGAAGCTCATCTTCCTGAAGTCGCGGGCGCTGTTGCCCCTCCCGCCGAAGCAGGCGGAGGACGCGGCGGAGGAGGACGACGTCGGGCAGGAGCTGGTCGAGCTGTTGCTCGAGTACCGGCGCTACACCGCCATCACGGACCTGCTGGAAGAGCGGCAGGACATGGGCGTACGGGTGTTTCCGCGGCTCGCGCCCCCGCCGCAGGCACCCGAGGGTGACGGGCTGACCGGCGTCACCGTGGATGCGCTGTTCAAGATCATGCAGCAGGTTCTGAAGAGGAAGCCGGAGCAGCCGAAAGCAGTGATCGCGCGCGACACCCTGACGCTCAGCGGGCGCATCGCCGAGTTCCGGACGAGGCTGCTGCAGCGGGGGAAGTTCTCGTTCCGGGCGGCGATCATGGAGTGCCGCACGCGGCTGGACATCGTGATCTCGTTCATGGCGGTCCTGGAACTGCTCAAGTCGGGTGAGTGCGACGCGCGCCAGTCCGACCACTGGGGCGACATCGAGGTGGTGGCGCTAGCACCGGCAGCAGCGGCGGGTTAGCGCGGAGGACGTTTGTGCGAGGTTTCAGGGCGTACAGGCTGAGGCGGCGATCCCAGGGTCAGCGGTCAACGACGGTACCTGCCCCCTGGGCTGCCTGTTCTGCTGCCTCAGCGCCGAGGACGTGGCGGACGAGAAGCAGGCCATCAAGCGCCGCGATGGCGGCGAGGGCACCGCTCCGCCGCGTCGCCGTGGCGGCCGGGAGGATCTTCGGTGTCAGCCACGTTGCCCACCACTCGAGAGACGCTCGTGCGAGGCTGGCAAAGGGTCCGCGCCCCCCGGCGGCCAGCCCAACCATCTCGAAGTACACGGCGAGGACGGGTGCGGCATCCGCCGTGGCCATCACGGGCCAGGCGCGCTGGACGAGTTCCGGCGGGCTTAGCGGTTCCGTGCCGAACGCGACGTCGAGCAGCCGTTCGCGCTCGGCACCCAGCGCGCGGACGACGGAGACCACGAGGCAATCCTTCGTGGGGAAGTAGTACACAACCGTGCCGGGCGAGGCCGTTCGACCGTTCAATGCCGCCATGGCGGCGATGGACTTCGGACCGCACTTCCGCTGGTCGCGGAAAAATTCGAGTACGTGAATGGTCCGCTGGGAACCTTCGAGTGCCCGGACGGCATCAAGGCGGCGCTGGAGCCGTTCTTCGCGCCCATCCTTGAGAACGAGTTCGTCATCAAGCGGGAAGCGACCGCAGGGGAGATCGTGTTCGTCGACGGGCTCGATCGCCACCGGTTGGCCAGTGGCTGGATCGAGTTGCCGGTGACGGGCGTCTACGAGGTTCGTGGCCGGCGGATCGTCATGACTCTTTCGACTGGCAACGCTTCAGGGGCAAATGCGGGCCGGCGGGTAACGTCAGCCGAGCGGGAGGGCCCGGAGGCGACCCCACACGACGCGGGGCGAACGGCGACCCGGGGCTTTGCGGCCTTTCGCTGACGTACACTGCCGGGAATGGCGACGACGGATATGGGCATGCTGCCGGCGCACACACCGCGGAGGGCATTGCTCGGGGCTCAGGGGCTGGTGACTCGGCCGCGGGCCAGGCAGGCGAACGCCGAGGGAATGGTCGCGGCGATCGAGCGGATGCACGCGCTGCAGATCGACACGATCAGTGTGGTGGCACGAAGCCCGTATCTGGTGCTGTGGTCGCGCATCGGGGATTACGAGCCGGTGGCGCTGGACCGGCTGCTGGCGGAGCGGCGCATCTTCGAATACTGGTCCCACGCGGCGTGTTTTCTCTCGATGGCGGACTTCCCGTGGTACCGGTCGATCATGCTCCACGGGCGCCGGCGCCATCCCGGGCACGAGCGGTGGGCGGCATCGCACCGGGAATTGATGGAGGGGGTGCTGGCGCGGGTGCGGGACGAGGGGCCGCTTCGTTCGGCCGACTTCACGTCCGGGGAGCCGCGGAAGGGCGCGGGTTGGTGGGATTGGAAGGACGAGAAGATCGCGCTCGAACTCCTCTTCGATCGCGGCGACCTGGTCATCGCGCGGCGGGACCGGTTCCAGCGGGTGTACGACCTGCCGGAGCGGGTGATCCCGGGATGGCGGGATGAGGAGGCGCCTGCGGTGGGGATCGCGCGGCGCGAGCTGGTGTTGCGGGCGGTGCGGGCGCTGGGAATCGCACGGCCGGAGTGGGTACAGCGGTATCTCTACTCGACCGGGCTGCCGGTGGCGGGGACGCGCGCGATCGTCCGGGAGCTGGCGGCCGAGGGTCGCTTCCTCACGTGTGACGTCGAGGGTTGGGTCGGGCCCGGGTACGTCCATCCGGAGAACGCAGAACTGGTGGCGCGGGCGGCCGAACGCGCGGCGGCCGGAAGACGGACGGTGCTCCTTTCGCCGTTCGACCCCGTGGTGCGTGACCGCGCGCGGGCGCTGGAGCTGTTCGGGTTCGACTACCGGATCGAGTGTTACACGCCGGCGCCACAGCGGCGGTATGGGTACTTCACGCTGCCGATCTTGCATGGTGACCGGCTCATCGGGCGGCTGGACCCGAAGGCGCATCGCGGGGCCGGCATCTTCGAGGTGAAGGCGCTGCACCTGGAGCCGGGGGTCCGGGTGACGGCGGGACTGGTCGAGAGCCTGCGCGAGACGCTCATGCGAACCGCGCGGTGGCACGGGACGCCCGAGGTGGTGGTGCGGCAGGCGAATGCGTCCGGGCTTGCGGAGGCGCTGACCGGCATAGCGTGAGCGGAGGTGGCTATTCGAGGTGCGGTTCGGCGAGGGTGAGCCGCAGGAGGAGCGCGAGGGCCGCGAAGAGGGCGCCGAGCACGACGAAGCCCATCGCCAACGAGGCGGCCGCGAACCCGGCGGCACTCATCGGGCCGGCCATGAAGGCGAGCGCCTGGGCACTGCCCGCGAACCCGAACGCGGTGCCGCGGCGCGCGCGGGGGACATTCGCCGCGATGAGGGTGTTGCTCGCGGGGAGCATGGCGGCCTGCACGAGCGAGATGGCGGTGAACGAGCCGATGAAGAGCCATTCGCTGCCAGCGGCCGCGAGCAAAGCGTGGAGCAGCGCCGAAGCCAGGCATCCGGCGACGAGCATGGTTCGGAACTGGCCGGCGTGGAGCCACCTTCGACCCACGACGAGCACGCCGATGACACTACCGACGCCTCCCGCGGTGAACGCAACGCCCACCAGGCCGGTACTGTCCTCGCCGGCGATGTCCTTCAGCGCGATGGGGGTGGAGAGGCGCACGACCTGGGACATTGAGAACAGGACGAAGTAGAGGAAGAGCACGAGCGCGAACTGGGCAGTGACGATGCTGCGGATCGAGTGACTCGCTCGCTCGGCGGCGGCGGCGCGGGCGGATGCGAGCTCGGTGCGGTCGCGGGGGACGGTGAAGATGACGAGCGTGGCGGCGAGGGCCGGCATAAGGGCGGAGGCAGCGATCGCGCCGCGCATGCCAAAGAGGATCGCGAGCCCCGCGCCGATGGCAGGCCCGACCGTGTTGCCGAGGTACTGGGCGCCGGTAACGAGCCCGAGACTGCTGCTCAGCTTCCTGTCCTCGACGGTCACGGAGGTGAGGGCGACGGCGGCCGGGATGAAGCCGGAGAAGAGGCCCTGGCAGAGGAAGGCGATGGCCACGTGCCAGGGCTCGGTGGCGAAGGCGGCGATGAGCGTCGTGCCGGTGGCGAAGTACAGCGCGCGGATGAACATGAGCTTGCGGCCCACGCGGTCGGAGAGGATGCCCCAGAGAGGGCCGCTGACGAGGCGGGCGAAACCCTGGCCGGTGGTGGCGAGCGCGACCCAGAAGAGGGCGTTGGCATCGCTGGTGGCGCCGAGATGGAGCATGTAGAGGGGAAGGAACGGGATCCAGAAGTTCATCGAGAGGCTGGCGAGCCCGGCGCCGAGGGCGATCGAAAGCGTCGAGGCGCTGCCCGCGCGCTCGAGGATGCGCGCCACACGGCGTGGCGGGGGCAATTGGGCCGGCGACTGCAAGATAGCGGTCACACCCTACGCCCCCAAAGGCTTTCGTTCCCTGCGGGCGGACGAACTCGGGTCCCGATTGAACAAGGAGGGGTTGCGAGAGCGGCGGCCGCGTGGCAGGATAGGGGGGTACCCTATTTGAGGCGGCATGATGACACCAGACACACGGCGGCAGGCGCTCCGGAGGATGAAGATCATCTCGGGGCAGCTGCAGGCGCTGGAGAAGCAGATCGAGGAGGACCGCTATTGCATGGACGTCCTCGACTTGTCGCTTTCGATTCAGAAGGCGCTGCGCAGCCTCGATGGGGTCGTGATCGAGGGGCACCTGCGGACCCACGTCGTCGAGCAGATGAACGGCGGCGAGGTGGAGCGGGCTGTCTCGGAACTGTTGCGGTTGTACCGCGTCCAGGGGCCTGTCGAAGGCGAAGTCACCCAGCATCACCCGCCACACGGCGGCTAAGGAGAAGTCCCACATGTCTCAGACGATCGAACTTGCCATCACCGGCATGACCTGCGACCACTGCGTCCGCGCGATCACGAACGCGGTGCAGGACGTCGAGGGTGTGACCTCGGCGAAGGTGGACCTGGCCTCGAACTCGGCGAAGGTCGAGGGGAGCGTCATCGACGTCAAGAAGATCCTCGAGGCGATCGAGGAAGAGGGCTACAGCGCGACCGTGCGGTAGCAGGCACGCCGGGGCCGCTGAGCGGACGGCCCCGCAGCTCCCCAGGGAGGGGGACCATGGCAACCATCACCACCGAACCGGCGGTCATGCTGGATATCAAAGGGATGACGTGCGCGTCCTGCGTGCGGCGCGTCGAACGGGCGTTGAGCAAGGTCGAAGGCGTCGACACGGCGACGGTGAACTTCGCGGCGGAGACGGCGCGCGTGACGCTGGGGGCCGAGGTGCCGGTTGATCGGCTGGTCGCGGCGGTGGAGAAAGCCGGGTACGACGCAGCGCCGTCGCGGCCGCGCGTCGAGGCGAAGGAAGGGCGGGAAGAACACGCGCGCCGGACGCTGATGACGCTGCTCTTCGGAGCCGCGCTCGGGGTACCGGCGATCAT
The DNA here is from genome assembly GCA_041910095.1 of Dehalococcoidia bacterium. Taxonomy (GTDB): domain Bacteria; phylum Chloroflexota; class Dehalococcoidia; order Tepidiformales; family Tepidiformaceae; genus Amarobacillus. The sequence goes on from JAYRRO010000188.1 coordinate 18,036, forward strand.
CCTCGCGATGGGGATGGATATCGC
>JAYRRO010000189.1:0-31746 GCA_041910095.1 Dehalococcoidia bacterium
AATCATGCGAAAGACGTGGGTCGCGCGCTTCGTCGCCGATGGATTGCCCGATGGGAAATCCCACCGTTTTACCGTGGCGGTTGAAGCGGACGGACGCGTGGGCGAAGGCGGGCAGTCCTACGAGGCCGGCGCCCTGATGAAGGTGAATCCCCTGCAATTCCGGAACATCGCGGCGGGCGAAACGATCGGCGCCGACCGGGATATCGAGGTTGCTGTTGGCGGGTCGCGCCAGTGGACGAGCACCCGGGTCGAACTCTTCCTCGACTGCGAACCGGGCCGCTGCCAGCCGGTCGCGACGGCAAAGGACCGCTCGGTGCAGTGGAAGCTGGTCGCGGGGCCGTTGGACCAGGGAGACCACCGGCTCGTGGCGCGGCTCACGGCGAGCGATGGTCAGCGCGAGTTCACCGACACCGCGAGCGTGGCCTTCGTTCGCGGCGGCACGACATTCAACCTCGGGATCCTGTTCCTGTTCGGAGGCGTCGCCGCGGCCGCGGCGGGCGCGACCGCGATCGCCGTCGCGCGGCGTGGGTCGAGTACGGCCCGCAGATAGCCCTGTTTGCCGTGGCGGGTATGGCACGTTACATTCCACGCGCATATGAGCGGCGCTCCCCGGCGCCATGTTTGCGGAGGCGGAATGATGGCGGCGGGCTGGATGCTGGAGTGGGGCAGCGACCATCAGGCACGGGAGATTGACCGCCCGCTCGTGATCGGGAGGGGCCGGGAGGCGGATGTCGTCCTCACCGACCCATTCGTTTCACGGCGCCACTGCATCGTCGCCGTCGAAGATGGGCGCCCCTATGTGGACTCTCGCGGGTCGCTGAACCAGGTCTCGGTTGGCGGCCGTGCGGTCGACGTCGCAGTGCTGGCGTCGGGCGAATCCTTCGTGGTTGGCGTCACGCCGTTTCGCGTGTGGAGCCGGCAGGGCGTGGAGGACGCACCGACCGAGCCCCTGTCGGAGGCGCCCGGCGCGACACGCGGTGCGCGGCTGGTCCTGCGTTGCCTTTCGCGTGAGCTGGTGGACCACCAGGGCACGCTGGTCGCGCGGTTCTCACCTTCGGAATGCCTCGCCTTCGAGGAAGTCGCACGCCGCTACCCGGAAGTCGCGACCTTCGGGCAGTTGGGCGCGGCCGTATGGGGCGGTATCGGCTTCGACCAGTTCCAGCTGCAGCGCCTGATGGGGCGGGTACGGGACCGCCTGGGGCATTCGGCGGGCCTGTTGCAGAACATCCGGGGCGCCGGTTACCGCGTCTCCGAGCCCATCATCATGGCCTGAGCGGGCTGGTGGTCATACTTCAGTACGAATCCTCGCGTTTACGCTCCGTTGACAGTCTGGTAGAGTCGCGGCCATCGCGGATTGCCATGTGAAACCCGCCCGGCGGAGACGGAGTGGAAGAGTTCGAAATCCTGGAGCTCATCGGCAAAGGCGGCATGAGCGTAGCCCGGAAGGCAACCAACAGATCAAGGCGGCGCGTGTCACCGTCGCGGTCCGGTGATGGCATCCACACCGGATGATCGCGTCGCCGTGACGGAGCAGTTCGAGCTGCTGGGGCGCATCGGGCACGGCGGCATGGGCACCGTGTGGCGTGCCCGCGACACCGGCACCGGCGGCATCGTCGCGCTCAAGACGCTCCATCCCCACCTCGCGGACGACCCGGGGTACGTGGCGCGGTTCGAGCATGAAGTGGCGATGGGCATGCGGGTCACGTCGCCGAACGTCGTCCGCGTGCTCGGATACGGCGTCAGGGAGTCCATCCCATTCATGGTCATGGAGTTGGCGGAAGGGGAATCGCTGAAGGAGCGCATCGCGCGCGGTCCGCTGTCGTGGGAGGCACTTGAGCCGATCGCCCGGGACCTGGCGCGCGGGCTCGCGGCGATCCACCGGGCCGGCATCGTGCACCGGGACATCAAGCCGTCGAACGTTCTGCTCACGGCGGAGGGAGCGAAGCTCGCGGACTTCGGCATCGCGCGGGCGACGGACCTGACGGCGCTCACCGGGACCGGCGGGATCGTGGGCACGCCGGCATACATGGCGCCGGATGCGACGGCCACGCCGGCGAGCGACCTCTATTCACTCGGAATCGTGCTCTACGAGGCGCTGACGGGCGCGCCACCGTTTGCAGGTCGCACGACGCAGGAAGTCCTCATCGCCCATATTCGCGAGACCCCGGACTTGCGGCCTCTGCCGGCCGCCGCACGCGCACTCATCGGCACGCTGCTCGACCGCAGACCGGAGGCTCGCCATACCGCCCTCCGGACGCTCCTGGCCGAGCGCAACACCGCCGGACCCCGGCGCGCAGCACGCGCGCGGCCCGGGGGGTGGCTGTGGTTGGGGGCCGGGGCCATGATTGCGCTGCTGCTCGGCGCCGCAGCCGCTCTCGCGGCGCTTCGCAGCGAGCGCGAGGTGCGTGCGAACTCCGGCGACGACTCCACACCATCGCCAACGGCGCCGCCGCCGACTGCCGTCCCCGAGACACCCATCGCCCCCGGCATGTACACGGTGCTGCCCGGCGACTCCTGCGACGCGATCAGCCGGCGCTCGGGCGTGAGCGAAGCCGACCTCATGGCCGCCAACTACTCGCTCCTGTACAACGCCTGCCACGCGGCGGCGTGGGATGAAATCCTTGTCCCGGAGGTTACGAGGCTCGCGGTCACGGTCGATGCTCGTACGGGTGCGAAGCTTTCGGAGCGGTTCTTCGGAAACGAGCTGGTGCGGGTGACTCCGCACGGCGAATGGTGCGTGGGCGACCAGGCCGCGAACGAACGTGTCTGCTACGGCGCGGGTGGCGATCCGCCGGCCGCGTGGGACACGGACCTGCTCGTGCCGGGCGTGAACATCGCGTCGCTGGTTGGCCGGTTCGGGGGGGGCCCATGGCGCGCCATCGGGAGCGGAGCGGCACTGGTCGCCCAGGGCGGTGACCTTGAGCTGCGGATGAACGACCGCGTCCCGTACTACGACGATAACCGTGGCAGCCTGGCGGTCGAGGTGACCATCTATCGCGGGGCGAACCTGAATATGCCGGACCCACCCACCTTACTGCCGCCCGAACGGCGGCTGGTCGCCGTGAAGGAAACGGTTGGCCGGGTGCCCTCCGGCAGCAACGGGCTCGAACTGACCATCGCGGGCGACGTCATGTTCACACCGGCGAGCGTGGAGATCCCGTTCACGGTCGTCTCGGTCTGTCGCGGAGGCTCGGAGCTGCCCGGCTGGGACCCGGACGTGGGTCATCCCGACATCTTCGTGACCACATGGGACGGGCGCGGAATACCGATTAGCGGCGGAACCGGGTTCGCCCTCGAAACGGCGCGCAACATCCCTTGCGGCGCCGTGTCTCGCGGATCGTGGCTGTTCACGCTGCCAGGGGGTCTCACCCCGCTCCAATTGAGCTACGCCGGCGCGTGGAGCTGGGCGATTCCATCTTGGGAGGCGGGCGCGTTTCGGCCGCTGGCGATCCCCTGAGTTGCGACCGTGGACCCGGCACGATTCAAGGCACCCGCCTTGCCAACCCGCCGCGGCCCGGCGGCTGGGACGAGATGGCGGGCGCGGGTAGACTCGGTGGGGGCACGAGTGCCCGCGTGCCCCCGTAGCTCAGCGGATAGAGCAGTGGTTTCCTAAACCATGTGCGCAGGTTCGATTCCTGCCGGGGGTACCATTCGCACACGAGGCGTGGCCGCGGCCGTCGCGCTCACCGGCCGCGCGCGATGCTTGGAGCCGAAGGGCGGGAGTGGTGTGCGGCGGGATGAGCGCCCGCGGGTGCGACGCCTTCGGCTCCCTTTTCGCTTCCCTTACCGCTCTCCGGGGATTGCGTCCGGGCCGGGAAAGCGCCTGACGCGGGGCGCCGATAGCATGGCGAGCAATGTCCATCGCTTTCGGCGGCATCGTCGCGTTCCTGTTTCGCGGGCTGAACCTGGTCATCGCGCTGAGCACGGTGGTCCTGACTTCGCACCAGCTCAGCCAGAACGAATACGGCACGTTCGTCCTGGGCCTGACTGTGGTTGGCGTCGTGACCGCGATGACCGGCGGCATCACCGCCGCGACGGCCTACCAGATCACGAACCAGCGGCGGGCGGCGGGCGACGCACTGGGAAGCTCGGGGGCATTCGGCGGGGCGCTGGGGGTGGTGGCAGTGGTGGCGGGGCTGGCGGGCGCCTCGGTGCTGAGCGGCGAGGCCGGTCGGGTCTCCATCGCCGTTGGTGCGAGCGCGGCCGCCGTAATCATCAATAGCGTATTGGCGGGCGTGTTCCTCGGGCGAGACAGCATGCTGAAGTACAACCTCGCCCTGGTGCTCCCGCCGCTGCTGGCGCTGACGGTCATCGCCTTGTCGTTCGTGGCGTTCGACCATCGGTCGCCGGAGGCGGCGCTTGCCGCGTACGCGTCCGGTCAGTGGGGGGCGCTCCTCGTGCTGGCGCTGCTTGTGCGGGGCGAAACGTCCGGGCAGCTCGGCCTCAACGGGTCGTTAGTGCGAACGGCGGTGCGGTTCGCTTTGCTGGCGGGTGTTTCAAGTGGCATTTCGTACCTGAACTATCGCGCGGACCTGTTCGTCGTGCGGCACTTCGAGGGGACGGATGGGGTCGCGACGTATTCGCTGGCGGTGTACCTGGCCGAATCGGTGTGGCAGGTTAGCGGCTCGCTGGCGTTGGTGACCTATCCACGGGTGGGCGCGCTGCCACGGCACGAGGCGGCCGAACTGACGACGAGGGTGATGCGGCACACGGTCGTGCTGCTTTCGGTCATCTGCGTGGCGCTCTTCGCGGTCTCAGGCATCGTGGCCGACATCCTGTTCGCCAAGTACGACGGGATGGCGGGGGCGCTGCGTTTCCTGCTGCCCGGGGTCCTGCTGTATGGGCTGGCGCAGTCGTATTCGGGCTTCTATACGTACCAGCGCGGGCAGCCGTGGGTGGCCGCGATCGTAGCCGGGAGCGGCCTGCTGATCGACATCGCGCTGGCGTTCGTGCTCGTGCCGCGGATGGGCGTGAACGGGGCTGCCCTGGCGAGTTCCATCGCCTATGGGACGGCGATCCTCGGGGCCCTGGCTGTGTTCCTGCGGGTCGAAGGCATCGGGCCGGCTCGAGTGTTCCGCTTCGGCCGTGCCGACATCGACGACTACCGGGTGCTCATCGGGCGGCTGCGCGAAGCAACCGGCCGTTAGCCGGCAGCGGGCCGGGCGGCCGCGCAGAGCGCCGGGTCGGGGCGGGGAAGGGCGATCGGCTGGCCGCTCTCCGGGTCCGGGATGACCATCATGGGGAGGCCGAATACCGCCTCGAGAGCGGCCGGCTCCAGTACCGTCGCGGGGGGGCCATCGAAGGCGATACGCCCGTTCGCCAGCGCGATGACGCGGTCGGCGAAGCGCCCGGCGAGAAGCAGGTCGTGGAGGACCGCGACGATGGTCATGCCCTGGTGATTGAGCCGCCGGAGCAGATGCATCACCTCGATCTGGTGACGGATGTCCAAGAAGCTGGTCGGCTCGTCGAGGAGCATTACCTTCGGCTGCTGGGCCAGCGCGAGCGCGATCCATGCGCGCTGACGTTCGCCACCGGAGAGGGCGCCGAGCGCACGGGCGGCAAGGTGTCCGACATCGGCCGCCTCCATCGCCCATTCGACGGCCTCGAAATCAGGCGCGGACGGCCTCTGGAGGATGCCCTGGTGCGGGTAGCGGCCACGCCAGACCAGTTCGCGAACGGTGAGGTCGAGCCCGGCCTCGGGTGACTGGGTGAGAATGGCGAGGTCCCGGGCCACCTCCCGGGCGGCCATACGGCGAATGTCGCGGCCATCGAGGAGGACGCGGCCGTTGGCGGGCTTCTGGAGGCGCGACATGCCGCGGAGGAGCGTGCTCTTCCCGCTGCCGTTCGGGCCCACGATGGCGACCATCTCGCCGCTCTCCACGGCGAGCGAAACGGCATCGACGGCGCGGCGGCCGGCGTATTCGAGCGTGAGCGATTCGACTTCGAGCTTCATCCCCGGAACTTCACCAGGTAGAGGAGGAAGGGCGCGCCCACACCCGCCGTGATGATACCCATGGGAATTTCGGATGGAGAGATGACCACGCGGGCGGCGAGGTCGGCGGCAGCGACCAGGGTCGCGCCGATGAGCGCGGAGGCGGGGATGAGACGGCGGTTGTCGTTGCCCACGGCGAAGCGGGCCAGGTGCGGGCAAACCAGGCCGACGAAGCTCACGAGCCCCGCGATCGCGACGGCGGCGGCGGTGAGCACGCCGCAGACGACGAGAATCGCGACGCGGGTGCGGTCGGTGAGGATGCCCAGGCCGGCCGCGACGTCGTCGCCGAGGGCGAGGACGTTCAGGCGGCCGGCCAGGAGAAACGCCCCGGCCATGCCCGGGAGGATGTAGACGGCCGTCGCGCGGAAGTCGCGCCAGTCGGCGCCGTAGAGCCCGCCGGCGAGGAAGCCAAGGCTCGTCTGCAGGAAGGTCCGCGAGCTGGAGAGCAGCGCGACGATGGCCGCGCCAAAGAACGCGGACAGGGCGACGCCGGCGAGCGCGAGGCGGATGGGAGAGATCTGGCCGCGCCAGGCGATGAAGAACAGCAGCCCGGCGCCGACCAGGCCACCGCCCATGCAGGCCGCCGCCATTCCCCATGCCGGGATGGTGGGCTCGATGACCATGGCCGTGGAGCTGGCGAGGCCGGCGGCGGCAGTGATGCCGAGGATCGTGGGGTCGGCGAGGGGGTTGCGGGTGACGCCCTGGAGGAGGCAGCCCGCCACGGCAAGCGCGGCGCCAACGAGCATGCCATCGACCAGGCGCGGCAGGCGGATCTGCCAGATGATGGTGTGATTCAGGAGGTCGGATTCGCGGGTGAGGCCCGACCAAACCTGCGACGGCGAGAGCGTCCGCGCACCGTACGCGATGCTCAGGTAGGCCAGGACCGCGAAGAGGACCGCGACACCGCCGAGCACGAGGAGGGGACGGCTGCCACGCCCGCGGGCGGCCCGTTCCCGGGCAATGCCATCGAAAGTGGTCGCCATCCCCGCCATCGTATCGCTCGCGGTGGTATTAGCGAGGCGTCGCCGCGGCGGACGGACTCGCCTGCACGGAGGCGCTCGCGGATGCCGACGCAGCCGGGCTCGCAGCGGCGGTGGCCTTCCCCGACACGGCCGCCGCGATCTGCTTGAGTGCGAGGCCAACCCGCGGGCCCGGCGCCTCGAGCACCGGCGGCACGTCGAGCTCGTACACCTTCTTACCAGTGATCGCCTTCAGGCCCTTGAACGGCGGGATCTGGGGCAGGAGCGTGCTGAGACGCGGAACGCTGGCGGGGCCGGGCGTCACCGTGAAGATCACGTCCGGGTTGTATTCGAGCAGCTTCTCCTGGGCGAGAGTGGTGTAGCCGGGAAAGCCGGGGCCCGAGTCGGGAGCACTGGCGGCAGGGTTGTTGATGCCAACAACGGTGAGGAGGTCGCCGGCGAAGCTCGTGGATTTGGCGGAGTAGAGGGTGTTGTCGCGGCCCGCGATCAGCACTACGGCGGAGGTCCTGGTGCCGGCGACGGCGGCCTTCGCTTCGTCCTTCGCCTTCTCGATCTCCGCGATGGTGGCGTTCGCCTTCTCCTGACCATCGAGGACCTTACCGATGAGCGTGAGGCCGTCGAGGACCTGCCGGTAACTTTCGGCGCCGGCGAAGACGACGGGCACACCGAGACCTTCGATGAGCTGGCGAAGCTGCGGCTGGGCCTGGATGACCGAGTCGGCGACCACGAGGTCGGGCTTGAGCGCGAGGATGGCCTCGGCGTTTGGCTGGTAGGAGGTGCCGATGTCCTTCGCCTGCTTCGCGGCCTCGGGATAGTCCGCGGTCTGGCTGCGGCCGACGACGGTGCCGCCAGCGGCATAGACGTACTCCACGGTGGTCGGGCTCAGGGCGACGACCGTGGCGGGCTTCGCCTTGATCTCAACGTCGCGGCCGAGCATGTCTTTGACCTTCAGCGGGTACGAAGTCTTGGCCGCCGCCGGCTGAGTCGCGGGGGCGGTGGTGGTGCCGGAGGCCGGGGCCGTGGCGTCGCTTGCGTCGTCGTCGCCGCCACAGGCGGCCAGCGCGGACGTCGCAAGGGCGGCAAGGAGGATGCCGGCGAGGGCGCGGCGGCCCGAGAACAAAACTCCCAAATCCATCTACAACCCCAATTCCATCACGTGTGATGTCAGAATTGCACGGGATCTCGGTGTTTCGCAAGCCAACACGGGCGCGGGAGGCGCCCGGGTAGCGGGGCCAGGCCGACACAGAACTGCGGCCAGATTGAGTGAAACCAAGAGGCGGCCGGGGCACCTTTGCCCCGGCCGCCGGGCAACCTTCGAGGGGTCGAACACATCCACGGCGAGGTTCCCGCGCCCACCCCTGTGCGCTGGAGAAGAGGGGAGGAGAAGGACACTGCGCACGCGAGGACGAGCGCGAGGAGCATGCGACGTGAGAGGTGCGATAGGCCGGATGGCGCCCGGCAGTGCGGCACGGTGCCGTACCGCCGGAGATGGGCCGGGTTCCGGACTACCGGGTTCGACGACCCCCTCTACGCCGGCCAGCGCGGGGGGCGAAGCTCGGGGACGAGAAGCTGTGAAGACGCTGGTTGCCACCAGCGGAGTGCCAGGAGGGTCAGGACGCCGGCGGCGCCGAGGAGGGCCACGGATTCGGTGAGCACCGCGAAGGCGCTCACGCCGGTAAGCGGGGCATCGGAGCACGATGCAGCATCGGCGTGGCAATGACTGGTGTGGCCGTCGCCTCCGGCCTCTCGGTCCCCGCCGTGGGTGTGGGCGAGGGAGCCCGGCAGGCCAAGCACGAGCGACGAGCCGGGGAGGGTGAAGGTGGCTTCGGGCCAGTGGCCGAAGTAGCTCAGCGTGGGAAGCAACGCCAAAAACAGGACCAGCGCGAGGCGGCGTTGCACCCGCGGCCGCACCCAGCGGCTCCCGGTCACCGCGCCTCGCCCACAGGCCACACCAAACGCTCCGAACGCATCGGGCACGTGGGCATGGTCGCTGGTCCCAGACCGGCGGTGAGCGTCCATGGGGTCCGATTCACCGCGGCCCAATGGCCACCAGCCGCCCGCCCTCTGGCTCATTGGGCCCCAACTTCGGTATTGTCCGGCCATCCGCAGCGATGGGCATCGGAGGCGTTCGATGGAGTTTCGATTCACGGCAGAGGAAGAGGCGTTCCGCACGGAGGTGCGTTCGTTCATCCACGAGGAGTTCCCGAAGGCGCGCAGCGGCGAGTCGTTCACGAAGAAGCTGGCGGCGAAGGGCTGGCTGACGATGTCGTGGCCGAAGGAGCACGGCGGGCAGGCCGCATCGCATATGCGGCAGCTCGTCTACAACGAGGAGATGGCCTACAACCGGGCTCCCGGCCAGACGATGGGCACGGACCGCGTCGGGCCGACGATCATCCTCTTCGGCACCGAGGCGCAAAAGTCTGAGCTCCTGCCGCGCATCGTGCGCGATGAGATCGCGTGGTGCCAGGGCTTCTCGGAGCCGGGGTCCGGATCGGATCTCGCGTCGCTGCAGACCCGCGCCATCCGCGAGGGCGACATCTACGTCGTGAACGGGCAGAAGATCTGGACTTCGGGCGCACAGTCGGCGGACTACATGATCCTGCTGGCGCGTACGGACCCGGATGCGCCCAAGCACCGGGGCATCACGTATTTCCTGCTCGACATGAAGCTGCCGGGCATCACCGTGCGGCCGCTGAAGCAGATGAACGGCCAGCAGCACTTCAACGAGGTGTTCTTCGAGGATGTGCGCGTGCCCGCGACGGCCGTCGTGGGCGAAGTGAACCGCGGCTGGTATGTATCGACGGCGACGCTCGACTTCGAACGCTCGGGCATCGGCCGCGTGATCGGGGGCCTGAAGAGTTATGAGGAAGTGGTGGACTACGCCCGCCGGACGCCTGCCCGGGCCTCCCGGGGGACCCTCTTCGACGATGGCGTGATCCGGCACGCGCTGGCGGACATCGGGCTGAGCTTCGCGGTGGGACGGCTTATGTCGTATCGCGTGGCCTGGATGCAGAGCCAGGGGATGATCCCGAACTACGAGGCCTCGATGGCGAAGACGTTCGGCACGGAGCTCCACCAGCGCATGGCGCGCGTGGCGATGGGCACGGTGGGGATGCCGTCGCAGCTGCTGGGCGAAGGCGCGCCGCTGCGGGGGAACGTGCCGTTCACGTACCTGAACGCCGTGTCGCTCACCATTGCAGCGGGGACGAGCGAGGTGAACCGGAACATCATCGCGCAGCGCGGCCTGGGGATGCCGCGGGGGTAGCGGCGCGTTCGTAAACGCCGGGCCAATGAGTAGACCGGCTCACTACTGACATTGACGTCAACGTCAGCGTATGATGGGCAGGTGCCACTCCCTTCCGCGCTCGTCGCCCGCCAGTTCTCGTCGCTGAAGAACTGGAACTACCGGGTCTACTTCTTCGGCCAGATGGTCTCCATCATCGGGACGTGGATGCAGACGACGGGGCAGGCATGGCTCGTCTTGAAGTTGACGGGTTCGGCGGCCGCGCTGGGCACGGTAACGATGCTCCAGTTCCTGCCCCAGACCGCGTTCATCCTCTTCGGCGGCGTGCTCGCGGACCGGGTGCCCAAGCGGAAGCTGCTCTTCGTGACGCAATCCACGGCACTGGCGCAGGCGGCGTTGCTCGGCGTGCTGGTCGCGACGGGCACTGTCGAAATCTGGCACATCTACTGCCTCGCTCTGGTGCTGGGGCTGACGAACGCGTTCGGCAACCCGGTGCGGCAGGCGTTCGTGGTCGAGCTTGTCGGCAAGGACGACCTCGTGAACGCGGTGGCGCTCAACAGCAGCGTGTTCAACGCCGGGCGGATCATCGGGCCGGCGGTGGCGGGCATCGCCATCGCGGCGACGGGCATCGCGACGGCGTTCTTCCTCAACGCCGTGAGCTTCGTGGCGGTGCTGACGGCGTTCGCGCTCATGCGGCCGGGACAGTTCCATGCGGTCGAGCGGCGGCCGCGGCGCGGGAACATCTTCCGGCAGGTGGGCGAGGGATTCCGCTTCGCACTCAAGACGCCCTCGATCCTCTACCTGCTCATCCTGCTCGCCTTCATCGGCACATTTGGCTACAACTTCACGGTTGTGATCCCGCTGGTGGCGCGATTCGTGCTCGATGTTGGGCCCGAACGATTCGGGTTGCTGACGTCGTGCATGGGGCTCGGGTCGCTGATCTCGGCGTTGACGCTGGCGGCGACGGGGCGTGCCACGCCTCGGATGTTCATGCTGGCGACGGTGGCCTTCGTGGTCATCTTCGCGAGCATCGCGGCGTCCCACTGGTTCTACGTGACGGCGGCGCTGTTCGTCGGGCAGGGGCTGACGAGCATCGCGTTCACGAACACGATCAACACCTCGATTCAGCTCCAGGTGCCGGACGAGCTGCGCGGCCGGGTGATCTCTATCTACCAGCTCCTGCTGGGGGGGACGACGCCGATCGGTGGGTTCGTAACAGGGCATCTCGCGGAGTCGATCGGCGTGCCGCGCACGCTGGGGCTTGAGGCGGGCATCTGCGGGGTCGGTATCGTCGTGGCGTTCACGTACCGGTACCTGTCCACGCGCTCAAGGGTGGGCGCAGCGGTGTCGGCGGCAGCGGCCGGGCAGTAGTTTCAACCGGGCTTCCCATCAATACCAGTCAACGGATTCGCAAATGGTCCTGGCCGCCGTATAGTCGGGCCTCACCGGGATGTGGTGGAGCACCACAGCGGTCATATTCGCTGGTTCCCGGGCCGATATCGTGTCCCGTTCGCAGCCAGAGCCCGGGCGGACGTTTGCGAGGCTTCCGCCCGGCCTCGGACCCCAGGGAGCGCCCACGGACCGGGCTTCACGGCCCGGTCCGTGGCACTCCTCAACGCTCTCCTGGCTAGCGGTCGCCGAGCAGCCTGTCTGAGATGATGCGCAGCTGGATCTCGCTGGTGCCTTCAAAGATCTTCGTGAGACGGGCATCGCGCCAGTACCGCTCGATGGGCAGATCCGTGGTGTAGCCAACGCCGCCGTGAATCTGGAGCGCCTGGCTGGTCACGCGTTCGGCCATCTCGCTGGCGAACCACTTCGCCATCGCGGCCTCGCGGTCGCAGCGGCGGCCGGAGTCGATGGCGTCGCAGCAGAAGTAGGTGAGCTGGCGGGCGGCCTCGACCTCGGCGGCCATCTCCGCAATCTTGAAACGAATGGCCTGGAATTTGGCGATGGGCTGGCCGAACTGCACGCGCTTGCCGGCGTAGTCGATGGCGTCCTCGAGCGCACCGCGAGCGAGGCCTGTCGCGCGCGCGGCGGTGTGCGCGCGCGCCGCTTCCAGGAATCCCGCTGCTGACTTGAAGCCCTCGGTACGCTCGTCGCCGAGGCGGGCCGTGGCGGGCACGCGGAAGTCATCGAAGTGCAGTTCCCAGGTGCGCCAGCCGTGGTACCCGATTTTGTTGATGAGGGTCGCCTGGAGCCCCGGCGGGAAGGTGCCGCGTTCCTTTTCGAAGAAGAACATCGCCGTGCCGCGATGGCGAGCGGAAGGGTCGGCATCGCCGGTGCGGCAGAGGACCTGGATGTAGTCGGCGCCATCGGCGAAGGTGCACCACATCTTGTTCCCGGTGATGACCCATTCGTCGCCGTCCCGGCGGGCGCGGCACTGCACGTTGGCAAGGTCGGAGCCGGCCTCGGGTTCGGAGAGCGCCATCGCGCCGAGGAATTCGCCGCGGGCCATGCGAGGCAGGTAGCGCTCCTTCTGCTCGTCGCTGAAGCCGCCGCCGAGACCGTTGCCGCGGGCGATGATGCTCGCGACGCTCATCCAGGCGCGCGCGAGCTCCTCGGTGACGAGGATGTACTCGAAGACGCCGAGACCCAGGCCGCCGTACTGCTCCGGGATGCGCATGCCGAAGTAGCCGAGTGCGCCCATCTGGTCGCGCAGGGACATGGGGATATCGCCCTTCACGCGGTCGAGTTCATTGGCGACGGGCAAGACTTCCTTCATGGCGAAGTCGCGCGCGGACTTCTGGATGAGCAGGCGCTCTTCGGTGAGGTAGGTCACGCCGGTCCCTCCGGATGGAATGGGGCCCCGGCCGGGGCGGGCTCACTCTAGACGAGGGTCCGAACCACCGCCAGCGCCGCGGCGCGGGAGGCGGGCGGCCAACTCGGCGGCGCGACGCAGGGCGCCTTCGCCGAACTTCGCACGGACCTCGGCGACCGCTCCCGAGAGGCGGTCGGCCTCGAGAGTCTCGCCCAAACCGAGCTGGCGGGCGCGCTCCTGGAGGTTGGTGGCGCCGATCCCGATGAGCCGCACCGGCCGCCTGCCGTTCGCCGCCCATGCCTCCTCGAAGAGGCGGGTGCCGGCCTCGAACAATTCGTCGGCGAGGCTGACGGGACGGGCGACGGTTGCCGACCGGTTGAGCGTCTCGAAGGGAGGGAAGCGCAGCTTAAGGGTGACGGTGCGTGCGCTCTTGCCGCTCTGGGCGAGTTCGGCGGCGACGCGTTCGGCCTGCCCGCGAATGACCGCGCGGAGGCGGGCACGGTCGGGCTCGTCGTGGTTGAAGGTCATCTCCCGGCTGACGGACTTCGCCTCGCCGCGGCCGGCGAGCACGGGAGCATCGAAGATGCCGCGGGCGCGCTCGGCGAGTTCGCGGCCGTGGCGGCCGAAGCGGCCCTCGAGGACGGACGCAGGGATGGCGGCGAGTTCGCCGATGGTCGTGACGCCGATGGCGGCCAGTGCCTCCGCGGTCTTCGGCCCAACCATCGGCAGGTCACGGATGGGACGCGGTGCGAAGAACTCGGCCTCGCTACCGACGGGGACAACGACGAGGCCGTCGGGCTTGCCGGCATCGCTCGCGACCTTCGAAACGAGCTTGTTCGCGGACACACCGGCGGAGGCAGTGATGCCGATCTCTTCGCGCACGCGGCGGCGGATCTCGCTCGCGATCCAGGGGCCGTCGCCGAGGAGGCGTTCGCAGCCTCGCACATCGAGGTACGCCTCATCGGCGCCGGCCGGTTCCACGAGCGGGGTGTAGTCGCGAAGGATGGCGTGGAAGGCGCGCGAGGCGGGGGCGTAGAAACGGAAGTCGCCGGGGAGGAACACGGCCTGGGGGCAGAGCTGGCGGGCTCGCGAGCCGGGCATGCCGGAGCGCACGCCGAATTTGCGGGCTTCGTAGCTGCAGGTGCTAACCACGCCGCGGGCGCCGGATCCGCCGACGATAACGGGTTGGCCCCGCAGTTCAGGGTGGCGCAGGAGCTCCATCGACACGAAGAAGGCGTCGAGGTCGACGTGGATGACGGTGGGGGCGGGCGAATCGGCCATGCGAACTTCTGTTCGAGTATAGGCACTAGACCGGCGGCCCGGGAGACCCCGCGGACACGGAAAAGGCCGGGATTGCTCCCGGCCTTCGTTCGTACGGTGTCGCCCTAGCGGCGCGGCCGTTCCCGGTCTCGCGCTTCGCTCCGCAGCTTCTTTTTGAGGAGCTTGCGAAGGCGTGCGGCTTCCTTCCGCTTCTTTTTCACGCTGGGCTTTTCGTAGTGGGCCCGGCGCCGTACCTCCGAAAGGATGCCATCCATCATGACGCGCTTGTTGAAGCGCTTGAGGGCGCCCTCGAAGGACTCGTTATCGCCGACGATTACCTCTGACAGAGTGCCGAATCACCCCACCTTCTTGCGAAGGGAATTGCCCACGCGGGGGCCGCAACCCGTTCACGATACCAGAAGGGCGCGCGGTGCGTCACTCCGGGCCGTCAGCGGCGAACCGCACCCAGCTCCTTCTCCAGCCGCTTGAGAAGGCCGGTCTCGATGCGGGCGACGTCTTCGTCCGTGAGCGTACGGTCCTCGGCCTGGTAGCGAACGGCGACGGCGAGGGACTTCTTGCCCTCGGGCACGCCCTTGCCCCGGTACTCATCGAAGATGTCGGCGGCGATGCGCACGGTCCCCGAGCGGTGAGAGCGCACGATGTCGATCAGGCGGGCGGCCGGGGTGGCCGTATCCATCAGCAGGGCCAGGTCGTGACGCATCTCGGGGAAGCGAGAAGGCGCGACGTAGGCCGGCCGCTCGGGCAACACCCAAACCAGGTCCTCCAGCCAGAGCTCGATAAGGAACACGGGTTCATCGATGTCGAATGCGGCGGCGGTGTCCGGGTGCACCTGCGCGACGACCCCGACCGGCTGTTTGCCCGAGGCAACGCGCGCGGCATGCCCTTCGAGCAGGCCGAACTCGGAGGCGGCGGCGAAGACGGCCGGGATGCCGAGGGCCCCCAGCACGGCCTCGGCTGCGCCCTTTGCATCGAAGAAGTCCAGGCGGTCTTCGCCGGCCTTCGCCCATCGCGCTTCGCGCGTGCCGCCCACGAGGGCGCAGAACACCTTCCTTTCGTGCGGGAGGCCGGCCTCGACGGGCAGGAACTCCTGCCCCACCTCGAACAGGCGCAAAGGGCCATCGTGCTGGCGGCGGTTCGCGGCGTAGGTTTCGAGCAGGCCCGCGCGCAGCGAGGTGCGCAGGTAGGTGTGCCGAGCAGCGACGGGGTTCACGACGGAGAGCGGCGCCATGCGTCGAACATCGCCAGGCGCCACCACACGTTCCAGCTTCTGCTTCTCGGTGAGGCTATAGGTGATGATCTCCTGGAACCCGAGGCCGACGGCGAGGTCGCGCACGCGCTCACGCAGGTCCTCGACGGGCCGCGGCTCGGGCTCGGGGAGGCTGCCGCGCAGCTTCGTCGCCGGGAGTCGGTCGTACCCGTGGATGCGGGCGATGTCCTCGACGAGGTCGTCGGCGATGAGCACGTCGGGCCGCCAGTACGGGGGCTGCACGCTGTAACGGTCGGGCGGCAGGTGGTGGCACACGAAGCCGAGGTCGGTGAGGATGCGGCGCACCTGGTCGGGGCCGATGGCATACCCGAGGACCTGCTCGATGCGCGCGGCGGGAAGGATGATCGTGAGGGGAGGCTTCTTCCCGGGGTACACATCGATGACGCCCCGGGAGACGGCGCCGCCGGTGAGCTGTTCGAACAGATGGAGGGCGCGCTTGAGGGCGAACTCGGCCATTTCGGGCCCCAGGCCCTTTTCGAACCGGAGGCTCGCTTCGCTGCGGAGCTTGAGGTACATGGAGGTCCGGCGGATGTTGCCGGGCACCCATGTCGCGGCCTCGAGGAGGATGGTGCGGGTGGCTTCGTTGACTTCACTGTTGCCGCCGCCCATCACGCCGGCCACGGAGACGGGGCCTTCGCCATCGCAGACGAGCACCATCTGGCCATCGAATTCGCGCTCCACGCCATCGAGCGTGACGAGCTTCTCGCCGGGAGTGGCGCGGCGGGCGATGAGCTGCTTTCCGCGCACCAGGTCATAGTCGAAGGCGTGCAGCGGCTGCCCGGTCTCGATCATCACATAGTTCGTGATGTCGACGACATTGTTGATGGGGCGCATGCCGTGGCGCAGGAGCCGCTCCTGCATCCACGCCGGCGAGGGCCCGAGGGAAACACCCTGGATAACCGAGGCCATGAAGCGCGGGCAGAGGTCGGGGTCCTGGATGGTGACCCTGGCGAGCGATTCCGTTGGCGGGCCGGCCTCGGTGTAGGTGGTGGCGGGCTCGCGCAGGGGGCGCGAGACAAGGGCCGAGACCTCCCGCGCGAGGCCGAGCACGCCGAGCAGGTCGGCACGGTTGGCCCAGGTGGAGATATCGAAGAGAACGTCGCCGAGCTGCTCGACGAGCGGGCGGCCCACGACAGCGTCATCCGGAAGGACGAGGATGCCTTCGTGGCTGTCGCTGAGGCCGAGCTCCTTTTCGCTCAGCACCATGCCGGCGGATTCGACGCCGCGGATGGGGCGGAGCTTGAGCTTCGCGGTTTCGCCGGTGTGTCCATCGACGAGCACGGCGCCTTCGGTGGCGAAGGCGACCTTCTGGCCGGCGGCGATGTTCGGCGCGCCGCAGACGACCTGCTGGAGGCCGGACCCGGTCTCGACGGTGGCCAGACGGAGACGGTCGGCGTTGGGATGGGGCTCGACGGCCACGACCCGGGCGACGCGGATGCGCTCGGGGTCCCAGCCCGCGCCGATGGTCTCCCAGCCCTCGACTTCGGCCGTGGCGTCGATGAGCCGTCGCGCCAGTTCGGGGACGGGCAGGTCGACATCGACGTATTCGCGCAACCATGAGAGGAGTAGTTTCACGAGAAGCTCCTGGCTGTTGGCTCTTAGCTGTTAGTGGTCCGCGGCGGCGGGGCGTCCTGGAGGCGGCGGATAAAGGCGACGAGCATGCGCTTGACTTCTGCGAGAGACGTATCGAGGCGCGAGTGCGTCTCACGAAGATGTAGCCGAGGTCTCTCGACAGATTCAGATGGTATTCGAGTTCGGTAGCAGAGCCGAGCGCGATGCCGAGAAACCGCCGGAACTCCCTCTCCCGGGCGCGCGGACCCCTCGGCGAGGTTCGCTGGTCTCGAGACGGCACTTCGGCGCAGCTGGCTGGTCAGTCCGAAGCGCTCGTCACCCAGAAACGCCCGGGATTCGTGGTACACGGCGAGCGCAAGTTGGTGCGCTTTCTGCCAGACCACCAGTTCCTGAAACGGCCGCACAAGAAGCTCCTCGCTGTTGGCTGTTAGCTGTAGGCGGGCTGGGGGGCCGGGGCCACATTGGAGGCGCCGCGCGCCAGCTGAGGCGCTTCGTGCCAGATCAACCCCCGTAACAGTCGCACGAGTCTGCCCCTTCCCGGTCCCGTCCTCCCGACGGGGTCGCCCTGCTAATGGCTAACCGCCAACTGCTATCAGCTCCCTAGAATTGCCCCAGGAAGCGGAGGTCGTTCGCGTAGAAGTGGCGGATGTCTTCGATGCCCCAGCGCAGGAGGGCGACGCGTTCGACACCGAGGCCGAAGGCGAAGCCGGTGACCCTGGAGGAGTCATAGCCGGCGTTTTCGATGATCTCGGGGTGGACCATGCCCGCGCCGAGGATCTCGATCCAGCCGGTGCCGTGGCAGGTGCGGCAATCGGCACCGGAGCCGCGACAGATGAAGCAGTCCATGGCCATCTCGACGCCCGGCTCAACAAAGGGGAAGTAGCTGTGGTGGAAGATGACCTTCCGGTCCTGCCCGAACATCTTGCGGGCGAACTCGTAGAGGACGCCTTTGAGGTCGCTCATGCGCACGCCTTCATCGACGGCGAGGCCTTCGATCTGGGTGAGCATCCACTCGTGGGTGGCGTCGGTGGCCTCCTGGCGGTAGCACTTGCCGGGCACGATGACGCGGACGGGTGGCTCGGGCGTGCGCTCCATGACACGGGCCTGGTTCGGCGAGGTATGCGTCCGGAGGAGCATCTTCCGTTCGCCGTTGAGCAGCGTGTCGACCCAGATCGTGTCCCACATGTCGCGCGCGGGGTGGTCTTCGGGGATGCGCATGGCGTCGAAGTTGTAGGCGCTCCATTCGACTTCGGGGCCTTCGGCGACGCGGAAGCCCATCTCCTGGAACGCGTTGACGCAGTCGCGAAGGGTCTGGGTGACGGGGTGAAGGCGGCCGATGGACTGGGGCCGGCCGGGAAGCGTCACGTCGAGGGCGGCCGTGGTGCTGAGGGTTTTCAGCGCTGCCTGCTTCAGGCTCTCCTGCCGTTCGGCGAGCGCGGTTTCGAGGGTTTGCTTGACCGCGTTCGCCGCCTGGCCGAAGGCGGCACGCTGCTCCGGCGGCTGCTCGCGGACGGCACGCAGGAGGAGGGTCACGCGCCCGTCCTGGCGGCCGAGCCACTCGGCGCGCCATCGTTCGAGCGCCGGTTCGTCCGAGGCTTCGGAAAGCGCGGCGAGCGCCTCCTCCCGGAGGGCTTCAGGAGATGCGGCGGAAGCTGTCATAGAGGGATCCAGTATATCGGGCGTCCTTCAACGGTCGCCCCGTTATAGTCGCCGGATGGAGCGCGCCGGCCCCGGCCCGGATCCTCGAATTGGCCTCTGCGCGGCCTGCGACCGCGCCAGGACCGTGGTGAGCGCGCGGGGTTCGGTGTTCTGGCTCTGTACGCTGTCGGCGAGGGACGGGCCGTTCCCCAAGTATCCGGCGCTGCCGGTGCTCCGCTGCCCCGGGTTCGAAGGTCGTCAGCGCTCGTCGTGACCGGGGTCGCCGTCGAAGGCGCTAAGCCACCCCGCGGCTTCGCGTTCGAGAACGGCGATGACATCGTGAAAGGTCTCAAAGGGATAGAGACGCGGGTGTTCGCCCGTGAGACGCGCGAGCAGGGTGTCGCGGGCGAAGACGACGGGCGCGAGGCGGGCGGCCTGGACGTCGGAGGCGCCATCGCCGCAATACGCCACGAAGTCCCCGTTCGCGCGGAAGGCAGCGGCATAGGAGAGCTTGAAGCCTTCGCGCACCTCGATCCCGCGCGGGCTGACGTAGCGGCCGCGCCAGCGGTACGTGCGGGCGGTGCGACCGCGATGGCGGGCCACGCGGTCCAGCCCGAGATCATCGAGTACGGGGTCGACGGCGAGGTCGAAGCCGTTGCTTACGACGGTCAGCGGCCAGCCGTTCCAGTGCGCCCAGTCGGCCAACTCCACGAGGCCGGCGCGCGGATGGGCGGTCGCGCGTGCGAAGGCGGCCATGTCCTCCGGCCCGACGTCGATCGGGATGAGGTCGAGGGCAGCGAGGTTGTACGCCTCGACCGAGAGACGGCCTTCCTGGTACTGGCGTTCGAAGTCGCGCCAACCGGGTTCGGCGAAGCGTTCCAGCAGTGCGCGGGTAAGGTTTTCCAGCACTACGGTGTCGTCGAAGTCGAGGCAGAGGATGGCGGCCACGGAACCAGCGTACGCAACGGCAGGCCGTGCGGCGAAACGGGTCCCCCGTACACTGGCCCGGATGGACATCGCACGCGCGCGCTATCTTGTGTCGGCCGCCGGTCGCGAGGCGCTTGGGGCGCTTCCGCCATCGTTGGCCCGGCGGGCCCCGCTCCGGCTGGCAACCGAGCTGCGAAAGTCCCATCCCCCGGCGGAGGCATCGGCGCTGGCGGAGCAGGTGAGCCTGCGGGCACGGGCGGCCGGCCGCGGGGTCGAGGGCATGCTGCTGACCGCCCACGGCCTGGAAATGATGACGCACCCCATCGTGGCGGCGCGCCGGGCGGCGAGGATCGCGGCCGGAGGATTGCCGGTGATCGACCTGACGTGCGGGCTCGGCGGCGACCTGCGCCCGGCGGCCGGGCTGGTGGCGCGGGCGGCAGGCACCGAACGCGACCCCGTGACCGCGATCCTGGCGGCGGCGAACGTGCCCGGGGCACTGGTGGCTCAAGGCGATGCGGGGCGTGCGCCGTTCGCCCTCGATGGCGCGGCTCTTATCCTCGACCCCTCCCGGCGAGAAGGCGGACCGCGGCGCTTCGACCCTGGGGCGTTCTCGCCGCGATGGGACACCGCGGTGGCCCTCGCCCTTGGGGCGCGCGTCGCTGTGCTGAAGACGGCACCGGGGATCGAGGACCGGCACATCCCGGCCATGGCCGAGGCCGAGTTCGTGCAGCTCGGGCGTTCGATGCGGGAAGCCGCCCTCTGGTTCGGCGAAGGCGCCATCCCGGGACTGCGCCGCGCGGTGTCGCTCCCGGGTGATGTGGAGCTGACGAGCGAGGCGGCAGAGTGCGCGGGTGGGTCAGCCCCGCCGGGCGAGGTAATCTTCGACCCGGAATCGTGCGTGACGCGTGCCGGGCTGGTGCGGCACCTCGGTGAGATCTTGGGTGCGCGGCTCATGGACGAGCAGGTGGCGTATCTGACGGCGCCGGGGCCGGCGTTTCACCCGATGGCGGCCACCTTCGCGGTGCTGGAGGCGATGCCCTTCGGTGTCGCCCGGTTGCGGCAGCGGCTGCGGGACCGCGGCTGGCGGCCAACGGAGGTGCGGAGGCGGGCCTTTCCGGTCGAGCCGGAGGAGCTGTTGCGCATGCTCGGGAAGCTTGAGGGGGAGCCTGTGACCTTGCTCTGCACAACGCTGCGCGGCCAGCGAACGGTGATCATCGCGAGAAGGGTGGAGGCGCCGTTGAAGGGTCGAACGGACCCGGTTGGGAACTGCTCAGGGGTGTAGACAATAACTGGGGCGGTTTGCTAACGTCTGCTACTGCCTATGCGGGTGAGCGTTTGCGCCGCCGGTGGGCGCCCGGCCTCGACCCGGGGAAGGAGTCCAGCACGTGGCGGTCATCACCCCATTCGACAATTACCTCGATCTGGTCGAGGCGGCGCGCGAACTCGCGATTCACCCGCAGAGCCTTCGCCGCCTGATCAAGCAGAAGAAGATCCCGGCGACGCTGTTCGCGGGGAAGTACCTGATCGAGCGCGACAAGCTGGAGATGTTCAAGAGCAACTACGACCCGCGGCCGGGGCGAAAGCCGATCCGCCGCCTGCTCTAGAACCGGCCGGGATGAAAGTGAAGAGGCGGAGGCCGCGATGGCCTCCGCCTCTTGTCGTGTACGTGGTGACTCGCCCGGTCAGCTGAAGGATGGGCTGATCGTGCCGTTACTGATGAGGGTGACGAACGTGACCATCGCGACCACTTCGATGAGCAGCACGAAGCCGACGATGCCGGCCCACATGAGCTGCGTGGTGCCGCGCGTGGAGAGCACGGGGATGCCGAAGATGATGTTGGACGCGAGGAAGATGACCAGGCAGATCACGCCTGCGTCGTTGGCACTCATCAGGAAGGGGAGGATGGCGAGCATGGATTCTCCGGTCGTTCGGCCTGTGCGCGTTCGCGCCGTGGCGGATCATACCCGCCCGGTTCGTTAAGGCGAACCCTCAATCGCGGGGTGCCCGGCCCTTTGTTCGGAAATCGGCGACGGCGGCGCGCAGGACGTCAGCGGCGAGCACGCTGCAATGCACCTTATCGCGCGGGAGGCCACCGATGCCCTCGGCGATGGCTTCGCGAGTGAGCGCATCCACCTGGTCGAGCGTCCAGCCGGTCACCATTTCGCTGGCGAAGGAGCTGGTGGCGATGGCGGGCGGGCAGCCGCGGGTCTGCCAGCGGACCTCGGCGATGCGGCCATCCGCGACGCGGATCATGACGCGCATGCGATCTCCGCAGACGGGGTTGGACCTGGATGCTTCGCCGTCGGGGTGGGGGAGTTCGCCCGCATTTCGCGGGTTCTGGAAATGCTCCATCACGAGGTCGCCATAGGCTGCCACAGAGCCATTCTTGAAATCGCGGGGGCGGGCGTCAATGGCGCGCGGTGTGGGCGCGAGCACGAGAGTGCCCGGACTCCCGGCCAGCACCTGTCCCGAAGTTGTCCACGAACTGACCACGACGACCGCGCGGTGACGCCTAGACTCGTGCGGTGAATCGCGATGCCACATTCAGCGGGGGCGAAACACCACGCGCCCGGTCACTCGCGTGAGCGAGCGGTTTGAACTCCTCGAGCGTGTGGGCCGTGGCGGGATGGGCACGGTTTGGCGCGCCCGCGACAGGGAGACGGGCGCGACGGTGGCGCTCAAGATCCTGCACGAGCAGTTCACCGATGACCCGTACTTCGTAGAGCGGTTCGCCCGGGAAGTCGAGGTGTCGCAGCGCATCGACTCGCCACACGTGGTGCGCACGATCGGCTTTGGGGTTCGCGACGGGCGGCCATACATGGTGATGGAGTACGTCGAGGGCCCTTCACTACAGGGCGTGTTGCGCGAACGCGGCGCGATGCCCTGGTCCGAGGCGAAGGGAGTCATTCGGCAGCTGGCGATGGGGCTCCAGGCCGTCCACGGTGCCGGCGTGGTCCATCGCGACGTCAAGCCGTCGAATGCGCTGATCGCGCCCGACGGAACGGTGAAGCTCGCCGACTTCGGCATCGCGAAAGCGCTGGACCTGACGGCATTAACGGGCGCCAGCACGACGATGGGCACACCGGCGTATATGGCGCCCGAAGGCGCTGCGAGCGCCGGCGCCGATGTGTATGGGCTCGGCTGCGTGGCGTTTGAGCTGCTCACCGGCAGGCCACCTTTCACCGGCGAAAGCCAGGCCGAGATCGTGGTGAAGCACATCCGCCAAGATCCAGACCTCGACATCGTCCCATTGGCAGCGCGCGACATCGTTGGATGGATGTTGCGGAAGGACCCGGCGGCGCGCCCCACGGCGACCGAGCTCCTCGCTGCGCTGGACGGAACCCAGGTGCCGTCCGCAACCGGGAGGGCAGGAGCGTCGCTGCTCTCGATTCGCATGGCCGTGCTGGCCTGTTCGGTCGCGATTGGCTGCGTGGCCGTCGTCGGCTGGATCCTGGGGGGTCGCGGTGACGAAGAACACGCCGGGGCCAGCGGCGCGGACGCGATGGCGAGCGGGGCAACGGCCGCTGGCGTGCGTGCCGCGGACAGCCTATCGCCCACGGGCACAAGCGCGCCTGCGCCGCCGTCAGCCTCCGCGGAGCCGGGCGGCCCCGGGGGCGGCGGTGGTAACACCCCTGAGCCAACCGCCACATCGGCGGCACCAACGCCGACGCTAGCCGCGACCGAAACCCCGATCCGTGCCGCGACGCCAACATCAACGCCAACCGCGACGCCAACCACGGCTACTCCCACGGCGACGGCGGATACACGGGCCTTCGCCTTCGAGCCCAACGGAGGGGCGTATCCGGTCCCCGGCGAGATCGAGATCTGTTGGAAGGGCACGCCAATCGGTGCGCGCTTCTTCGTGACGATCGAACAGACGGCGCCCGTCACCGGGCCAGAATGGAGCAACGAGTACGTCGCGACCCAGTTCACCACCTGCAGATTCGTCCCCGTGCTCGCCCGCGACGGGCCGGACGTCCGGTACCACGCCATCGCGCGGAATGACGCCGGCGCGGTCGTCGGGGAACTCAACTACGCCTTCCGCACCTACCCGCTGCCGACCGCCGCGACGCCGCCCGAAATACTTTTCGTGGAGGGGCCTGCTTCCGCGCGGCTGGGCGAGAGCGCCATCTTCCGGGTGCGCTGGCGGGACGCCGATGGCAACGCGCTGACGGTGACGCTTGACGTGGAGGAGGCCGTTCGAGTCGGCACGGAGGAGCCTCTCCACGAGTCGCGCGCAGTCGGGCACCTCACGCCGGACGAGCAGCGGGCAGGTGCCAATAGCGCGTTCGGACTCATCTGCGAAAGCGTGGACCCGGAGCCACACCGGTTGGTCATCACGGTGACGGACAGCGCGGGGCTGACGGCGGTGCGGGCGCTCAGTTTCGCGTGCCGGGCCTGAGAAGCGGCTGGCGGGGGGGGTTGGAGCGGGAGACGAGGCTCGAACTCGCGACATCCTGCTTGGAAGGCAGGCGCTCTACCACTGAGCTACTCCCGCGCCCGGACCGGCGCTGTCGAGGTGCCACCCCGCGCGGCATGCCGCGCGTGCGGAATCCAGGCAGCACGTGGATTGTAACAGAGCGCGGCACCGCGCCCGCCCCGGCCGGGGGGAGCGTTGCGAGGTGAGAGCCAGCGCCTCCGGCATGCCGGGTCCGGCTGCTTTGCACGCGCCCGGACCCGGTCGTGGGCGGATGCAGGGTTCAGTCGCGGGGCGGGAAGCCTCGCTGGAGGAGTTCCTTCGCGTGGGCGACGCCTTCCATCCGCCGTTCGCCACCCGGGCCCACCAGGGGATCGGCGCGAATGACGGAGTTCACGAAATAGGTCTGGTAAGCGGAGTCGGAGAAGGCGGTGAAGCCCTGGACATCCTGGCAGTTGTTGATCGAGAACTTGATCTGCTGGTTCGAGAAGCGGGATGTCTCGGCGACGCGGTTGGCGTAGGCGAGCGTCTCTCGCTCGAGGTCATCCGGGGCGAAGATGCGATTCACGAAGCCGTAGTCGTAGGCCTCGCGCGCGGTGATGAAGCGGCTTTCGAACAGGATTTCCTTGGCGCGGCGCGTTCCCAGGTCCCACGGGGCGGTGAAGTACTGCGTGTGGGACGGAAGGAAGAGCGCGTTATCGGCGGCGAACACGAAGTCCATCGCCGAAGCGAAGATCCAGCCGCCGTAGATGCAGTAGCCGTGGACCATCGCGATGGTCGGCAGCGGGATGTTGCGCCAGCGCATGGACGCTTCGTACCAGTAGGACCGGGCGCTTCTGTATCGGGATTCGGGTTCGCGGGTCTGGCCGCGCTCCTCGCGGTCGGCGATGGAGTCGGGGGTGCCGAGGTCGTGGCCGGCGGAGAAGCTGGGCCCGGCGCCGCAGAGGATGATGACGCGCGTGGCCGGGTCGTCGACCGCGCGGCCGAAGGCGTCGTCCATCTCCTCGACCATGCGGGGAGGTTGCGAGTTGTGGTAGCGCGGCCGGTTGAGGATCACGCGGGCGACGGGGCCGGGCTCGAAGATGATGTCACGGTATTCCAAGGTGATGCTCCTTTGTGTGAGTGCGCGGCCGCTTCATCACGCGGGGGGTGGGCCCGCGCCGATGACGCCCTTCGCCTCCAGGGCGGCGAGCTCGGATTCACCGAGGCCGAGGATTCGCTGGAGGACTTCGTGACTGTGCTCGCCGTGGCGGGCGGCCGGCATGCGGATGCGCCCGGGTGTCGCGGTGAGGTTGGCGATGATCCCGGGCATTGGCGCCGGGGGAATGCCCTCGGGCTGGGGCACGGTCTGGAGGTAGCCGCTCTCATTGAGCTGCGGGCAGGCGAGCACGTCCGCGAGGCTTCGGACGCGAGCGGCCGGGATTCCCGCCTCCAGGAGCTGTGCTTCGACCTCGGCCGCTGGCCGCGAGGCCGTCCATGCGGCGAGCACGGCGTCGATCTCGTCTTCGCGAGCCCGCCGCGCCGCGGCGGAGCAGAGGCCGTCGTCGCGAAGGGAGGGCGCATCGATGGCGGCACGGAGGCGCGCCCAGTCGCCGTCGTCGCGGACGGAAATGGCGATCCAGTCATCGTCTCCGAGGCAGGGGTAAATGCCGTTGGGGACCAGGTGCAGGTCGCGGTTGCCGGCCCGCTGCGGGCCCGGGAGGGAGTCGCTGGCGAAGAACTCGCCGAGCATGGCGATCATCGACTCGTGCTGCGAGACCTCCACGTGCGCGCCCCTGCCGGTCGTGGCGCGGGCCTGGAGCGCCGTCAGCACGGCGGCGGCGCCGTTCAGGCCGGCGACGGCATCGGGATACATGACGCCCGAGACCTGGGGCCGCCCGCCCACTTCGCCGAGCAGCGAGGCGTTGGCGGACATCGGTTCGATGGTTCCGCCAATGCCCGGGAAGTCCCGATAGGGGCCGGAGAGGCCGAAGGCGGGCATGGAGAGGAGGATGATTTCGGGGCGGACGGCGTTCAGGACGTCGTATCCGATGCCCAGGTTACTGAGCACCCGGGGCGTGAAGTTCTCGGTGACGACGTCGGCGGTCTTCGCAAGGTCAAGGAACAGGGTCCGTCCCTCGGCGGTGTTGAGGTCGAGGGTGATTCCGAACTTATTCCGGTTGACGCTGTTGGCAAGGTAGGAGCGGTTGTAGGGCCGTTCGCCCGGGCCCTCGGAGGGGTAACAGGGAAGACCGCGGGAGGCGACGAAGCCGCCGCGCCACGGGTCGGGGCGAGAGCGCGACTCAACCTTGATGACCTCGGCGCCGAGGTCCGCGAGGACCTGCAATGCATATGAACCGGCCCAGGCCTGGGTGAGGTCGAGAATGCGAACGTGTTCGAGCGGCATGCGGGTCATTCGACACCTCCGTTCGGTGCGAGCGGCGCGAGCACGCGGGCGGTGTCGGCGCCGCGCACGGGCAGTGCGCGTTCGGCCGTGGGCGGCTGGTTGGCAACGCGGAACCCGGGCCCGGGGAATACGCGCTGCGCGCGGGCGCCGTTGGCAAGGGTATCGAAGCTCCCGCGCTCACGGAGATGGCGGTCGTGGGGGAGGTCGGCGGGGGTCATGAGCATGCCGCAAGGCACGTGCACCATGCAGAGCTCCTCGAAGACTTCCTGGCGAGTCTTCTTCGCGAGCACGGGCGCGAGCAGGGCGCGGATGGCAGGCATGTTCGTCCGCCGGCTCGCCTCGGTGAACCTGTCCGCCTCAGCCGGGTCGATGGTGATGCCCCAGATGTCGAGAATGGTATCCCAGGATCGCTGGGCGGAGATGATGATGCTCACCTGCCCGTCGGCGCAGTCGAAGAGGAAACCGTCGGTGCTGGGATGACGGTGCGGAGCGCCGTCCTGGTAGGAACACTGGAGGACCGAGGGGCTCAGCACGTTAACCATCGCCTCAAGCGCCGAGACATCGACGGCCTGCCCCTCGCCGGTCTGGCAGCGGTTGGCCAGTGCGGCCATGGTGCCGATGTAACCAGCCAAAGCACCGGCGATGGATGCCTGGTTGCCCGGCTCGCGGAGTGGCTGGCGGCCCGCCTGTCCGTTGATGTAGCACATGCCCGAGAGGGCGGACACGATGAGATCCGTGGCCGGCCGGCCGGCGAACGGGCCGATGCTCCCGAGGTCGGTGAGGGCGGTGTGCACGAGGCGCGGGTGCCGGGATGCGGCATCCCGTAGCGCGGCTGCCTCGGCGGGCGGTTCGATGTCGGACACGAGGACGTCGGCGCGCGCGAGCAGGCGGCCGAGGAGCGCCTCGCCCTCGGGGATGCGCCAATCGATGACGACGCTTGCCTTGCCCCGGTCGAGCCATTCGGAGAACGGCGGGTCGTCCGGTTCTGGCAGGCTCAGTTTGATGACTTCGGCCCCGGCATCCACGAGGAGCTTGCCGCAGAACCCGGCTTTGACGGTCGTCCCGGCCTCGATCGCGACAAGGCCGGCGAGTAGCGAAATGCCCATGAGTTGCTCTTGCTCCGGTTGTTCTGGATCAGGCCCGGCGTTGCCGCGGGTCGAGGATGTCGCGCAGGCCGTCGCCCAGCAAGTTGAGTGACAAAATTAGGATGAAAATGGCGGCGCCGGGGAAGCTCATGAGCCACGGAGCCTGGTAGATGAGGGCGAATGAGTCCTTGAGCATCGCGCCCCACGTTGGCGTGGGAGGCCGCACGCCGACGCCGAGGAAGCTCAGCCCGGCCTCGGCGAGGACGGCGCCACCCATGCTGAGTGAGGCCACGACGATCATCGGGGCTATGGCGTTCGGAAGGATGTGGCGGAGCATGATGCGGGTGTGGCCGGCTCCGAGCGCGCGCGCCGCCATCACGAAGTCCGCCGAACGCAGCGAAAGGACGCGGCTGCGCATGACTCTCGCGTAGCCGGGGAAGGCGGCGATGCCCAGCGCCAGGGCCACCGTGAAGAAGGACGGTTCGAGCACGAGCACGAGCGAAAGGGCGAGCAGGAGGCCGGGGATCGCCATGAAGGTGTCCGTCACGCGCATGAGCAGGGCATCGACCATGCCGCCGAAGTAGCCACCGATCATGCCCGTGGGAAGCCCGAGCAGGCCGGCGACGAGGACCGCGCCGAGCCCGACTCCCAGGGAGACGCGCGAGCCGTAGATCACGCGGCTGAACACGTCGCGGCCGAAGCGGTCGGTGCCAAAGAAGTGGTCAGCGGAGGGGGTATTGAGGGAGGCAAGGCCATCGGCCTCGGTCGGGCCGTAGGGCGCGATGAAGGGAGCGATGATGGCCATGGTCACCATCAGGGCGATGATGCACGCGGAGATGGAGGCGAGCGGGTAGCGGCGGAACATGCGGCCGGCGCGGCCGGCGAGGCCGCGCTTGCGCCCGACCGGAAGGCCGAGGGCGGCGGGGAGAGTCAGTTCGTCGTTCATCTGCGCCACCCCTAGGAGTACTCGATGGTCGGGTCGAGGAGGGTGTAAAGGATATCGACGAGCAGGTTGACGGCGACGGTGATGATCGCGAACACGACCACGATCGCCTGCAGCGTCGGGTAATCGCGTGCGGAGATGGACGCGACGGCGAGGCGGCCGATCCCGGGGACGCTGAACATGGACTCGACGATGACGCTGCCTTCGAGAAGCCCGGCCATACGCAGCCCGGCGACCGTGACCACAGGGAGGAGGCTATTGCGGAGCGCGTGCCGGATGACGATGGAGTGGCCCGGCAGGCCCTTCGCGCGGGCGGTGCGGATGTAGTCGTACCGCAGGACCTCGAGGAGGCTCGAGCGGGTGTGGCGCATGATGGGCGCGGCGATGGTCATGGCGAGGACGCCGGCAGGCATCGCCAGGCGCTTCGCCGCGAGCGCGGGGTGGTCCCAGATGTTGACGAAGCCGCCGATCGGGAGCCAGTGCAGTTCAACAGTGAAGATCCAGATCAGCAGCATCGATGAGACGAAGGTGGGCACGGCGATGCCGGACATGGCCACGAGCGTGACGAGGGTATCGATGACGGAGCCCTGGCGCAGCGCGGCGATGATCCCAAAGGCGACGCCGATGATGAGGCCGAGCACCAGCGCCACGATGCCGAGCTGAACGGAGGCGATGAGCCTCGACTGAATCTCGCCAGTGACGGCGAGGTGGTTGCGGGCGGACTTCCCAAAGTCGCCGCGAATCGCATTCCAGGCCCAGTCGCCATACTGCACCGGGATGGGGCGGTCCAGGCCCAGGCTTGCTTTGAGCTCTTGAACCTGCTGGGCATCGTATCCGGCCACGGATTCGCCGGTGAGGGCCGCGACGGGGTCTCCGGGAAGGGCGCGCATGATCGCAAAGACGAGCATGCTCACGAGCACCACGACGAAGAGCGACTGGGAGGTGGAACGGATGACGTACCGCGTCATGAACAGTCTCCCTCGCCGGCCCACGCCCCCGAGGGGGAAACGGGGGCGTGGGCCGGCAGCAGGCGGCTGGACTCAGGCGAGCCAGGCCGTGCGAAGGTCGGGGTTCGTCCGGTTCTCGCGAAGGGGAACGACGCCGCGGAGCTTCTTTGAAACGCCGTAGAACACAGGGTTCGTGATGGTCCAGGCCCGGTAGGACTCGTCGTAGGACTTCTTCAGCATCTGCTGGTAGAGCGCCTTGCGTTCGTTCTGCTCAAAGGCGGTCTCCACTTTGGTGATGAGCGCGTCCCACTCCGGGTTGTTGGGCTGACCGGGGTTGTATTTGCCCTTCGAGCCCATGCGGGTGAGGAAGTACTGGTAGAGTTCGCCGCCCTCGGTCGGGCCGCCGGCGGTCGCGAGCGGATACTCGCCCTTGGTGCGGAACTTGTCCTGATAGACGGCGAGTTCGAGGTTGTCGATGGTGAGGCGAATCTTCAGTTTCGCCAGCTGCTGCTGGATCGCTTCGGCCTGCGCGGGCGCGTAGGTGGCGATCTTGAGGTCGATGCCGTCGGGATAACCGGCCTGGCCGAGCGCCTCGGCGGCCTTCTTGGCGTCGTACTGGTAGCGAGGGATGGAGGAATCGAGGACCCAGGAGTCGAGCGTCAGGCACTCGGTCGCGGGCTGCCCAAGGCCGAACGCGAGCTGCTTGTTGATCTCGTCCCGGTTGATCGCGTAGTTGATGGCCTTGCGAAGGGCGACGTTGTCCGTGGGGGCGCGGTTCGTGACGAACTCCACGACCTGCCAGGAGGCCGCAGGGACCTCGAAAGCGGCCGCGCTGTCCGACGACTTGAGCTGGGCGACGCTCCCGAGGTCGACGACGTTCACGAGCTGCACATCGCCCGAGAGGAGCGCGGCGACGAGCGCCTCGGGCTGCGGGATGATTTTGTTGATAATGCGATCCAGGTACGGGAGCTGGTCGCCGTTCGGGGCCTTGATGGGCCACTCGGGGTCTTTCACGAAGACGGACTCGCCGTCCTGGGTAATCTTCTCGACCTTGTAGGGGCCGGCGGAGACGGGCTTCTTGGTGAACTCATCCTGGCCCATCTTGTTGAGCGCCGTGGGCGACACCAGGTAGCTCGAAGGTGCGAAGGACGACAGGAACAGCGCGTTCGGGCGCTCCAGCTTCAGGACGGCGGTGAACTCGTCCGGAGTCTCGACGTTCTTGATGAGCGACATCGCCGGACGGACGGGGGCGTTGAGCTTGGCGTCCTTGCCGCGTTCGACGGCGAACTTCACGGCCTCGGCGTTCACGGGGGTGCCGTCCGCGAACTTGATGTCCTTGCGGAGCTTGAGCGTGACGGTCGAGGTGTCGGGCTGTTCGAGGGACTCGGCCATGTAGGCCTTGATAGTGTCGCCGTCGTAGCGAAGGAGAGTCTCAGCGTAGAGGCGGGTGAAGACGGGGTCATTGCCGCCGCTAGAACGCTGGGGGTCGGCGAAGGCGAGGTTGCCGGCGCGGGCCATGGTGAGCGTGCCGCCGCGCTTCACGGCCTGCGTGGGGGCCGAGGACGCGCCGGTGGAGGCGCCCGGTTCGGAGGATGACGAGCTGTCGTCGTCGCCGCCGCAGCCGACGGTCAGCGCCGCGGCGAGGCCGCCGCCGAGCAGGCCCGTGCCGGCGAGGAACCGCCGCCGGGAGGTGGAGTTACGCCGAAGCCAATAGTTCTCTCGATCCACAGTACATTTCCCTCTTTGTCGCGCCGTCGAATCCGGGCAGGCACGTGGGGGATGCTACTGAGGGCGCGCCGTTGCGTTAACTTCGGAGTCTTCAACAAATCATGCGCGGGAAGCAACATCGCCGCCGTGGACCCGGACCGACGCCCGGAACCCTTCGCGAAGAATGGCGAGAAAGCGTTTCGCGCTGGCACCGAGGTCCTCTTCCGAGAGGTAGACGGCGCACAGCGGGTACGACGCCGTGAAATCCCGGACGCGAAGCTCGACTACGGACCCTGCGGCGAGGTCGTCGGATACGGCTTGCTTGACGATGAACGCGGGCGAGCCCATGGCAAGGGCCAGCGTCCTCGCGGCGATGGAGCTGTCGGTCTGGGCTGAGTAGACCACGCGGTGGCCGGGATTCCGCGCGAGCCAGTCATCGACGGCGAGCCTCGCGCTGCCGCCGGCATAGCCGATCAGGGGGAAGGCGGTGAGGTCCTCGAAGGCGAGGTCGCGCCCGGCGAGTGGATGGCCCGGCGGTGCGATCGCGATGATCTCGTTGCGCGCGACGGTCTCATAGATCAGCCCTTCCGCGGCGAAAGCCG
>JAYRRO010000190.1:0-41716 GCA_041910095.1 Dehalococcoidia bacterium
GATCAGAAGCCGCGTGAAGCGCCCGCCCAGCGTCGTCGCCGAGTTGTCCGCCACGACCGTGAGCTGCCTACCCGCGAGCTCGTCCGCCGTGTCCGCCACCACCACGCGGGTGCGGTCGGTGATGAGGATGCGCACGTCGTGCTCACGCGCGCTCTCGCGAGCGTACTCCGTCAACGCCGCGATGCCTCCGCCCTCGAACTGCCGCACGAGAAAGCCGGAATAGATGACGCCGGATTCGGAGGCAACGTGGTCGATCGCCCGCTGGCGCTGGTCGCTCTGGCTGAGTCGCACGAACACCGTCGCCGCCACGGCCAGCGACACCACCGTCACCGTCACGAACGCGGCAATCAGCTTCGCCTGCAGCGATGGCAGGACGCGGCTCATCGCGCGCCTGGCGGCGTCAGCCGGTATCCCGTGCCCCAGACCGTGTCGATGTGGACGTTGCTCCCGCCCAGCTTCTCCCGCAGCCGCGCGATGTGGACATCGACCGTTCGCACGGCATAGAACGACGTCCCCCAGACGAGGTCGAGGAGCTGTTCGCGCCCCAGCACCACCCCGGGAAAGCCACACAGCGTCGCCAGCAGGTCGAACTCCTTCGGTGTGAGCGTGAGCGGCTGGCCCGCCGCCTGCGCGGTCCGCGCCTCCAGGTCGATGGCGATGTCGCCGGCCGCGACCGTACGCGCCCCCGTGACGCGCTCGCGTCCGCCTGCCCGCCGCAACACCGCCTCCACCCGCGCCACGAGTTCCTCCGGGTTGAACGGCTTGGTCACATAGTCGTCGGCGCCGAGCCGCAGGCCCGCGATCTTGTCGATGTCCGAGCCGCGCGCCGTGAGCAGCACGATCGGGACGTCGCCCTTCTGGCGCAGCTGCCGCGCCACCTGCAGGCCGTCCGGCCCGGGCATCATCACGTCCAGGATCAGCAGGTCTGGGCGATGGTCTCTCTCTCGCGCGAGCGCTTCGTCGCCGTCCTTCGCGGTTATCACCCCGTACCCCGCGCGGCGCAGGTAGAGGGAAACGAGCTCAAGGATGTGCTCGTCGTCGTCCGCCACGAGGATCGTTTGCTCGGCCACGCTGTTCATGGTCAGTATCGCAGAGGGACGGGCGGAGCAAGGGGAAGCTCCGCCCGCCCACGAGGAGGGCCTAGTTGACGCCGCGGGGCATCGCCCCCGGGACCGTGCCCGGTGGCATCTGCCCGGGAACCCCGCCACCCATGGGGCCGCGGCCACCCATCGGCTTGTTTGGCATCACGCCGTCGATCATCCGGTCGACGGCGGTCGCGAACGCGGCCTTCGCGTTCGCAGCCTGGTCGGCGGTCATCTTCCCGGCCGTCACGGCCGCGTCGATGCGCGTGTTGTGCTCCTGCGTGAGGAACGCCTTCAGCTGGTCACGGGTCTTGCCGTGCGCTTCCGCGACCTGCGCGAGCGACTTCCCGCCCTGCTGTTCGGTGCGGAGCTGGTCCTCGGTGATCCCCAGGAACGCCGCCATGTCCGCGCCGTGGATCGTTGCCCCGCCACCGCCCTTGCCGCCGCGGTGGTCGCCCATGCCCGGCCCGCCCGGCGCGTGGAAGCCGCCCATCATGAGCTTCCCGCTATTGATCGCTTCCTTGATCCTGTCGGCCTGCGCCTGGGTGAGCTTGCCCGACGCGACAGCCGCGTCGATCTCCTGCAGCGAAGTCGCTT
Source organism: Dehalococcoidia bacterium (assembly GCA_041910095.1). Taxonomy (GTDB): domain Bacteria; phylum Chloroflexota; class Dehalococcoidia; order Tepidiformales; family Tepidiformaceae; genus Amarobacillus. The sequence goes on from JAYRRO010000190.1 coordinate 1,680, forward strand.
TCAGCGCATCGCGCAGCTTCTGCTCGTCGATGCCCAGGTTCGCCGCGAGCTTCTTGATGTAGTCGTCCATCGGAGAAGCCGTCGATTGCTGGGCCTGGACAGCGCCAGTGCCGCTCGCCGGGCTGTCCTGCTTCGCCTGCGCGATGAAGAAACCGCTCCCGATGACGCCCGCCAGCGCGATGGGCCCGACGCCCGCCACCCCGGCCATCCGCAGCATCCGTTGCCTGTCCATACCATTCCTCCGCTGTCGCCCCGATCCGGGGTTCAACCTCACCGTACCCCCGGGCCGCTCGCCGATTGTTGCGGAAGTTCAGCACTCGGCTCCGTCCGGAAACGGCCCTTTCCGCGGGCACGAAAAAGGGGAGGGTGCATGGCGCACCCTCCCCCGCTTTCGCGCCGCCGGGGAATCAGGCCGCGGCGCTCATCGCCTTCGGAGCGATGTTCTGGTTCCCGGCGAACATGTTCCCCGGGTCGTAGCGCTGCTTGACTTCGGCCAGCCGCGCGTAGGTCTCTTCGCCGTACGACTCACGGATGCGCCCCTCGCCTTCGTCCTCGAGGAAGTTCGAGTACGCGCCCTGGCGGCGGTCCTTGATCGTGTCCCAGAACCGCCCGGCCCACGTGTCGAGCGTCCCGTCCTCGTGGGGCTCCAGCCACCCGCCGATCACCGTGACCAGGTAGTTCGCGCCGCGATGGGCGAACGCCGTCGCGTCCCGGTCCACCTTCGCCATCTGCCCGCCGAGCGGCCGCACCTGCGTCGCGCAGAACGGCGACGGGGCGACTTCCATGAACTCCAGGATGCGGTCGATCGTCTCGCCATCGAACGACGGGTAGAAGCCGGACCGCACCACCTCGCGCTTCGGCGTCGTCGCTTCGCGCGTGAGGTCGTAGATCGCCGGGTACGGCATCGGCATGGTCACATCCGCGACCGGCACCGCCAGCTGGCGGAAGGGCTCCAGCGCCCGCTGTCCCTGTTCCAGGTCGCCCGTGTAGCAGGGGAAGATCGCGAGCACCATGGTGCCCACCTTCTCCTCGGGCACGAACGGCATCGGCGGCGCCCTGAGCACGAACGAGATCGTGGTCAGCTCCTCCGGCGCATCCTCCGAGACCCGCGCGTACCCTTCGAGCACATCCCGCGTGGCCGGCAGCAGGATCGCGCCGCCGAGAATCGTCCCGACCTCCACCAACTCGTACTGGAAGCCGGTCACAACGCCGAAGTTCCCGCCGCCGCCGCGAAGCGCCCAGAACAGGTCCGCGTGCTCCGTTGCCGTCGCCGTCAGGATCTGGCCGTCCGCGGTCACCAGCTCGATGGCGCGTACGTGGTCGATGGTGAGCCCGTGCTTCCGCACCAGGAAGCCGATGCCGCCGCCCAGCGTGATCCCGCCCAGCCCCACCGACTCGGCGTCTCCGAACGGCACCGCGAGGCCGAACTGCTGCGCGGCGATGGCGAAGTCGCCCGCCAGCGCGCCCGGCTGGGCCCACGCCGTGCGGGTCGCGGGGTCGATCTGGATGTTCGTCATCCCCGACATGTCGATGACGAGGCCGCCGTCGTTCATGCTGTGGCCGGGGAAGCTGTGGCCGCCGCTGCGCACCGCGAGCGCCAGGCCGTGCGTCCGCGCAAACTGGATGCCGCGCGCGACATCCGAGGCGTCGTTCGCCTTCACGATGATGGCGGGGAGCCGGTCATGCCGCGTGTTGTGGAGCACGCGCGTCTCGTCGTAGTTCGCGCTTCGGGCCGTCACGATTTCGCCCTTCACGCGCATGCGGAACTGTTCCAGGGACTCGGTGGGGGTGGACTGCTTCGAGGTCATGGCTCTCTCCTGCGTCGATTGCGTTCTCGGCAGCCTTGGCTGCGTTGTAGAAACCGTATCGCCGCCCCGCACGCCCTCGGACCAGACCAAAGGCGGAGCCGGCGATGGGAGTAAAGCCAGACCGCGCGCACCCCCATCGGACATGCGAACGGGCCCCCCGGAAGCCCGGAAGGCCCGTCCAACCCGTGCCCGATTTGGGCCTTAGCGCAGGTTCGCCAGCGCCGTCGCGGCCAGTGCCCGCGCGCGCTGCGCCCGGTCCGTCGCGGTCAGGTGCGTCACCGCGACGGTCACGTAGGAGTCGCCTTTGACGAAGTGGATCTGCGTCACCGGCGCGTCCAGGTTGATGGCGAAGGCGTCGTCCCCGAGCCCCGAAAGCGCCTCGGGGCGCGAAAGGGTGCGCTTCGCCAGGTCGTACGCCGGGCGCTCGTTTGGCCCCTTGCCCGCGTACACGAACACCACGTTCGCCCCGTAATTGCCGGCCGAGGTGTAGGTGCACTCGCTGGTGTTGTTGCGTCCCTGCTGCGCCTGGCCGGGGTTCACCGGTTCGCCGAGCGTGCGCTCAGCGTCGGCCTTGGTCACGAGCGCGCAGGCATTCATCGCGCCGTTCGAGGTCGAATTGGAGCCGCTCCCGCTGCTGCCGCCGCCCGTGGAGACGTTGGTCCCACCGCCGCTGGCACCGCTCCCGTTACTCCCGCCGGCGTTCGACGCGGGCGAGCTGCCCGCCTGGGCGTCCGGCGAATCCCGGTCCCCGCCGCCGCACGCCACCAGCAATGCGGCCGCGGCGACGATGGCGTACGCCCCGGCGCGAACGGTGAAGAAGGTCCGAAACGAAGAACTCATACGTACTCTATCGGCGGCCGTGCCGACGCCATGAGCGCCCGGCGACGCCCGTCTGTGATGCAGTTCGCCTTACCGGCTTCGCGGCCCTCGCCTACACTGCCCTGCGGGCCCCCGTAGCTCAGGGGATAGAGCAGGCGTCTTCTAAACGCTTGGCCGCAGGTTCGAATCCTGCCGGGGGTACCAGCCGGGCCTGGAGCCCGCATGCCCGCGGGTTAGAGCTAAAATCCCCTTGTAATCCCGGCAATTCCCCCGGCCCGGGCCGTTTGTTCACCCATCACGTACAGTCCCTGCATATGCGGCTCTCACCCGATGCGGACTTCATTCCCACTCCCATGCAGCTGCGCCGTGCTCCACGCGGTGAAGGCCGCGGGCGAAGCCGACATCCCCGCCCTCGCCGCTCGCCTCTACCTCACCGAAACGGGTGTCCGCCAGCACGTCGGGGTGCTCGAATCCGCCGGTCTCATTCTCAGCCGCGGTGCCTCCAACAACCGGCCGGGGCGCAATCGCCGGGTCTACACCACCACCCCGGAGGCCGACGCCTACTTCCCCGACAACTCCCCCTCCCAGCTCGCCTCGCTCGTAGGGTACCTGCGCGAAGTCCATCCGGCGGCGCTCGAGGGCTGGCTCGCCGAGTGGATGGAGTACCGCACCAGCCGCGTCCAGGCCGCCGACGGGGAGAGCACCATCGAGGACCGCGTCGCCCAGGTTGTCGACAACGCCACCCGCCGCGGCGCGATCATGAGCCTCGAGTCCCTCGATGACGAAGCCATCATCGTCCGCATCCACCACTGTCCCATGCTCACGCTCGCCAAGGCCACGCCCCGCGTCTGCGAAATCGAACGGCTCGCCGTGCAGCGCTTCGACCCCGGCTCCGAGGCCAGAATGGAGGCCTGGAAGCTCACGGGCTCGCCCTACTGCCAGTTCCGCGTAATCCGCCCGGCCCCCGGCTAGCCCGGGTCCGCCGATGCCGCGGGCCGTCGCGGCCGCACATCGCGCGCCGTGAGCGGCTCACCGCACTCCGTGCACACCACCCGCGTCGCGATGGGCGCGTCGCAGGCCGCGTGCAGCACGTCGATGGGCGGCCCCGCCTCGCCCGCGAGGTGCTTATCCCCCCACTGCAGCAGCGCCATGAGCACCGGGTAGAGCTCGAACCCCTTCGCCGTGAGCCGGTACTGGAACCGCGGAGGCCGCTCCTCGTACTGCTCCCGCCGCAGGATCCCGTGCTCCACCAGCGTCGCCAGCCGGTCGGCCAGCACGTTGCGCGCCACCGGCAGGCTCGCCGCGAAATCATCGAAGCGCCGCACCCCGTTGAAGGCGTCCCGCAGGATGAGCAGCGTCCAGCGCTCCCCCACCACGTCCAGCGTCCGCGCGATTGAACAGTTCAGCGACGAAAGGCTGACTCCTCGCATGGGCTTCATCATACGGCCCCGAGCCCGTTGCACGCTGAAACCCGCCCTCGTACAGTCCGTTGCATCCTGCAACCTTCGAGGCCCCATGTCTTCCCCCGAGCCCAGCGCCGTTCTGTTCGATGTCGCCGATGGCGTTGCGACCATCACCCTCAACCGCCCCGACCAGCTCAACGCCATCAACGCCGACCTCTCCGCCGGGCTCATGGATGCCCTCCACCAGGTGCGCTCGCGTGACGACATCCGCGTCGCCATCCTCAGCGGCAACGGTCGCGCCTTCTGCGCCGGCGCCGACTTGCGAGCTCGTGCCGGGGGCCCGGCGGCCGCGGGCGGCCCGGGCGCGCTCTTCCCCACCGGCGATGCCCAGGGGTTCGCCGAGTTCGATGTCCGCAAGCCCGTGATTGGCGCGGTGAACGGCTTCTGTCTCGGCGGCGGGTTCGAAATCGCCCTCACGTGTGACCTCCTCATCGCCTCCGAGGCGGCACAGTTCGCCCTCCCCGAGATCACTCTCGGCTTCTTCCCGCTCGCCGGCGCGCCCGTGCGCCTGCCCCGCTCCATCCCCCGCGTCATGGCGAACGACATGCTGTTCACGGGTGAGCGCATCGACGCCCGCACCGCCCTCAGCTTCGGCATCGTCAGCCGCGTCGTGCCCGCCGAGCAGCTCATGGACACCGCGAACGGTATCGCCCGGAAGATCGCCGGCTACGCCCCCCTCGCTGTCCGTTCGATGAAGGAGCTCGTTCGCCGCCAGGGCGATATGCCCCACGACGACGCCATGCGCCTCGCCGGCACCATGCGCTGGGTCATCGGCCTCACCGATGACGCGAAGGAGGGCCCGCGCGCCTTCGCCGAGAAGCGTCAGCCTGTCTTCAAGGGCGAATAGCATCGCCCGCGGGATCGCGCGATGGGCCGCCACTCGCGGCCCTGCCGCCGCTCCCCTACAGTTCGGGCACCTCAGCACGGGGAAGTGCCATGTCCGAAGCCGTCCTCCTCGATGTCGCCGATGGCGTCGCCACCATCACCCTCAACCGCCCGGAGGCGATGAACGCGATCAACGGCGAGCTCGCCGCGGGCCTCCTCGCCGCCTACCGCGAGGTGCGCCGCCGGGACGACATCCGCGTCGCCCTCCTCACGGGCAACGGCCGCGCCTTCTGCGCCGGCGCCGACCTCAAGGCCCGCGTCGCCTCGGACAACGCCGGCTCGCCCATCGCGCCGCTCTTTCGCACCGAAGACCCCGAAGGTGTGTACGACTACGACGCGCGCAAGCCCGTGATCGCCGCCATCAACGGCTACTGCCTCGGCGGCGGCTTCGAAATCGCCCTCACGGCCGATATCCTTGTCGCCGCCGATAACGCGACGTTCGGCCTCCCCGAGATCACCCTCGGCTTCTTCCCCGGCGGCGGCGCGCCCGTCCGGCTGCCGCGCTCCATCCCGCGCGCGCTGGCCAATGACATGCTCCTCACGGGCGAACGCATCGATGCCCGCGCCGCCCTCGAACGCGGCATCATCAGCCGTGTGTTTCCGGCGGACGAACTCCTGCCGTCCGCCCGCGCCATGGCCGTCCGCATCGCCTGCCGCCAGGAAGATCTCCCCCACGGCGACGCCATGCGCCTGGCCGGCAGCCTCCGCTGGATCATCGGTCTCACCGACGACGCGAAGGAAGGCCCCCGCGCCTTCGCCGAGAAGCGCCCCGCCAGCTTCAAGGGCTCATAGCCCGCGCTTTCCCGCTTCCCATCCCTCTCCTAGGATCGCCGCCATGAGCATCACATCCGTCCTCGCCGCCTACGGGCACCCCGACGACGAGGGCCAGGTCACCGGCACCCTCGCCCATTTCATCGAACAGGGCGTGCGCGTCACGCTCGTCTGCGCCACCCGCGGCGAAGTCGGCGAAATCTCCGACCCCGCGCTCTCCACCAACGAAACCCTCTGGTACACCCGCGAGCTCGAACTGCGCGCCTCCATGGCCCAGATCGGCCTGCGCGATGTCCGTTTCCTCCCCTTCCGCGATAGCGGCATGGCGGGCACGAAGGAGAACGAAGACCCCCGCTGCCTCCACCAGGCGCCCGCCGAAGCCGTCGTTGGCCACCTGGTTCACGTCATCCGCGAAGTCCGTCCCGACCTGGTGTTCACCTGGGACCCGAACGGCGGCTACGGCCACTCCGACCACATCGCCGTCCACCGCCACATGGTCACGGCCTTCGATGCCGCCTCCGACCCGGCCGCCTTCCCCGAAACGGGCGAGCCCTGGGGGCCCCGCAGGCTCTTCTGGGGCGCCAGTGGCATGAAGCGCTTCGCCGGCATCTTCCTCGAACTCGAACGCCGCAACGAACTCCCCCAGCCCCTCGACCCCGAGCGCCGCGAACGCTTCGTCAAGGCCATGGCCGAGCCCGATGCACCCCTGCACGTCGTCCACGACGTGCGCCGCTTCGCCGCCCTCAAGCGCGCCGCCGCGGGCATGCACCGCAGTCAGTTCGGCGAAAACAGCGCCTTCGCCCGCATCCCTCCAGACCTCGTGGAGCGCTTTTACGGCGAAGAGCGCTTCTTCCAGGCCCGCCCCGCCGCCGAAGTCCCCGCCACCCCCGCCACCAGCTTCGAAAGCTAAGGTCCCATCCACGCACCGAACCGCGCCTGGCCACACCGATAGCCGATAGCCGATAGCCGGCGGCCGGCGGCCGACGGTCATTGTTGACTTTGTCGCTCGACTTTTGAGTCCGGCACTCCGTACGCTGTTCAGACCATCCCAAGGAGTCACGCCATGACCTCCATCGCCGGCCGCGGCTACGCCCGCCCCGATGTCCTCGTCGATACCGAATGGGTCGCCCAGCACCTGCAGGACCCGTCCGTCCGCATCGTCGAATCGAACGAAGACCAACTGCTCTACCCTTCCGGCCACATCCCCGGCGCCGTGCAGGTCGATTGGGCCGCCGACCTCAACGACCCGGTTCGCCGCGACTACCTGGACCGGGCTGGCTTCGAGTCCCTCATGTCCCGCATCGGCGTTACGAAGGACACGACCGTTGTCTTCTACGGCGACAAGAGCAACTGGTGGGCAACCTATGCCTTCTGGGTATTCCAGCTCTTCGGCCACACCAGCGCGAAGGTGATGGACGGCGGCCGCCTGAAGTGGGAACAGGAAGGCCGCCCGCTCACGCGCGAGGTCCCCGCCTATCCCGCCACCTCCTACCGCGCCCCCGAGCGCGACGACACTCGCATTCGCGCCTTCAAGGACGAAGTGCTCAAGCACCAGGCCGCCGGCAGGCCGCTCGTCGATGTTCGCAGCCCCGCCGAATTCAGCGGCGAACGCACGCACATGCCCGAATACCCTCAGGAGGGCGTCCTTCGTGGCGGGCACATCCCGGGTGCGAAGAGCGTGCCGTGGGCGCGGGCCGCCAACCCCGAGGACGGCACCTTCAAGCCCGCCGCCGACCTTCGCGCCATCTACGAAGGGGAGCAGGGTCTCAAACCCACCGACGACGTCATCGCCTACTGCCGCATCGGCGAGCGCTCCAGCCACACCTGGTTCGTGCTCACCTACCTCCTCGGCTACGACCACGTGCGTAACTACGACGGCAGCTGGACCGAATGGGGCAACTCCGTCGGCGTGCCCATCGAGAAGTAATCAAGCGGCGCTGGCACTAGCCGGGGAGCGCCCAGCCCTCCCCGGCGCGCGCCACCAGGCCGTCCCGCGCCAACGCCGCCAGGTACTCCTCCACCCGCGATGCGTGCTCCGGCGGCAGCGCGCCTCGCAGTTCGGCCTCCAACCGCGGCCCCCGGCGCAGTGCATCGACGATCCGTCCGCGCGCGAACCGTGCCGTGGTCTCGAAAGGCGTCGCGGGCTTCGCGGGCGGCGGCGCCCCCGGGTAGCCCGCTGCCTTCCACGCGCACGTTCGCGCCAGCGGGCAGGCATCGCACGCGGGGGTTCGCGGCGTGCATACCAACGCCCCGAGGTCCATCAGCGCAAGGTTGTGGGATCGCGCATCCGCATCCGGCAGGAGCGCCTCGCCCGCCGTCCGCAGTGCGCCACGCGAAAGGCCGCGGTGTGCCGCCACGCCAACGGTCGCGCGCGCCAGCACGCGCGCGATGTTGGTGTCCGCCACGAACGTGCGAACCGCGCCCGCGAAGCAGGCGACCGCCGCCGCCGTGTACTCGCCCGCACCCGGCAGCGCCCGGACAGCGGCCTCATTCGCCGGGAATGCCCCGTCGTGGCGTTCGACCACGGCGACCGCCGCCCGGTGCAGATGCAACGCCCGCCGGTTGTATCCCAGGCCCGCCCACTCGCGGATCGCCTCCGCCAGGGGCGAACCTGCCAGAGCCGCAGGCGACGGCCATCGCGCCATCCACCGCTCCCAGTAGGGCCGCACGCGTTCGACCTGCGTCTGCTGCAGCATCACCTCGGAGAGGAACACGGCGTAGGGATCGCGCGTGCCCCGCCACGGGAGTTCGTGCCTGCCACGCTCGCGATACCACTCACCCAGTTCCGCCATCGCCTCGCGCACGGCGTCCTCCATCCCCACATCTTCCCTGCCACGAATCACTCACGCCCGCCCCGCCTCACAGGGTTGTTCCCCTGGGACCTGGGAACCGGTCACCGGGAACTCGTAACGCCCCCGTGGCACGGCCGGCCCTTTCCCCGAACATCCACCATTCATTCGCGCTTTCCCTCATTGGAACCCACCGCGCTACCTGTCAGGCTGAGACACATGGAAAGCATGGAAGATCGTCTCGCTGGCCCCCGCGCTCTCACCTTCGGCCTCGCCGGTGGGCTCGCGTCGTGGGTGGTCATCCTGACCGCGGTGTTCGGCCTCATCCGCCACTAGCCCGCCCCGGCTCACTGCCCGCAACGCGCGCCGGCGATACCATCGCCGCATGGCACGTTTCGATGCCCTCGTTGTCGGGGCCGGCCCCGCCGGCAGCACCACCGCCCGCGAACTCGCCGCGGCCGGCGCCCGTGTCCTGGTCGTCGATCGCGCCACGTTCCCTCGCTACAAGGCCTGCGGCGGAGGCATCCCCCTTCGCACCGAACGCCTGCTCCCCTTCCCCATTGATTCCGTCGTCGAGGACTCCGTCCACCTGCTCGATGTCTCCCTGCGCGGCCGCCACCGCTTCGTGCGGGACTCCGGCGCCCCCTTCGCCCACATGGTCATGCGCGACCGCTTCGATGCCCTCCTCCTCGCGCACGCCCAGCGTGCCGGCGCCGAGTTCCGCCCGGCGACGACCGTCCGCGCACTCGATGCCACCGGCGCCATCCGAATCGAGGGCGAAGGAGGATTCGCCGCCGAGGCCGCCTGCCTGGTCTGTGCCGATGGCGCCCACTCCCCCGTCGGCCGCATGGCCGGGCTCGGCGAAGGGATCGCCGAATGCGCCGCCTGGGAGGTCGAAGTGCGCGCCCCGGAGGCCGCCCTGCGCCGCTACCGTTCCCGTTCGCTCATCGACCTCGGCTACAATCCCTGGGGCTACGCCTGGCTCTTCCCGAAGGCAAACGTGCTCTCCTTCGGCATCGTCCTCCCGCGCGAGCAGGCGGGCCGCATGAAGGACCTGGTGCGCGCCTACACCACCCGGCTCGGTTTGCGCGACGCCGAGGTGGACATCGCCCGCGGCCACAAGATCCGCTTCCGCCGTGCACACGAACCAATCGCGAACGACCGCGTGCTCCTCGCCGGGGACTCCGCCGGCCTCGCCGACGAATTCACCGAGGAGGGCATCGCCTATGCCATCCAGTCCGGCCGCCTCGCCGCCCGCAACATCCTCCGGGTCCTCGGTGGCGAAGGCTCCCTCCGCCGCTACGAAACCGACGTCGACCGCGAGATCATGCCCGAGCTCCGTGCCGCGCGGCTCATCGGCTTCATGTTCTATGGCATGCTCCGTCGCGCTCCCCGCCCGTGGATGTGGGCCAGCGCCCATACGCCCTACGTCTGGGATGCCTTCTTCGCCGTGCAGCGCGGCGAGTCCACCTACGAACGCGAAGCCGCGCGCGTCCCGCTCCTCCCCCGCCTCGCCGCCCGCATGCTCCGCGAGTGACCACGCCGCTCTCCCCGGCCACGATCATGGATCGCCTCGGCGTGCTCTACGGTGAGCCCGTTTGGACGCCCCACGGCGACGCCATCGCCGAACTCATCCTCACGGTCCTTTCGCAGAACACGGCCGATACCAACTCCGGCCGGGCGTTCACGCAGCTCCTCCGCCGCTATCCCTCCTGGGCAGCCATCGCCGCGGCACCCGCCGAAGAGGTGGTCGCGACCATCCAACCGGGCGGGCTCGCGCAGCAGAAGGCCCCGCGCATCCAGTCCATCCTGCGCGCCGTGGGAGAACGCTCCCCGGCATGGGACCTCGAATTCCTGCGCGCCATGCCCCTCGAAGAAGCACGCGCGTGGCTCCGTGCCCTTCCCGGTGTGGGCCCGAAGACGACCGCCTGCGTCCTCCTCTTCGCGCTCGGGCTGCCCGCGATGCCCGTCGACACCCACGTCGAGCGCGTCTCGAAGCGTCTCGCGCTCATCCCCGCGAAGCTGACCGCCGAACAGGCGCACGAAGCGCTCGAAGCCCTCGTCCCGCCCGCGGACTACTACCGCTTCCACATGCTGCTGATCAAGCACGGACGCCGCACGTGCATCGCCCGGCGCCCCGCGTGCGACCGCTGCCCGCTCGTGCCCGAATGCCCGCGCATCGGCGTTACGGCTCCCTGACAACCGTGCCCGGCGTCGGTTCCAGCCCGCCCGCGAGGCGTACGGTGGGTGCAGGACATGTCCAGGAGTCTTCGCATGCAGGGAATGAGCATGGCAGTCGGCCTCGCCATCGGGGCCGGCGTGGGCGCCGTTGTTGGCACGGTGAGCGGCGATGTCGCCATCGGCATCGCCATGGGCAGTGCCATCGGCGCCGCGCTTGGCGCCTTCATCCAGGGCCGCGCCTAGGCGACGTGCTTGTGCCGGTGCTCATCGATCAGCGGCGTCAGCACCACGATCTTGCTCTGCGCCCGCCGGATCTGCCGCGCGCGCTCTTCTTCCCGCTCGGCTGCCCGCCCGCCGAGCCAGTCCGCGGCCTCGGCTACCAGCGCGCACGGTAGCGCCAGCGCCAGCGCCGGCGACCACTCAAGCACTTCCGCGAAGCCCGACGCGATCGCCAGACCGCCGAGCAGCACCATCGGGTTGCGCACGACCCAGTACCAGAACATAGCCATACCCCGATAGTCGGCACTCCGCCGCTTCGGCAAGAGGCCGGGCCTCCCCCGCGAACGGCTCGCGCGCTACCCTCGTTCCATGCCCCTCAACCCCGACGACCTCGCACCTCTCGAAGTCGCCCTGCTCGGCGTCCTCTGCGTCGGCCTGCCGCCTTCGAAGGCCGCCGGCGACGACCGCTTCCGCATCGACCACGTGACCGCGGTGGTCAGCGGCCTCCAGTCCGAAGGCCGTGCCGAAGTGCATCTCCAGCGCGATGGCGTGGCCGTCACCCCCGAGTTCCGCTCGGCGCTGCGCGAAACCATCATCGCGCTCACCGGGAAGGGCGTGCTCGCCGATCAGGCCCCGGGCATGCCCGCCGCCGCCGGCAACTTCGAAGCCGGGCTCGAAGTCGATATGGTCCAGCCTGATGAGCACCCCGCGCTGCTCGACCGCTACCTCGGCCAGCTCTGTATGGAAGTGCTCTTCAACATCCCCGCCGTCTATCCCTACCTGATGGGCCGCTACGCCGCGAGCGGCGAAGTCTGGCGCCGCCTGCGCGATGCCGGGTACGGCAACTGACGCCGCTGCCGTAAGCTATCGCCCCATGGAACGAATCGATGATGGCGACCTCGGCATCGTGATCGCCGGCCCTACCGGCTTCGGCAACAACGTCTACGTCGTGTTCGATCGTGCGACGAACGAGGCGGCCTTCATCGATGCCCCCGACGGCATCGCCGTGAGCATGGAAGCCGCCGAACTCGCCGGCGTCCGGCCCACCCGCATCCTCCTCACCCACGGCCACTTCGACCACACCGCCAGCATCGATGCGCTGAAGGGGTCGTTCGGCGCGAAGCTGCACGCGCAGGCCTCCGAGCCCGGCCTCAAGGAAGGCCAGCTCGATGTTCCCCTCGCCGATGGCGACACCGTCTCCGTCGGCAACCTCGTGTTCGACGTCGTCCACATCCCCGGGCACACGCCGGGCAGCATCGCCTTCGTCCACGGCAAGCACGCCTTCGTCGGCGATACCCTCTTCCCCGGCGGCCCCGGCCGCTCGCGCGATAACGCCGCGCTCCAGCAGGAGATCGGATCCATCACGTCGCGGCTCTACGCGCTCCCCGACGACACGACCATCTGGCCGGGCCACGGCGCTCACACGACCATCGGCGCCAGCAAGGCCGAGTACGCCATCTTCGCCGCGAAGGACCACGCCCCGGACCTCCACGGCGACGTCAGCTGGCTCGAATCCTGACCCTCGCCGCGCTCTGGGCCGTCCTCCCCGCCTGACCTATCCCTCGCGCCGCTCCAGCAGGCGGCGCTTCGCCGCCCCCGTCACGTGGTCGAGCATCCCCATCAGCCCCTGCCCCTTGCCCATCGAGATGTCCTTCCCGTAGAGGGTGAAGATCACGTCCGGCGAGACGCGCACCACCTGCTCCAGCGGCGCCCCGCTCAGCGTCTCATCCATGATCACCGCCCATGCTTTCGCCGAAAGCCCCTGGGGGTTTTCCACCGCGAAGTGATACTTCAGCGTCCCGTCCGGGTTGTCCTCGGCCCAGACGTACGCCTCCGATTCACACCGCAGCACGTGGTTCGCCTCTGGAAACGGCCGCGTGGCGATGCGCGGCGCCACCTCCCGGAACCGGTCCGCGTATTCGATCAGAAGCTGAGCGCGCTCGTTCCGGTCGACAAACGCGAAATCCTCCAGCAGGTCCTGCAGCTTCGGGGGGATGCCTTCCAATGCACGCTCCGGGCCGGCCGCTGCCGCCATTTCCAGCGTACCCGCTCGCCGCATCGCCCGCCGAGGCTGCAACCGGCCTTATAGCCGTCCGCCTGCCGCCTCGATGCGCATCGCACCATCCATCGGTTGTGATGATGACACCCACAGGCGCCCCGAGGAGGCTCCGATGTTTCGCATTGGCGAAGAGGTTTTTGGCCGCGATGGCAAGCTCGGTGAGCTGTCCCGCGTCGTCGTCGACCCCGGCACCCACGATGTCACCTACGTCGTCATCCGCCACGGCATGCTTCGCACGTCCGAACGGCTCCTTCCCGTCGCAGTGCTCGAAAGCCAGGACGGTGAAGCGTATGCCGACATCACCGGCGACGACTTCGAACAACTCCAGCTCTTCGACCTCTCCCATTACCGCGCGCCCGACCCGGACTACACCGGACCGCCGGGCTTCGATGCGACGGCCGCCGGCGGCGCGAACACCCAGCTCGATGCCTACGTCGCCCTCGGCCCGCTGACCACCATGGGCGCCGCCGCCCGCGTCATGGGCTTCCCCGGCGGCGAAGCCTCCACCATCAGCCGCGACGCGCCGCTCCCGCCGGCCGTCGCCGAAGGGGACGACGTCCTCGATTGCGACGGCGAGAAGCTGGGCGAGATCGAGACGCTGGAGCTCGACGAAGACGGCCACCCCGTGCGCCTCGTCGTGCGCCGCGGCTTCCTCTTCAGCACCGAGACCGACGTGCCACCCGCGCTCATCGGATCCGTCCGCGACGGCGCGGTCACTCTCCTTGAATCGAAGGCATCGTTCCAGGACAGGACGGCCTGAACGATAGCCGTGCCCACGCACCCGGGGCGGCGTCCTCTCCCGCCGCCCCTGGTGCTTGAAAATCCGCCGAATTTCCCCGAACCCCCTTCGGCTATCTCCGGTATCATCCCCCCTGCGCCAGCGCGTCCCGCTGCTCATCGTCGCAAGGAGGAACCGTGAAAGCCGCCATTTTCCATGGCCCCAATCAGCCCCTGACCATCGAAGAGGTCGAGATCGACCAGCCCATGGCGAACGAAGTGCTCGTTCGCACCGTCGCCAGCGGCGTCTGCCATAGCGACCTGCACTTCGTCGATGGCCTGTATCCCATGATGCCGCCGTCGATCCTCGGCCACGAAGCCGCCGGCATCGTCGAAGCCGTGGGCGAAAACGTCACCTACGTGAAGCCCGGCGACCATATCATCACCTGCCTCTCCGTCTTCTGCGGCCACTGCGACCAGTGCCTCTCCGGGCGGCCGTTCCTCTGCTCGAACCCCGAGACGCGCCGCGGCCCCGGCGACCGCCCGAAGTTCACCTGGAACGGCAACCCCGTGAACCAGGCATTCAGCATCTCCAGCTACGCCGAGAAGATGCTCGTCCACCAGAACGCGCTCGTGAAGATCCGCGAGGACATGCCTCTCGACCGCGCCGCCCTCATCGGCTGCGGCGTCACCACCGGCGTCGGCGCCGTTCTCAATACCGCGAACGTCGAACCCGGTGCGACCGTCGCCGTCTTCGGCTGCGGCGGCATCGGCCTCTCCGCCATCCAGGGCGCGAAGCTTGCCAACGCCGGCAAGGTCATCGCCGTCGACATGCTTGAATCCAAGCTCGCGACCGCGAAGGAGTTCGGCGCGACCCACATCGTCGATGCCTCCTCCGGTGACCCGGTGGCCGCCATCCGCGAAATGACCGGCGGCGCCGGCGTCGATTACGCCTTCGAGGCCATCGGCAACAAGAAGGCCGCCGAGCAGTGCTTCGATGCCATCAACCGCGGCGGCACGGCCACCATCATCGGCATGATCCCGGTTGGCCAGAAGATCGAGCTCCCCGGCGCCGCCTTCCTCGGCGCCAAGAAGATCCAGGGCTCCCTCATGGGCTCGAACCGCTTCCGCATCGACATGCCGCGGTACATCGAGTTCTACATGCGCGGCCTGCTCAAGCTCGATGAGATGATCACCCGCACCGGCAAGCTCGAGGATGTCAACGACGCCTTCCGCGCCATGAAGGCCGGCGAGGTCGCCCGCACCGTCCTCACCTTCTAGGCCCACACCCGGCCGTACGCAGAGAGCCCGCTCCGAAAGGAGCGGGCTCTCTGCATACCCAGGCCAGCGCAGGTTTACTCGGCCGCGAGCTTGCCCAGCGCCGCCAGCGTCCGCGGGAGGGCATCCCGGTCGCCCGATGCGAGGATCGGCATCGCCAGCAGCTCCCCCACCCCGAACGACGGAACCTCGCGAAGGCGTGCCAGCACCTCGGACTCGCCCCCCCACACCACGAGCGCGTCGATCATGCGGTCGCTGAGTTCGCCGTCCTTCGCCTCGGGGAAGCCGGCGTCCTGGAACATCTGGCTGTAGAACGGCACCCGTGGGTAGAGCCCGATCTGCTTCCTCGCCGCGTCATACACGGCGTCGCGGTCCTGCGAAACCACCACCGGTACGTGCGCGATCAGCGGCGGCGCCTCCCGCCCGGCCTTCGCCGCGCCCTCCGCGATGGCCGGCACCGCCACCTCCTTCAGGTACGGCAGCGGACACACCCACGAGATCGCCCCGTCCGCCAGTTCGCCGCACACCCGGAAGCCGTTCGGCCGCAGCGCCGAGGCCATGAGCGTCACGCCCGTCGGCCCCGCGATGCGCGCGTTCGCTGTGAGCCGCTTCCCCGTGAACTGCACGCTCCCCTCGCCCAAGATGGCCCGCAGGATGGCCAGGTACTCCCGCAGGTGCTCGAGCGGCCGCTCGAACGGGATCCCGTACATGCCTTCGATGCTCGGCTTGTGGCTCGGGCCGATGCCCAGCCGCAGCCGTCCCGGCGCGAGCGAATCCACCGTCATCGCGCCCTGCACCATGGCCAGCGGGTGCCGCGGGAAGGTCGGCAGGATGCACGTGCCGAAGAGGATGCGCTCCGTTTTCAGCGCGGCCGCCGAGAACACGGCCAGCGGGTCCGCCGCCACCCCGCCACTCGTCATCCATGCCACTTCGATCCCCGCCGCTTCCGCCGCGACGATGCCTTCGACCAGGCCCTTCGCCTGCCCCGCGAGGATGTGAACGCCAACCTTCAAGCCCTGCATCTGCCTACCTCCGAAGTCACGGAGTCTACGCCTTCGTGCCTCCATCGTCGGCAGCGAAGAGTTCGCCGATGGGACGGCACTCGTCCAGCAAGGCGTCGCTCCGCGTGTGGATCGACCAGAAACCGGCGGCGTCATCCTCGAAGCGGAACTCCGGGATCTCCACATCCGATTCCACGATGACGAGACTGCTTTCAGAGTCAGGTCGCATCATCGCCGCCCTTACTGCTGCACGAGCGTGATCCGGTTCCCCTCCGGGTCGGCGATCCACGCGAGCGTGGGGCCCCCGGGGATGTCGAACGGTTCCCGCAGCACGCTTCCGCCCAGTGCGGCCGCTTTCTCCATGCTCGCTCGCAGATCCCGCACCTGGATATTGAGCACCACCCGCGATTCACGCCCGCCGATGATGTGCCCTGAGATCTGCGGTTCGGGCGCACCCCGCCCCGGCGCAATCCCTTTCACCTTCCCGGCTCCGATCTCCCAGTTGAACAGCTCACGGTAGAACCCCGCGATCCTTTCAGGGTCCACCGCCTCGATCTCCCAGTGCACCACTGGACGTGCCCAGTCCGGTTCCATGGCTTCCCTCGCCCGCGAATGGACGAAGCATACGCGCGCGGCCCGGCTTACCGCCGGTAGCGCCGGCTCCGGTCGCGCCCGCCCGCCTGGCTGCGGCCGTAGCGCACCGGCCCGGGCTTGCTCGCCACCGATGCGAACGCCGAAAGCTCCTCGTCGTCGCTCCCCACCAGCCTGCGCCGCAGCTCGACCACCTCGTCGCGCAGCGCCGCCGCCTTCTCAAACTCCAACGCCTTCGCCGCCGCCTTCATCTGCGACTCTAGCTCCTTCACCATCCTCAGGATCTCGTCCTTCGGCAGGTCCTTCCCGGCGCCGCCCGCGTCGTAGCCGCTCTTCTCCTCCGCCACCTGGAGGCGCACCTGGTCGGTGATATCCCGGATCGCCCGGGCGATGCTCTTCGCCTCGATCCCGTGCTGTTCGTTGTACTCGGCCTGGATTTGCCGCCGCCGGTAGGTCTCGTCGATCGCGTTCTGCATCGACATCGTGACCTTGTCCGCGTACATCACCACCCGCCCCTCCACGTGCCGCGCTGCCCGCCCGATCGTCTGGATCAGGGAACGGTTGGAGCGCAGGTACCCCTCCTTGTCCGCATCCAGGATGCAGACCAGTGACACCTCCGGCAGGTCCAGGCCCTCGCGCAGCAGGTTGATGCCCACCACCACGTCGTACACCCCCAGCCGCAGGTCCCGGAGGATCTCCACGCGGTCCATCGTCGTCACTTCGCTGTGGAGGTAGTGCGTCTTGATCCCCATCTCCAGCAGGTAGTCCGCGAGGTCCTCCGCCATCTTCTTCGTCAGCGTCGTCACCAGGACGCGGTGGCCCTTGTCGACCGTCAGCCGGATCTCGTCCATCAGGTCATCGACCTGGTTCTTCGTCGGGCGGACTTCGATCTCGGGGTCGAGGATGCCCGTCGGCCGGATTACCTGCTCCACCACCTGCGTCGAACGCTCGACCTCGTAATCGCCCGGCGTCGCGCTCACGAAAATCGCCTGGCGGATGTGCCGGTCGAACTCCTCGAACGTCAGCGGCCGGTTGTCCATCGCGCTTGGCAGCCGGAACCCGAACTCGACCAGCGTCTCTTTGCGCGCGCGGTCGCCGAAGTACTGCCCCTGCACCTGCGGCAGCGTGTTGTGCGATTCGTCCACCACCAGCAGCCAGTCATCCGGGAAGTAGTCGAGCAGGCACCACGGCGTCATCCCCGCCTCGCGCAGCTGCAGGTGGCGCGAGTAGTTCTCGATCCCCGCGCAGTATCCCGTCTCCCGCATCGACTCGATGTCGTAGTGCGTGCGCTCCTCCAGCCGGGCGGCCTCGAGGATCTTCCCCTGTCCCTTCAAGTACTCCAGCTGGTCGGCGAGCTCCGCCTCGATGCGCTCGACCGCCTGCGTCATGCGGTCGCTCGTGGTCACGAAGTGCTTCGCCGGGAAGATTTCGATGCTGTCGCGTTCCGCCACGATCTCACCCGTCAGCGGGTCCAGCTCCACGATGCGTTCCACTTCGTCCCCGAAGAAGTCGATGCGCACGGCCAGCTCCTCGTAGCTCGGGAGGATGGTGAGCGAATCGCCCCGCAGGCGGAACTTGCCGCGCACGACGTTCATGTCGTTCCGCTCGTACTGCATCCCCACCATGCGGCGGATCGCCTCCGCGCGCTTGAACGGCTGCCCCACCCGGAAGCTGAGCACGAACTCCTGGTACTGCTCCGGCTCGCCGAGGCCGTAGATGCACGAAACCGAGGCCACGATGATCACGTCCCGCCGCGTGAAGAGCGCGCGCGTGGCCGCGTGCCGCAGCTTGTCGATCTCCTCGTTGATGTCCGCGTCCTTGGCGATGTACGTGTCCGTCCGCGGGATGTACGCCTCCGGCTGGTAGTAGTCGTAGTAGCTCACGAAGTACTCGACCGCGTTCTCCGGGAAGAACTCCTTCAGTTCCGCCGCCAGCTGCGCGGCGAGCGTCTTGTTGTGCGCCAGCACCAGCGTCGGCCGCCCCGTCTGCGCGATCACGTTCGCCACCGTGAAGGTCTTGCCCGAACCCGTCACGCCGAGCAGCGTCTGGTACCGGTCGCCCCGCTCGACACCCTCGACCAGCTTCGCGATCGCCTGCGGCTGGTCCCCGGTAGGCTCGAACTCGGCATTCAGTTGGAACTCGGCGCGGGCGGCATCGGGAACAAGAAGCGGCATACCTTCCAGTGTAGCAGCGCCTCCTGACGCCCAATGTCAGGAATGCTCGCCTCGTCGCCGGCACTTGCCCCCGCGACCGGGGCCGCGCACGATGCGCCGCGAACGAACGAACCAGGGGGATGCACCATGTCCGGGATCGAAGGACGCGTCGCGCTCGTCACCGGCGGCAGCCGCGGGATTGGCGCCGCCGTCGCCCGCACGTTCGCTGCGCAGGGCGCCGATGTCGCCATCAACTATCACGCGAACCGCGAGGCGGCCGAAGCCGTCGCCGCCGAGGTGCGGGCGCTGGGGCGGAAAGCGGGCATCTACCAGGCCGATGTCACCGTCGAGACCGATTGCGCCGCCATGGCGGCCGCCGTCGCCAGCGACCTCGGCCCCGTGGGCATCCTCGTCAACAACGCCGGCGTCGGCAGCGTCTCCGAGGGGCAGCCCCCCATCGCCACGATGTCCGACGACCAGCTCCAGCGCCTGCTCAACGCACACGTCTTCGGACCGCTCCACCTCTGCCGCCTGCTCATGCCGTCGATGCGCGAACTCGGCCGCGGCGACGTGATCATGGTCTCCTCCGTCGCCGCCCAGGGCTACGGCCCCCGCATGGGCGTCTACGCCATCGCCAAGGCAGGCATGGAAGCAATGGCCTACACCCTCGCCAAGGAAGAGCGCCAGCACGGCATCCGCGTCAACGTCGTCGCCCCGGGCCTCGTCGAGACGGACATGGGCAAGCTCCTCATGTCCTTCACCCGCGGTGTCGGCGATATGCGCCAGCTCGACGCCAACATGCCCTTCGGCTTCGTTTGCCAGCCCGAGGACATCGCCAACGCCATCGCCTTCCTCTGCTCGGACGAAGGCCGCTACATCACCAATCAGCGCCTCACGGTGAACGGCGGAGGGTTCTAGGAGTGCTGAGTCCTGAGTGCTGAGTGATGAGCCGGCAACCCCATCGGGGGCGGCGTTTCCGCACGGGGTTGGCCCGGCCTCACTCCCCCGCGAACGCCGAATATCCCCCCTCGTGCGCCACGAGCCGGCCGTCGCGGACTTCGAAGATCCGGTCCACCAGCCGATCGAGGAAGTAGCGGTCGTGGCTGACGACCACGACCGTGCCCTCGTAGCCGTCGAGCGCCGCCTCCAGCACCTCGGCGGCCGGGATATCGAGGTTGTTCGTCGGCTCATCCAGCACCAGGCAGTTCGCGCCCATGAGCATGAGCCGCGCCAGCTGCACCCGGCTCTTCTCACCGCCGGATAACCGGCCAATCGGCTGCGAACACGCGTCGTATGGAATGAGGAAACGCTGCAGCGCCGCCACGGCTTCGCCTTCGTACAGGTTCTTCACTTCGCGGATGGCCTGGATCGGCGTCTGCGCGAAGTCGAGCGTGTCATGTTCCTGTCCGTAGTACCCCATGCGGATGCTCGGGCCCGTCCATACCTCACCCTCGTCCGGCGCCAGCTGTCCGAGCACGAGCTTCAGGAGCACCGTCTTTCCCGCCCCGTTCGCACCGACAATGCCCACGCGCTCGCCCGATCGCACCAGCGCCTCCGCCGGGTGCAGCACCACCCGTTCGCCGAACGCTTTCGCCGCGCCCCGGAGTTCGACCACCTTCGCACCGCCCCGCTGGCCCGACTGGAAATGCAGCGACATCCGCCGCCGTTCGAGCACGGGGCGTTCGACCTTCTCCATGCGGTCGATCTGGCGTTGCTTGTTCCGCGCCTGCTTGATGTGCCGCTCATCGACCACGACGCGCGCCCACTGCTTGAAGCGCGTGACCGCCTCCTCGAGCCGCGCGATCTCCTTCTGCTGCGAGCTGTAGTCCTGCGCCTGCCGCAGCAGGGCGATCTCGCGCTGCGCCGCATAGGCCGAGTAGTTCCCTTCCCACCGCTTCAACCGCGCCCCATCGCGCGTGGTCTCCAGCTCCACGATGACGCTCACCGTGTCGTCCAGCAGATAGCGATCGTGCGAAATCACCACTACGGCGCCCTCGAACTCGCGGATGACGCGCTCCAGCAGTCCCTTGCGCGCGAGGTCGAGGTGGTTATCGGGCTCGTCCAGCAGCAGCAGGTCCGGCTCCGCCAGCAGGCAGCGCGCGATGCCGATGAGCTTGCGCTGCCCGCCCGAAAGCTCCTCCATGCGCTGACCCCACGACGCCTCCGGGAAGCCCAGTGCTCGCAGCAGGCCCTCGGCCCGGTTTCGGACCATCAGCGCGCCGGAGGTCTCGTACTCCCGGATGAGCGCCGCCTGTTCGTCCAGCAGCCGGTCGAACAGGTCCGCATCGTCCAGTGATTCCGGCAGCGAAAGGCGATACTCCACGTCCGCGATGCGCGCATCGAGGGCGGCCACGTCCTCTCGCGCCGCGATGAGTTCGTCGATCGCTGCGCGCCCAGGCTCCCCCGCGTATTCCTGCGGCAGATATGCCACGGTTGCACCTCGCCGGAACGTGGCCGCGCCTTCGTCCGGCTTCTCCGTCCCCGCGAGCACGCGCATCAGTGTCGACTTCCCGCCGCCGCTCGGCCCGATGCGCCCGATCTTTTCGCCGTCCTGGATCGACCAGGAAAGGCCGCGCCAGATGGAGCGCCCGCCATGGACTCGGCCCACCCCGTTCAAATCGACGAGAAGCATGGCGCTAACCGTCGCGGCCCCCGGAGATTGCTGTCAAGCGGCCGGCGCGGGCTATCCACCGCCATCGCCGCCCGCGTAGGCTTGCGCCACTTCCCATGGAGGTGCCCCATGGCCAGCGACCCCGCTCTCTACCCCGTCACCCTCGCCGTCGACCTGGACACGGGCCAGCGAAACCGCCTGACGACCGGCTTCCGGATGATCCTCGCGATCCCACACATGTTCCTGTCCGGGTTCGTCGGTTCGATGGGCAACGTCAGCATCAACCTCGGCCGCCCCGATACCGGATTCTTCGAGATCAGCTCATCGCTGTTTGCCGCGGGTGTGCTGGGCTTCGCCGCCAGCATCTGCGCCTTCATCTCCTGGTTCGCCATCCTCTTCACCGGCAGCCATCCGCAGGGCCTGTGGGACTTCGAGGCATTCGTCCTGCGCTGGCAGGTGCGAACGAGTGCCTACGTTGCGCTCTTCCGCGACGAGTACCCGCCCTTCGGCGACGCCGACTACCCCGCCGCCGTCATGCTCGAGCGGCCCGAGGGCCCCCGTGATCGACTCAGCGTCGGCCTCCGCATCTTCTACGTCATCCCCCACGTCATCGTGCTCTTCTTCCTGGGCATCGCCTGGTTCTTCACGACGGTCGTGGCCTGGTTCGCCATCCTCTTCACAGGCGCCTACCCGGCCTCTCTCGCCGATTTCGGCAAGGGTGTGTTCCGCTGGGAAACGCGCGTCGCCGCGTACATGCTGCTGCTCCGGGATGAGTACCCGCCCTTCAGCCTGAACGCCTGACGCACACCCTCAGGCGTCGAGCCCGAGCCCGCGGAGGAAGGCGGCGTTGTTTGGTTCGCGGCCCAGGAAACCGCGCACGAGCGCGTCGCCGTCCATCGTTCCGCCCCGTTCGAGGATCGCCTCG
This sequence comes from Dehalococcoidia bacterium, assembly GCA_041910095.1. Classification (GTDB taxonomy): domain Bacteria; phylum Chloroflexota; class Dehalococcoidia; order Tepidiformales; family Tepidiformaceae; genus Amarobacillus. The sequence goes on from JAYRRO010000190.1 coordinate 23,950, forward strand.
CGGTAGGCCTTCCCGGTGGCCCGGTCGAGTGGCCCCGCGGCCTCGAAACGCGTGTACATGTCGTCGCCGAAGACGTGCGACCAGAGGTAGCCGTAGTACCCGGCGTCATATCCGAACAGGTGCCCGAACCCGGACTGGAAGTGCGTGCCCTCGGGGAACGGGAAGCCCGTGACCGGGTGCAGCTGCCGCGCCGTCGCCGTGCTGTCGCCAGCGAACCCCGGCGAGTGATACGCGAAGTCCAGCATCGCGAAGTACAGCTGCCGGAGGTAGAACACGCCCGAGTTCAGGTTCTTCGCGGCCACCATCGCCTCCAGCAGCGGCTTCGGCAGAGCCTCGCCCGTGGCGTGGTGCCGCGCGAATCCCGCCAGCACCTCCGGCTCCCAGCACCAGTGTTCCAGCATCTGCGATGGCGCCTCGACGAAGTCCCGCTCTGTCGCTGTGCCGCTGAACCTGGCCCGCTGCGCCCGCGTCAGCGTCTGGTGGAGGATGTGGCCGAACTCGTGGAAGAGCGTCACCACCTCGGAATGCCGCAGGAGCGAAGGGCTCCCCGCGCCCGGCTTCGTGAAGTTCGCGACGATGGCGCTCACCGGCCGCTGGTAGGCGCCGTCCGCGAGCCGCCGTCCCCGCCGCAGCGTGAACGCCGCCGCGTGGCTGTACTTGTTCGCCCGCGGGAAGAGGTCCATATAGAACCGCGCGAACGGCTCGGCGCCCTCCGCGTCGAACACGTCGAAGGCGTGCACGTCCGGATGCCAGCGCGGGGCGCCCGGCGCCTCCACGTACCGCAGTCCGAACATCGCCTGTGTCAACGAGAACAGCCCTTCGAGGCACGCCTCCAGCGGGAAATACTGCGCGACCTCGAATTCGTCCACGGCGTAGCGCGTCCGCATCTGCCGGTTGTGGTAGAAGCGCCAGTCCCACTGCCGCAGCTCCGCGCTGCCGGTGTGCTCCCGCTTCGCCTCGGCCAGTGCCGAGAAGTCCCCCTCGGCCTTGCCGTCCAGCCGCGGCTTCAATCCCGCGAGGAACGCATCGACCGTCCCCCGCTCCTTCGCCATCCGGTCCTCGACCACGTACGCCGCCCACGAGTCATACCCGAGGAGCACCGCCGCCTCCGCGCGCAATCGCAGCGCTTCCTCCAGCCGCGCGATGTTCGCCTCGCCACCCTTTCGCTGATCCTTGAGGAAGAGATCCCGGCGCAGGCCTTCGTTTTCCGCGTTCGAAAGAAACGGGAACAGCTCCGGGTAGTCCAGCGAGACGCGATACTTCGTCTCGCCGCCGTCCTCGACCGTGCGCAGCCCCTGGACATACGCCTCGGGCAGCCCGGCAAGGTCGCCGCGGCTCACGATGATGCCGTCATCCCAGTCGGCGATGGCATTCCGGAACTCCACATCGAGCCCCACGAGGCGGTCGAAGATGTCGCGCACCCGCATGCGCTCCTCGGCCGGGAGCTCGAAGCCCATCCGCCGGTAGTCACGGAGTTCCCGTTCCAGCAGGCGGGCATCCTCGCCGGTGAGCGCCGCGGCCCCGGGCGTCGCCGCGAAGGCACGAACCGCCTCGTACAGGTCCTCGCGGAAGCCCAACGCCACCATGTACCGGTCGAGCTCCTGGTCCCACTCGCGCGCCCGCTCCCGGAGCGCGTCATCCGGCGATACGTGGGCCATGAACGCGAACGTCCCCGACGCGCGTGACACGGCGTCCGCCGCATCCTCCAGCGCCAGCATCGTGTTCGTGAAGGTCCGCTCGCCATCCGCCACCGCCACGATCGTCTCGATGGCGGCATCGCACGCCTCCCGCGCGCCCCGGCAGGCATGGGCGATGTCATCGGGCGTCAGCGTTGGGAAGGGTGCGAGGTCGAGGTCCGTCATGCCTTCGAGCCTACGCCCCCGCGCCTTCCTGTCCCAGCGCGCTCGCGCCTCGCCCGCCCGCTTCGTACGCTGGTCTCATGCAACTCGGGATCATTGGCCTCGCCCGTGCGGGGAAAACGACGGTCTTCAACGCCGTCACACGCGGCAGCGCCCAGGTCGGCGCCTACAGCTCCAGCGCCCAGCCCAACGTCGGCGTCGTCAACGTACCCGACGACCGCGTCGATCGCCTCGCCGAACTCTACAAGCCGAAGAAGACGACCTACGCCACCATCCAGTACGTCGACTTCCCCGCGGCGGGCGAGTCCTTTGGCAAGGGTGAAGGCCCCGCCGGCAAGCTCATCCAGGACATCGCCCGCACGGACGCCCTCATCCACGTGGTGCGCGGCTTCGAGGACGAGTCCGTCCCCCACCCCGAGGTGACCGTCGACCCCCACCGCGACATCGTCACCATGGACCTCGAACTCGCGTTCGCCGATCTCGCCATCATCGAGCGGCGCATCCAGCGCATCGATGCCGAGATGCGGAGCATCAAAGCCGGCGAACGTGACCTCCTCCAGCGCACCCGCGACCTCCTCGTCCGCCTGAGAGCCGGGCTTGAGGACGACGTGCCGATTCGCGCCCAGGGCGTCAGCGCCGAGGACGACAAGCTGCTCGAAGGCACGCAGTTCCTCACCGCCAAGCCGCTTTTGCTCGTCATCAACATCGGCGAGGCCGACCTCGCCCGCCGCGCCGGGATCGAATCCGAGTACCGCGCTCGCTACCAGGCGCCGGGACGCGACGTCGCCGTCTTCTCCGGCAAGTTCGAAATGGACCTGAACGAGCTGAGCGAAGAGGATGCCGCCGAGTTCCGCGCCTCCGCGGGCGTCACCGAAAGCGGCATGGCCAGCGCCATCCGCATGAGCTATGGCCTCCTCGGGCTCATCAGCTTCCTCACCGCCGGCCACGACGAGTGCCGGGCGTGGACGGTCGAACGCGGCGCCAGCGCCCCCGAAGCCGCGGGCAAGATCCACAGCGACCTCCGCCGTGGCTTCATCCGTGCCGAGGTCATCAAGTTCGAGGACCTCGTCGCCGCCGGCAGCGAAGCCGAGGCGCGGAAGAAGGGCGTCCTTCGCACGGAAGGAAAGCAGTACATCGTCCACGACGGCGACATCCTCAACATCCTCTTCAATGTCTGACCGAACTCCGGGTCGGCTCGGGCCCCTTCATGCTCACCGAAACCCAGACCGGTGTGAGCATGACCTTCAAGAAGTACGCCGACTACCACGACAAGCCCTACCCGTACTTCGATGAAGTGAAGGCAGCCGGCCCGACCGACGTCGCCAAGCGCGTCGCCGACTTCTCCGCGAAGTCCGTCGGCCTCACCTGGCTCTTCCTCCCCGAACCGCGCGACCAGCGCAAAAAGAACCGGCCCGAAGCGAAATTCGAGGAGACGCAGGGCATCGGCGGCTACATCTACCTTCGCACCGGCCAGCCGCCCTTCAACGACAAGCGCGTCCGCCAGGCCCTCAGCATGGGCATCAACCGCAAGGCCCTGCGCCAGGCCATCACCAAGGGCGAAGGCGTCCCGGACCAGCTCTACTTCGTCGGCTATCCCTTCTCCCGCCAGGTGAAGGACCTGCCTCAGGCGAAGTACTGGGACTACAACCCCGCCGAGGCGAAGAAGCTCCTTGCCGCCGCGATCGGCGACGGCAAGACGATCGACACGACCTGGAGCCATGCCGACGTCACCGCGTACGGCCAGGAGTACCTGGACACCGCCACGCTCACCCAGAACCAGCTCAAGGACATCGGGTTCAACATCAAGGACAACCCGCAGCCCTACCTCACCCAGTACATCCCGACCACCTACCAGGGCAACTACGAAGGCATGGGTCACAGCCCCCGCGCCATCGCCTACTGGCTCGACTACGTGACCGAGCGCGTTACCATGAAGCCCAAGCGCGGCCGCATCAACCTCAGCTACGTCAACGACCCGAAGCTCGAGGCCCTGCTCGATAAGCAGCGCCAGCAGTTCAAGATGGAAGAACGCCTCCAGACCGTGAAGCAGATCGAGGAGCTCGTCGCCGAGGAGCAGTACGAGATCTACTTCAGCACCGACACGCGCACCTACTTCTGGGACGCCGCAATCCAGAACTACCGGCCCACCGCCTGGTTCCCCTACACCCACCTCATGAAGGCCTGGCGCGACAAAGCCTGACCCTCACAGCCGCCCAACATACGGAAGGGGCGCCCCCGTGGGCGCCCCTTCTTCCTTCTCTCGCTCCTCGTGTCTCTCTTCTCTCAGAAGATCGGATTCACGATGATCGCCTGCTCCCGCGACGGCCCTACCGAGATGAGGTCGACCGGGCACTCCAGCAGCTGTTCCACCCGCCGGATGAACGCCTGCGCCGCCTTCGGCAGGTCATCGAAGTTCCGAACCTCGCTCGTCGCGTCCGTCCAGCCCGGCATCTCTTCGTAAATCGGCCGCACGCGGTCGAGCACGGACTGGCGCGCCGGCAGCGTGTCCACGACCTTGCCATCGAGCTCGTACCCGGTGCAGATCTTGATCGTCTCCAGCCCGTCCAGCACGTCGAGCCGCGTCAGCGCGAGCGCCGACAGCCCGTTGAAGCGGACGCTGTAGCGTGAAGACACCGCGTCGAGCCAGCCGATGCGCCGCGGGCGTCCGGTCGTCGTGCCATACTCGCCGCGGCCGAACTCCTTGCCGTGGTCGCGCAGCCGGTCGGCGATCCCATCGAACAGCTCCGTGGGGAACGGGCCGTTGCCCACCCGCGTCGAGTAGCTCTTGAACACGCCCACGACACGCTGGATCGCCGTCGGCCCGATGCCCACACCCAGGCCCGCGCCCGAGCTGCTCGAACTGGGCACGCTCGACGTCACGTAGGGATAGGTCCCGTGGTCCAGGTCCAGCAACGAACCCTGCGCCCCCTCGAGCAGCACGGTATCACCGCGGCGGTGCGCATCCAGCACCACCGCCTGCGCATCGCCCACGTACGGCGCGAGCCTCTGCCCGAGCTGGTGGTACTTCTCGATGCACTCGCTCATGTCGATAGGCTCGCCGCCGTAGACCCCGGTGATGACGCGATTCTGGTACGCCAGCGCCGTCTCCACGCGCGGGTTCAGGTCCTCGGGCCGAAGCAGGTCCGCCACGCGAATGCCCCGTCGCGCGACTTTGTCGACGAAGCACGGGCCCACGCCCTTGCCCGTCGTTCCGATCGCCGCATCGCCGCGCATCGCCTCGTCCAGCCGGTCGAGCTCCTTGTGCCACGGCATGATCACCTGCGCGCGGTCGCTCACCACCAGCCGGCTCGTATCGATGCCCTTCTCCTGGAGATTCGTGATCTCGTCCAGGAGCACTTCCGGGTCCACCGCCACGCCGTTACCGATGACGCACGTCTTGTCCGGGTAGAAGATCCCGGCCGGCACCAGGTGGAGCTTGAACTCCCCCCGTTCGTTCACGATGGTGTGCCCCGCGTTGTTGCCCGCGGAATACCGGGCGACCACACGAGCCTTACGCGCCAGCAGGTCGACGATGCGGCCTTTGCCCTCGTCGCCCCACTGCCCGCCGACAACGACGACGATAGGCATTGGGAACTTCACTTTCCGCCGGTGCCCCGATTCGGCCCGGGCGCACAGACGGGCCACCCGTCGGGGAGGCCCGTTGAGCAACTCTACACCAGCACGCTCGTACCGGAAATCCGCATAGCACGTCCGTCCTTTTCGTCCGTTGGCTGCTCGCCCGCACGCCGCGATGGCTTCCCTGCCTGCTCACGAACCGGCCGTGGCGGCTCGGGCACCGCCCCCGTGCGGGGTGTCGCGAACACGTCGTCGTCAGCGAGCGCGGACGGCATGGGCGCGCCCCTCCCCTTCCTTCACATCAGGCTCTGCGCCAGCGCCAGCGGGTTCCCGTCGAGGTCCGTGAAGTGCGCCAGAACGACTCTTCCCGGGATCACGGTGTTCTCGCCCGTGAATGCCACGCCCCGCGCCTCCAGCTCCGCCCGTGCCGCCGCGGCGTCGCCCACGGCGAGCGTCACCGCGCATGCGCTCTTCCCCGCCAGGTCCGGCGACTGCGACAGCCCGATGCTGAACCCCGGCACGTTCGTCGCAATGTCCGCCCAGGGCAGATCCTCGAAGAACACGTTCAGGCCGAAGCCCAGTTTCGTGGTGTACCACTCGACCGCCCTCGCCACGTCCTTTACGTTCACGCTGAGAATCGCCGTCGGGCCGAATGCCACGCTCACGACGCCACCTCCGAGGAAGAGTGTTGGAAAAGTATACCCGTGCCAACGGCGAGTCAACGGCTCCCCACGGGTCCCTCGCGCCGGCGATTCGCCTCTTCCACCACCGCTGGTCGGTTCCCATCCTTTTCGTGCTGCGCGATGGCGAACGCTCCCAGGCTCAGCTTCAGCAGCGCCTCGGCGCCAGCCGCGACACCCTCGCCCAGACCCTCGCCAGCCTCGAGGATGCTGGCGCCATCGTCCGCGTGCCCGCCGGCGCGCGCACGCGTTTCGGCCTGTCGCCCGCCGGCCGTGTCCTCGCGGAGGCCACCGTGCCCATGGTGGAATCCGTAAGAGCGACCGGGACCCTCCGCGTCGGCCTCAAGAAGTGGCCCTTCGTGACCCTCACCGCGGTCGCGCGCGGCATCAGCCACTACAACGAGCTCCGCGACGCGCTTCCCGGCATCACCCCTCGTGCCCTCAGCGCCAGCCTTCGCGACCTCATCGATGCCGGCCTTGTTGAGCGCCGGCCGCTGCCGGGCCACTCCCCCGCGAACATCTACGTCCCCGCACCCTTCGCCGCGCCCTTGCTGGAGCCGCTTGAGGCGCTCTGCCGCGCCGCGGCCCGATTCGTAGCCCGCGAATCCGGCGCGGCCGCGGGGTAGCACAGGGCCTTTCCCTTTCGCCAGCCACGGCCCATGCTCGCCTCTATGTTCGTTGCGCTCGAAGGTGGCGAAGGCGCCGGCAAAAGCACGCTCGCCGCGGCCCTCCGCGATCGGATCGAGGCCGCTGGCAGGGATCTCGTGCTCGTTCGCGAACCCGGGGGCACCCGTGCCGGTGAGCAGGTCCGGCTGCTCCTCCACGAGCGCCTCGCACCCTGGGCCGAGGTCTTCGCATTCCTCACCGCCCGCGCCCAGCTCGTCGCCGAGGTCATCCGGCCCGCCCTCGCACGTGGCGCTGTCGTCATCTGCGACCGCTTCGAGGCGAGCACGTTCGCCTACCAGGGGTACGGCCGAGGCATGCCGCTCGAAGCCCTTGAGACCGCCAACCGCCTCGCCACCGGTGGCACCACCCCGAACGTCACCATCTATCTCGATATCGACCCCGCGGCCGGCCTCGCGCGAAAGCAGGGCGAAACCGAGGCGGTGGCCACGGGCTTCGAGGCGGTCGAATTCCACCGGCGCGTGCGCAGGGGATACCACGTCATCGGTCAGAATTCGGCGCCCGGCACCTGGCTCACGCTCGACGCCACGCGCCCGCAGGCCGAGATCGCGGCCGATGCCGCCGCGTTCATCGGCATCGGTTGAGGAGTCGCGTCAGACGCCCGCGTAGCTGTGCAGGCCGCTCACCCAGAGGTTCACGCCGAAGTAGGTGAACATCACCAGCGCCCACATGATCACGAGCCACCACATCGGGTCGGGGCGCCACCCGCGCCGGAGCCGTGCGGGCAACATCTTCCGGATGCCCGGCGCGTTCGCCACCGTCCCGTTGCCCGCCGCCGCATGGAAGTAGGCGGCGATGCTCAGCCACGTCACCAGCGCACTCGTCTCCTTCGGGTCCCAGCCCCAGTACCGCCCCCACGCGCTGTTCGCCCACCACGCGCCGAGCGCGATGCCCAGGCCCAGCAGCGGGAAGCCGACGATCACCGCCCTGTGCGCGAGGTCCGCCGCCGCACTCGCGCTCGGCAGCGATGGGAACCGCCGGTGCCCTTCGCCGCCCTGCAGCAGGTAGATCACCGCCGCCGAGAAGGCCACCGTCAGGACCGCGTACGAAATCATCATCACGCTCACATGGATGGTGAGCAGCGGACCGTTCTGCAGCGCCGGCACCAGCGGCACGATGTCTGACGGGAACAGCGACGCGATGACCAGCATCCCCGCCACGATCGGCATCGCGACGATGCCCACGCGCCGCTGCCGGCTCGTCGTTTCGAAGGCCAGGTATGCGCCCGCGATCCCGAACCCGAAGGCCGTCGTGAACTCGTAGAGGTTGGCGAACGGCGCATGCCCCACGGCTGCCCAGCGGGTCGCGACCGCGCCCCCGAGGGCGGCCACCGTGAAGCCCGTGAAGCTCGTCGCGAGCCGCCCCAGCCCCGGGTTGGGTTGTCCCGTCGCCGCCGAGACCGTGATCGTCCCCGCGCTCGTGGCCGCCGCATACCGCCGCAGGGACACGGTCGCGCTGAGGACATACGCCGCATAAAGAGCGACGGCCGCGAAGGCCGCGATCAGCCCCGTCCAAAACAGGTAGATCGAAAGGTCCGACACACGCGTATCGTATCGCGCGCCGGGTTCGGTCGCAGCAAACGCGGTCGATGCGAGCTATTGGACCGGTTGGGCCTGCGCTCCCGGGACGGCCGGGCTGGCGGGGGATTCGCTCCGGGTCTAGCGTGCATGACGGAGGCGGGCCATGGGAGTCGAGCCCGATCGCAACTTCCTGCGAGCTTTGCGCGCCGAACGGCTCTTCGTGCGCATCGCCATCGTGGCGGCGTGCCTGCTCATCGGGTCGCCATTCATCGCGGGCCTGGCCGCCTTCGCCGGGTGGCTCGCCGGCCCCGCTGCTGCGTTGGCGATCCTGGGCCTCGTCGCCGCCGGCGCCATCTGGTTCCTCATCGGTGACTCGAGTCCGTCCGCCCGCCTGCCGGCCGGATCGCTGTCCACCGCCGCTCTCCACTACTGCGATGCCTGTGGTGAGATCTTCCTCGAGCCGGACTGCCCGGCCTGCGGCGAACCCTTCGCACCCGCCCTGCCCTCCACCGTTGCCGAGATCGCCGCGGTCTTAAACGACCTCACCGCCATGGAGCGAGAAGGCCGCATTCCCGGACCGGCGCTCCTGGCAATCCGGCCGGTGTACGAACAGCGGCTGATCGAAGCGCAACGGCTCGAGTCCCCCCGTGCGGTCCCCGCGACTCATGGACCCTCGGCTGCGAGCACGCCGTCGCCAGCGGTTCACGCCCCGCCGCCGTACGTCCCGCCGCCGCCCGTCGCGGGCATGCCGCCAGCTCCCGGCCCGGCTTCCCGGCCGTTCCCGCCACCACCGTCAACGGGCGCGCCCGCGCTGGCCAGCACACCCTTGCCCGCGCCGCCGTTCCCGGGCGCGCATGCACCGGCGGCGCCGCCTCCCCCGCCAGCGGCCGCGGTCCGTCCGCCCGAACCACCCGGACCGAGCCTTGGCGAAGCCGCCATCGGGTGGGCCGCCGAACGCCAGGCCGACCTGCTGCTCTATGCCGGGGCCTTCCTGCTGTCGATCGCGGCCGTCATCTTCGTCGCGTACCAGGGCGAAACGCTGAGCGGCGGCATCCGTTTTTCCATCCTCACCATCTACGCCCTTGCATTTCTCGGGCTCGGGCTCTCCCTTTCCCACTGGGAACGCGTGCGCGAGGCCGGTCCCGTGTTCCTCGCCCTCGGCGCCATCCTCGTGCCCGTCGATTTCGTCGCCCTGCGCACCCAGGTCCTCCACGACGATGTTTCCCTCGACCTCCTCTGGTTGATCGGCGCCTCCTGCACCGCCGTCCTGTACTTCGCCCTGGCGCTGCGCGGCTACGGCCGCCTGTACTTCCTGCCCGCTGGCGGCGCGCTGCTCGCCGCCTGGGCAGCCCTCGGCGAAGTCCTCGGCATCCCCTGGCACTGGTGGGGCCCCTGGTACGGCAGCTTCGCCGCCGCGGTCTACGTCGCCGCGCAGGCGTTCCTGGCCCGCTGGCGAGCACTTGCCTGGGCGCTCGGCGTGGCGGTCGCGCTCGGCGTCTTCAGCCTGCTCTCCGCCCATGCCGCAGCCGCCGATGACGTGCCCACGAAGGCCGCACTCCCGGTCACCTACCTCATCGCGGCCGTGGCGGTCGCCGCCGGGCTTCGCTGGCGCGTCAACGTCCCCAGCCTCGCGGCGATGCCCTACCTCGGCACCATGGCCGCCGCCTCCGCGTGGTGGGCCATCGCCGGGCTGCCCGGGGAGTGGCAACCCGCCTGGGGGGTGGTCGCGGCGAACGGCTACATCGCCATCGCCGCCATCCGCCGGCAGCACGAACGCTCCTGGGCGATGCTCGCCGCCGGCATCGCCACTCTCGCGCTCCTCGCGGCGCATGCTCTCGCGCTCGGCCCCGGCGCCCGCCATGGCGGCCTCCCTGCGGCCTACGCCCTGGCCCTCGTGGGCGTCATGTTCGCTTACTCCCGCTGGCGCTGGGTCCAGGCCGCGGCCGCGCTTCCATCCGTCGCCGCCGCCTTCGCCGGCACCGCCTGGTGGGCCGCTTTCGGCATCCCCTATGAATGGCGGCCGCTCTGGGTCATGGCGGCGGGCGGCGGCTACCTGCTCCTCGCCCATGTCGAAGGCCGTGGCCGCGATCGCGATTGGGCGGGCGTGGCGCTCCTGTTCGGCTGCGCCGCCATCGCCATCGAGCACGGCCTCGTCCTCCGCGAAACCGCCGATCGCGCACCCCTGCCTATCGCGTACGCGGCCCTGTTCGCAGGCCTTTCGTCCGCGTACGGCCGCTGGCGCTGGGCGGTGCCCGCGGCGCTCATGCCCCCCGCTGGCATGCTCGCGATCCTCACAACCTGGTGGGCCACCGATGCCGTCGCCGTCGCCGCCGAGTGGTATGCCGCCTTCGTCGCGGGCGCGGCGCTCGGCTATCTCGCGCTCGCCTTCCTCGACCGCGACAGCCGCCGCGGCGGCTGGCAGAGTGCCGCCGCCCTCACCGGCGGCCTCGCCGCGGGAATGAGCCTGCTCGTGCCCACCGCCGACGACCCGAACCGCTGGGCGATGCCCCTCCCGGGCGCCATCCTCCTCGCTGGCGCCGTCGCCGCCTTCATCCGCTTCCGCTGGACCTGGCGCTTCGCTCCCGGCGCCATGCCCGCCCTCGCGGCGCTCGTGGCGGCCTCCGCCAGTTGGGCTCAGTGGGACCTCGCGCCCGAGTGGTACGCCGCCTTCGCGAGTGCGGCCGCCGCCGGGTACCTCGTCGTCGCGCACTTGGACACGCCCCCGTACGACCGCGCCTGGGCCCTGGGCGCCATCGTCGTGTCGCTCGCGGCCATCCTCGGCCCGCAGCTCATTACCATCGCGGCGGGCGGAGATTCCGGGATCGACGCGAACGAGTGGGCGCTCGCGGCCGTCTACGGCGGCGCGGCACTTGTCGCGGTCGCTGCCGCCTCGCGCTGGCGGTGGCGCCTGCCCGAGGCGTTTGCGGTGGCGCCGGCCGCCGTTGCGGCAACCTGCGCGTCCACCCTTTGGGCCGCGGTCGAGATGCCCCTGGAGTGGCTCCCCGCGTGGGCCGCCGCCTGCCCCGCCGCCTACCTGGCGATTGCGCCGTTCAGCCCCGGCCGGCCCTTCGCCTGGCGCGCCGCCAGCGCGGCGGCCGGCGTTCCCGTGCTCTACATCGCCCATGCCCTCGCCGCCCGCGACAGCACCGTCGATGACCTCATTCGCCAACCGCTGCCCGTGACCTACGCGATCCTGTTCGCCGGCTGGGCCTGGGACGGATACCGCTGGCGCGATCCGGGCCTCTTCATCGCCCCCGTGCTTGCCGCCGCCACCGGTGTTTCGACCCTCTGGGCGGCAGGTGCCGACGCCAGCTGGGGCGCATTCCCGCCGCTGGCGGTCGCTGCCGTGCTCGCTGTATCCGCGCCTGCCTGGCGGCGCTGGCGCGGTCCAGATCGCTACGGCTGGGCCTACACGGCCGCCTTCTGCACCGTGCCCACGCTTGCGTTCCTGCCCTATACCGTGCATCACGCCCCGCAGGGGCTCGCGACGCAGCTCATCAGTTCCGGGCTGCTCTCGTTCTCCGCCTTCCGCACCAATGGCGACCTTCTCAAGGGCATCGCTGCCGAGGCCCGCAGTGTCGACCGCACGGTCCTCCTCCAGGCCGCCGCAGCGTTCCTCTTTGGCGCCGGCGGGTCCGCCAACCAGCTCTTTGGCATCGAAGGCGCCAACCAGGCATGGCTCTTCGCCGCGTTGGGGACCGTCGCGTGGGCTGGCGCCGGCGCGCTTGGGCGTCGCGAAGGTTGGCTCTGGACGTTCGCGCCGATCGGCCTGGCGGGCTCCGTCATCGCCGCCATCGTGGCCGGCGACGGGTTCGGTGTCCTCGCGGCCGTCCTCGCCATCGCCGCCGTGTCGCAGGCCGCGGCCAGTCTCGCCGGCCGCCGCTGGGCCATCCTCGCGCCCGCCAGTGCCTTCGCCTGGCTCGCCATCTGGGCCGGCTGGCAATGGCGCGACCTCGACACCGCCTACCTGTCGCTCGTCTACCTCGCCTTCGCGGCCATCGAATGGGCCGGGTTCATCCTCGTGCGACGCCGCGCCCGCCCCGGCACCGGGTCCGCCCTCGTCGTGTACTTCCTCTCGTGGAGTGGGTGGGTCGTCGCAGCGCTCACCGCTGGCGTCGTGCTCGGACAGCGCCAGCAGGCCCTCAAGCCCGGCGCCCCGCTCGTCACCACGCGCGAATGGACCCTCGCCGCCGCGGTCCTCGCGATGTCGTCCGCCGCCGTCCTCGCCGAAGGCTTCCGGCTTGCCCGCCGCGCGCTCTGGCTGCCCGCGAGCGCGGGCCTGCTCGCGGCGCTGCTCATGGCCATCGCCACGCGCGAACCCTCGAACGTACAGGCGTACACCGCGCCGATCGGGGCCTATCTCATCCTCATCGCGCTCACCTACCGCGACACGGCGTGCATCATCAAGCCGCACCTGCAGCTGCACGAAGCCCTGATGTTGTTCGGCGCGCTCCACCTCGTTCTCCCGCCCGCCGCGCAGAGTTTCGACCCCGGCGGCGGCAGGTATGGCCTCGAACTCATCGGGATCGGAGTCGCGCTGCTGGTCGCCGGACTCGGGCTGCACGCCCGCTGGCTGGTCGCGGCCGCTATGCTCACGATCACCGCGACAGCTGCGCGCCTCGTCACCGGCGGCTACTTCGCGGTGCCCTACTGGGCCATCCTCGGCGTCGCGGGCACGGCCCTGATCGGTGCGGGCCTGCTCATCCTCTCCCAGCGCGCCGCGTGGGACCGCTTCCGCATCGGTGTGGTGAACTGGTGGAACAGCGCCGCGCCACGCGGTACCTGATCCAGCTCAGCGCTAGGCGTCCCAGGGCAGGACCGATCGCCCGGGCTTCAGCAGTGGCTTCACAAGTCCGTCCGCGATCACCACCAGCAGGTCGTAGCCCGCGTAGAGCGCCGGGTCCATCCCCCGCAGCGCCCACGAGAGCTTCTCCTCGTCCGCATACGTCGCGGCACCAAGGACCACGAGCGCCTTCGCGTCCGCCTCCAGCGACAGCGTCGGCGTGGCCTCGCGGAGCAGCGCGCGCAGGTTCCGCCGCAGCGCCGACGACTGCGTGTCGTCTTCCGGCTTCGGCGAGCCCAGCACGTACGACCGTTCCGCCTCCAGCGGCGTCACCGTCCACGCATCGAAGGCGGGAATGACCTGCGTTTCGTCGGCCTCCGGCTGACCCGCGGCGAGCACGATGCGCTCCGTCAGCTCATCGCGGAGATCCTGGCTCACGGGCAGGCGGTACAGCTCGAGTGCGTTGAGGTAGTACGTCCCCGGTACGCGGTTCGTGAACTGTGCCCAGTGCCCCCCGAGCCCTCCGAGGATCGTCATCACCGACCCGCTCGTCTCCTGCCGCCGCAGGTAGAGGCTCACCGGCCGGCGAAGCTCCTTGCGGCCGTCCTCGGTATCGACTGCTCCAGCCACCTGCAACAGCAGCTGGCTGAGGGCGGCATCACCTTCGGGGAGGTGCGCGCCCCTCGGCACCCACAGCCCCACGCGCAGGCTGGCGCCATCCAGCCGCTGCTCGATCGCCGCGCGCGCCGCTTCGTAGGGGAGCTCCGCGTCCGCCGCGAGCGTGTCCAGGAGTGAAAAAGCGAGCCGCCAGCGCCGCCCAACGGAGATCACCCCGCGATGCACGCCGCTCTCCGAGGCCTCGTGCGCCTCCAGCGACGTGCTCCGCGCGTAGAACCCGCCAAACCACTGGAGGAACAGGCGCAGCCCCGCTTCTCCCGGGTCCGACGGGTACGCGATGGGCTCGCCCGCGGCCATGCCTTAGCCCTGCAGGCGAACGCGCGGCGGGTTCACGACCGCGATGTTGATGCCCGGGTCCGTCAGGATCTCGATCCCCTCCGGCGCCACGATGTCGGCCACGGTCAGGGTCACATCGAACCCCTTGAGGATCCCCGCGTCCGCCTCGATCGCGTCCGGGATGGCCAGCGGCAGGCAGCGAATCGATACCTGGTCGAGGCTCTGCAGCAGCGTGCCCGCGAGGTCGCGCACGGCCGGCGCTTCGCCCACGAGGCGCACCGGCACGTTCGCCTGGATCGGCTTGCTCGGGTCCACCTGGAAGAAATCGACGTGGATGGGGTCGCCGGTGCCGCCCTTGCGCATCATCCCGCGGATGATGACGTAGCGCGGGTCGGTCTCACCCGTCACCTTCAGCTCGAACATGCCGCGCAGGCCCGCCGCCTTCACGTTGCGGCCGAATTCCCGCGCGTCGATTTCGATCGATCGCGAGTCCAGCCCGCGGCCGTACACATTGGCCGGGAGAATCCCCTCGCGGCGCAGCTTGGCGACCGCCTTGCCGGTGACAGTGCGCGGCGCGGCCGCGATTACGAGACGTTCAGCCATGAGTTTCAGATCTCCTGTGCCACGCGCGTATACGTGGCGCGCATCCGTCCAGACTAGCGCAGGGAGGGGCACGGTCAATCGCGATCAACAGCCCCAAATGCTCCCTGTGTTACCCGCGCGCGTGGGCATGCAAAGGGGGCTGCCGGAGCAGCCCCCTCACTTCCGCGCCAGGGAGAACAGCCTACGCCGGCTTGATCGCCGCGACTTTCTCGCGAGCACCAGCCTTGTCCTCGTACCAGAGAACGTTGATGGCCTTGAATTCCGCCGCATCCCCCGGGACATCGTCCTCGGCGAAGATCGCGGTCACCGGGCAGGCCGGTTCGCACGCGCCGCAGTCGATGCACTCGTCCGGGTTGATGTAAAGCATCCGGTCTTCGCCTTCGTCGAAGTGGATGCAGTCCACCGGGCAGACTTCGACGCAGGCCTGGTCCTGCACATCGATGCAGGGGGAAGTGATGACGTAGGCCATAGCTGCTCCTCTCGCGTTCGTCCGTGTTCGCGGCGGCCGAGGTTCCCACGGCCTACCGGCATACTACTATCCTCGGATCAGGCGGGAAAGCAAACGAGCCCCGCCCCGGTCCCTCAGGAAGGCACCCCTACCGGCTTGCCGGTGCGCATATCCACGGGGTAATACCGCCCCGCCTTCAGCTCCTCGATCAGCTCGCGCTCGTCGTGGATCTCGCGGTCGAAATAGGTGGCGACCTTGCCGATGTCGCTGATCGCGTGCGAATCCGTGCCGGCCGTGCCCGGCATCCCCATCATCTCCTGCAGCCGCCGCGAGAACTCGTTCTCCTTGTCGCTGCCGCGCCCGTTGAGCGTCTCCAGCGCCTTCACGTACTGGTAGGCCGGGTTCCGCATGGCCTTTTCGAGGGCCATCGTCGTCTCTTCCTCGCTCCGGCTGAACCACGGCATCTGCCGCCGGTACGGGTGCGCTGCCACCAGTGCCCCGCTCGCCCGCTCCGTGTAGCTCGCAAGCTCCCGCGAACGGTGCATGCCGAATACGTACCGGTCGATTCCCCAGGCGAGGATGTGCCCGTCGTCCGTGCTGATCTCCACGCCCGCGAGCACGAGGAAGTTATGCTTCGCGCGCAACTCCTCGATGGACTTGTGGTCCCACATCGTGTCGTGCTCGGTGAAGCAGACGGCATCGAGGCCCGCCTGCTTCGCTCGGACAATCAGGTCGTCGGGGTTCAGCACGCTGTCGTGCGATCGGGGCCAAGTATGCGCGTGAAGGTCAATGAGCATGCGGCGTTCCGGCAGCCACTATAGTCACGCCCCATCGGCACGGGCAATGCGAACTACCGGCTCGCCACCCCGCCTACACAAATCCCCGCAGCCGGATCGCCCGCGCGACACGCTCCACCGCGATATCGAACGCTGCCTGCCGCGCCCGCGTGCCATCCTTCACCGCCCTCGCCATCAGCTCCCCGAACGCACCCACCATGCGCACCTCCAGCTCCTGGTTCACCCGGTCCAGCGCCCAGCGGAACTGCTGGATGTTCTGCGTCCACTCGAAGTAGGACACGGTCACGCCGCCCGCGTTGATGAGGATGTCCGGGAGCACTGTGATGCCGCGCGCCGCGAGCACCGTGTCGCCGGCCGGCGTCACCGGGTGGTTCGCCGCCTCCACCACCACCCGCGCGCGGATGGTGCCCCCGTTCTCTCCCGTGATGACCTCCCCCAACGCGGCCGGCACGAGGTAGTCACACTCCGCCGCCAGCAGCTGCTCGTTCGTGATCGGCTCCGCGCCATCGAAGCCGGCCACCGAACCCGCCACCGCCGCCCACCGGTCCAGCGCCGCGATATCGATGCCCTCCGGGTTCGCGAGGCCGCCCTTCACATCGCTCACCGCCACCACCCGGAAGCCGTATTCGTTCGCGATCCGGCACGTCCACGAGCCCACGTTCCCGTAGCCCTGGACGGCGATGCGGATGTCGCGCGGGTCTATCCCCTCAAGCCGCGCGTATTCGCGCATGCACACCGCGACGCCCCGGCCCGTCGCCTGGTCGCGCCCAAAGCTCCCTCCGAGCTCGACCGGCTTGCCCGTCACGATCCCGGGCGTGTAGCCGTGCATCTGTCCGTAGGCATCCATCATCCACGCCATCGTCTGCGCGTTCGTGCCCATGTCCGGCGCCGGGATATCGCGGGTCACCCCGAGGATCATGTTGATGTGCTGCATGTACGTCCGCGAAAGCCGGTTCAGTTCCGTCTCGCTCATGCGCGTTGGGTCGCACATCACCCCGCCCTTCGCGCCCCCGAACGGCAGCTCCATGAGCGAGCACTTGTAGGTCATCAACATCGCGAGCGCGCGCACTTCGTCGATATCCGCGCGGGGGTGGAAGCGGATGCCACCCTTGTACGGCCCCCGCGCGCCGTTGTGCTGCACGCGGTATCCCTCGAAGATCCGCAGCTTGCGGTCGTCCATTCGAACCGGAAGCTGCGCCCGGATCTCCCGCCAGGGCGTCTTCAGCAGCTCCAGCGCGTCCGGCTCGAGCCGGATCCGCTCCGCCGACTCCCGCACCGAAGCCAGCACGGACTCCGATGGCGACAGCGTTTCCGCCGCGGGCGTCGCGGCCTCCGGGCTCACGGGTGCGGCCATTCGTCCCTCCAACGCGCGCTGCGCCCCGTCATTCTCCCGCCCCCGCCGATCGCCGCGCCACCCCCGCACGCCACCTGCGATGCCCCTGCGAGAACCCGCCCGGTTTCCCGCTTCCCGGGGCCGGTGCAGACTGCCGCCATGGCGCGCGTTTTCATCACCAGGGCCATTCCCGGCCGTGCCGTCGAGATGCTCCGCGAGGCCGGCCACGATCCCGAGGTCTGGCCCGGCGAACTTCCCCCCGGCGATGCGCTCGCGGCCCGCCTCGATGGCGCCGCCGCCGCGCTCACGATGGTCGTGGACCGCATCGAGCCCGCCGTCCTCGCCGCGAACCGCGGCCTGCGCATCGTCGCCAACATGGCCGTGGGCTACGACAACATCGACCCGCGCGCCGCCGCCGAGCTCGGCGTCTGGGTCACGAACACTCCCGGCGTGCTCGCCGAAACCACCGCCGATCACGCCTTCGCGCTCCTCATGGCCGCCGCCCGTCATGTCGCCCTCAGCGACCGCGA
>JAYRRO010000191.1:0-3395 GCA_041910095.1 Dehalococcoidia bacterium
CGGTGCCGCGCCGGCGGCCGCCTCTCGGTGACGTGGGGCCTTCCGCCCGCGCAAGGGCGGTTGCTGTGACGAAGCGGGTGACCACCATCTCGTGCTCGCGCTGCGGGTGGGTGCGAAACGTGGCGATGGGCGCGCCCGAGGGGCCCATCCGCCAACTCTACGCGCACGCCGCCGAGGAGCACCCGGCGGATCTCGCGTCGCGGCGGTACGAGCCGGCCGGCCGGTTCGAGCTCGCTCCCGGGAGGGCGTTGGCCGACCTCATCCGCGAGGGCGTGATCGTCCCGGCGAGCGAGGTCGCACCGTGAACGACGCCGTCGAGATCGAGGTCAACGTCGGCGGGGTGCGGCTCGCGATCGCGGTCCGCGTGGCGGGGGGCGAGGTCCTCAGTGTGCGTCCGGGGCCGGCGCCGCGTTCGCCCCAGGGCGGGCAGGCGTCGACGGGGTACGGCGGTTCGCAGGCGCAGGGCCAGCGGCCGGCGCCCGCGAGCGGTGGCGGGCAGCAACGGGAGTCCATCATCCCGGCGATCAACGAGGCGCGGGAGCGTCACGGGCTCGCCGACGCGCGCGGCGCCGGGGTTCTCGCTCGGTTCATGGGCGTCGAGCGGTTCACCGTGAAGGCGGTCGAGGAGTGGTTGCGGGCGGGGCCCGGGCGGACGCTCGACGGCCTTGCGCGCGGCGCCGCGTCAAGCGGGGGGCAGCGATGACCGGGCGCATGCGGACGATCAAGCCGGGGTTTTTCACGAACGATGCGCTGGCGGAACTGGACCCGTTCGCGCGTTTGCTCTTTATCGGCCTGTGGACGCTCGCCGACCGGGAGGGGCGCCTCGAGGACCGGCCGAAGCGCATCAAGGCCGAGTTGTTCCCCTACGACGACGTGGATGCCGACGCGCTCCTCACGGATCTCGCTGGCGCGGGGTTCATCCTCCGCTACGAAGTGGCCGCGAGCGGGCGGTTCATCCAGATTTTGAACTTCGCGCGGCACCAGCGGCCGCACTCGCGGGAGGCGGCGAGCGAGTTTCCGGGCCCGCGCGCCGTTGAGCACGACCTAGGCGGTGCCTCGGCATCGCCTTCGGAAACACAGGCGATCATGTCGTTCAACCTTGGCGAACCAGCGGCGCGGTTGCTGGATGGCCTAGGCCAAACAGGGGGCGAACCCTTCGCGGGCCTTGGCGAGCAAGCGGGGCAGGTCTTGCACCATGGGATCCATGAACATGGGATCTTGGATCTTGGATCTGGGATCGGGGAACAGGAGGAGGGGGAGGAGATCCATGGGCAAGCGGCGCTCGAGGGCGCGCTCGCTCGCCTGGCCACGTCATGGAAGCGCGCCGCGGGCGCGGAGCCAACGCCGATGGTCATGGACATGGTCCTCGAAGAGCTTCGCCTCGGCACGCCGGAAGGGTGGGTGGAGGAGGCGATCCGCGAGGGTGGCGCGAACGGCGCCATGCGCTGGCGCTACGTCGAACGCATCCTCGAGCGGTTCAAGCGGGGGCGGCGGTTTCCGGGGGAAAGCGCGCACGCGTTCACCATTCGCACCCTGAACGGCCCGCACTACGGGCCGAGCGAGGCCGTGTCATGACGACGAAGCCGGGTCATCGGACGGTGGCGGAGGGGCCGGGCGGCAGTTTGTTTTGCGGATTGCGGTTGGAATTCACATCGGCGTCGGCCGGCATCGCCATCCTTGGCGTGGCCGATCGGCACTGCACCGATGGGCCGACGGCGCGGGTGGTCCTCGCCGTAGACGGCGCGGAGGCGTGGATGACGCCGAACGCCGCGCGCCGCCTCGTGCTCTACATCGAGGCGGCCATTGCGGCGGCGGAACGCGAGGGGCGCGGAACGTGACAGTTACGAATCGTTACAGCCCGTCGGTCATCGACCGCGCGCAGGGCGGGGTACACCTCACGCGGCGCGAGCGCGACTTTCTCGCCTACCTGGCGGAACACGCCGGCCGTTACGTGAGTGCGGAGGAGCTTGGCGACGCCGTCCTCGGGCCTTACCGGAGTGACGCGGCGGTGCGCGTGGGCGTCGCCCGCCTGCGGGAGAAATTGGGCGCCGATGCGGTCGAGGGTGCCCACGGGTTCGGCTACCGGCTCACGGAATCGCGCTCGGCGGCCCTCTGGCGCCGGTGCGAGCGGTGCGGCCGCCCGGCGGTGAACTACGGGCCGGAGTGGACGTGTTTCGCCTGCGAGGGCGAGGACCCGGACGAGGAACTGGATGGCGTAACGCTCTTGCTCACGTGCGCGGCGTGCGGCCGGGAGTTCCGGCGCGACGCGGGCCAGCTTCGCCGGGAACTGCGGCGGCGGCCGTACGCGCGGCCCTACTGCACCCCGGCCTGTGCCCAGGGGGCGGTTCGAACGAGGAGGCAGGCGCTCGTGGACTCACTCATTTACTCCGAGCCGGGGTTCCGGATCTACCACGGCGACGCGCGCGAGCTCGTGCCCGCGATCGTCGGGTCGCACACGGTCGCCCACGTCATCACGGATCCGCCGTACGACGCGGCGACGCACGCCGGGGCGCGGACGCTCGCGGGCGGCGGGCCGGGCGAGCTGATCGACTTCGCGCCGATCACGGCCGTCGAAATCGGGGATGTGCTGTCGCGCGCGGCCGCCCGGCGGTGGGTGATCGCGACGGTGGACTACCGCCACGTGTTCCCGCTCCAGGACCGGCCGCCGGTGGGCCTGCGGTTCGTGCGCTTCGGGGTGTGGGTCAAGCCGGACTCGGCGCCGCAGTTCACGGGCGACCGGCCGGCGCAGGGGTGGGAGGCGGTGGCGATCCTGCACGGTGAGGGGGAGCGGCCGCGGTGGAACGCGGGCGGCGATCGTGCGGTGTGGCAGTTCCCGCGGGCGCGGGGCGGTTCTCACCCGGCGGAGAAGCCGATCGCGCTCATCCGCCGCTGGATTGCCGATTTCACGGACCCCGGCGACCTCATCCTCGATCCGTTCATGGGGTCGGGGACGGTGTTGCGGGCGGCGAAGGACCTCGGGCGGCAGGCGATTGGGATCGAGATAGACCGGCGGTGGTGCGAGCACGCGGCGGCGCGCCTGTCGCAGGCGGTCATGCCGGGGATGGACGGCGAGTCAGGGCCGGCACACGAGGAGGCGACGCCGGGAGGCGTGCCGCTCGAACTGTTCCCGGTGCTCGACCGGCTTCCCGGGTTGCTGCTCGGAGGGGAATCCATTTGAGCGGGCGCGCCGTGGTGGTGGCCGCGGCCGGGCTCGCCGTTCTCACGCTCGCAACCGGGCTTTCGGGCCCGCGCGAAGAACCAAACCGCGACAGGAAGGACTTCGAAACCATGCCAACACTCGCACCCGAACGGCCGCGCACGTGGCCATGGCCGCCGGCCGAAACGCCGATCCGGCTCACGCCGCTGACGGTCCCACCCGCGCCGCCGACGATTAC
>JAYRRO010000192.1:0-3143 GCA_041910095.1 Dehalococcoidia bacterium
CCAGCACGCCGCATCGACGATCGCACCGTTCGACAGGAAGATCGCCGCCTGGCCGCCGGAAGCCAGCTCCAGTTCCAGGTAGCCGCTGTGCGACTCCTGCTGCAGCTTCTCGAGCAGCCGGTCCAGGCTCGTGAACGCGGTCGAGAGGCCGCCATAGACGAGTTCGCCATCGAGGGACTGCGCGATCAGCTCCGCCAACGCGGGCGTGAGCGCGTAGACGTTCAGCACGGCGTCGCCCGCCGCCCCGCGATGCGCGACCGCGTCCGCCGCCTTGATGCCCGTCACGCGCTGCCCGCCCCGGTCCGCGAACGCGTTCAGCGGCTGACCGGCGGCGAACAGGATTGCCCCGCGCAGCTCCTCCGAGACCACTTCGAGACAGCCGCTTAGCTGCCGCCGTCCGAGGTCCTTCAGGAGCGCCCCGAAGTCCGTGAACGAAGTGTTCAGGCTCTCGTAGACCGGGTGGTCTCGTGGAATGAGCATCGTGCGTTCCTCACTGTGCCGCGCCATCACGCGGCCACGTCTTCGTATCGCTGGACGAGCGACCGCAGTGCCGTTCCCGTGGCGTCGTTCGCGCCGCCACGGGTCAACCCCGCCACCACCCGGCCCTCGGCGCCCTCGACGACGATCACGTCGCCATTCGCGCCGGTAACCCGCACCTCTCGCAGACGGCTCTCCGAAAGCACCCGCCCCAGCCCGCGAAGGTCGCCTCCCTGGGTCATCGCCTCGCCACGGCCGCCGAGGAAGGACCCGAGCGCCGCCGCCCGGTGCGGTTCCGAATCGCCGTTCGCAGCCAGGACGGTGCCGTCCCGGTCGCAAACCACCGCGCGGGTCACCCCCTGGATGGTGCTGGCGTCGGCCGCCAGCCGCTGGCCCATTTCGCGTGTCATCGCGTCCCTCCCGAGGCCTTAGGCGGCCGCCCGGCGGGCCCGCAGCCGCTCGATCGCGGCGCGCAGGCTCGCCTGCATGCGATGCAGCGACTCCGCCAGCTGTCCGACTTCGTCGCGCCCCTCGACGGGGATCTCGACGTCCAGCTCGCCCAGGCTCATCCGGTTCGAGGCATCGACCAGCCGCGCGATGCGTCCCGTGATCGTCCGGGTGAGCACCACCACCATGCAGGCCGCCAGGAGCGCGCCCATGAGCGTGTAGAGCAGCACCGCGCGCACGGCCGCCGCGCTCGTGTCCTTGATGTCGGCCTCCGCCTTCTTCGACGCGTCGAGCCCGTTCGCGCCGATGCGGTTGGCGGTCGTGCCGAGGCCCTGCACCAAAGTCGAGAAGTTGGTTGTCGATGAAGTGACCGCGGACTGCGCTTCGGCCAGCTTCGCGAAGGCCGTCGTGGCCGTCTCGGCCGCGGTGCGCAGGGTGGCCTTCTCGTCGGGCTTCAGCCCGGACGCCGCATCGATCTCCGTCTTGAGCGCGCCGAGCGCGGTCGTCGTGCGTGCCGCCGCGGCGTCGCTCGGCCGCGCCGTGTAGTCATCCGCCGCCCGGCCGGCCGCGAGCGCGGCAGCGGCCGCCTTCTCGACCCCGGTCTTGCCCGCGAGCCCATCCTCGACCATGCGGAGCTGGGCCCGGAAGGTGCCCTCGAGGCCGCTATCGGTCGTTCCGAAGGCCGCGTACGCCGCCGTCAGCCGTTCGAATTCCTGCTCGAAGCGGTCGATCTGGTTGGTCATCTGGAGGACGCGGGCCTCTTCCGTCGTCCCCATGACCATGGGGATGATCTGGCCCATCGCCCCTCGCGCGGCGTCCAGGTCGTTGCGAACGCGGACGGTGTAAATCTCCGTCGCCACCTTCGGGCCCGAGGTCCGCACCGCCAGCTGATACTCGGAGATATCCCGCTGCGCGTTCGCGAGGTGGCGCTGCAGCTCCAGGCTGAGGGCGTTCAGCCGCTGGCCGTTCGCGCTCGCTTCCTCGGCTGAATCCCGCACGTCGAGGACCGCCGTGGCCCCCACCCCGGCCACCATCGCGATGACCCCAAAGACGGCCGCGAAGCCGATGGCCAGCTTCGTCCGGATGCGAATGTCACTGAATTTGGTGATCGAAAAGCGTCGCACGGAATATCCCCCAGGCTGCTGTTCATGAGATCAGCCGGGGGATCCGGACGCTCAAGGGCCACCGATGTGGCCAGACCGTTGCCCGCCGGCCGGCCCGGGAACCGTCCGGTGACAAACGCGTGAAGGGCCGTCTCTATCCAGCTACCGCGCGCTCCACGGCCTCGGTGAGGTCTACGGGCGACCCTCCCGGGACGCGCAGCCGCCCTTCGGCCACCGCCCGCAGCGTCTCGACCAGGAAGGGCCGTTCACGCTGGACGCCCCGCCTCCGGATCTCCTGGTAGAGCGCGGACTCCTCGATGGGCACGCCGTTCGCGGCCGCCTTGGGCCAGCTTGACCACGCGGCCGCGCTCGCCGCGTCCTTCAGCCCGAAACGGCAGTAGCTCAGCACCGGTCCGCGATCGAGGTCGCCTGTCACAAGGTTCATCAGGCAGCCGGATTCGGCCGCGCCGGTGCGCATCAGCTCAGCGATGACCTCCTGGTACGTGCCCACCGGCCCATCCGGGAGTGCCGGGTGGTCGTTGATGAGCACGAAGCGGTCGAAGAGGGCCGGCGTGGCGATGAGCATGTACCCGAACAGGACCCCCAGCGTGAACTCGTATTTCGCCAGCCGTGCGGCCACCGCTTCGTCGTACTCCAGGCGCCAGGGGGGAAGCGGCTCGCCCGGCTTCGAAAGCTTCCCTCCGCGCGCCTTCCGGAACCGCACCGACGAGATCGTCTCAACCGGGATCCGGTGCGCCCGCGCCAGTGCGAGCAGACGGTCCGTGGGCTCGGCCTCACCCGTATCGCGGTTCACGAAGAGCACCGCGATGCGCACCGGCAGCCCGGCCTCGATCGCGTTCAGGGTGTACTCGAGCGCCCCGTACGAACCGGGCCCGCGGCCCGTCGTCAGCCACGCGATTCGCAATGGCTCAGTCATCGGCTGCGTCAGCGTCGTACTGTGCGGCGGCGTCCCGCAGCTCGGCGCGTTCGTCCGCGAAGCGCGACTGCAGCGTCTTCACGCGCAGCTCGGCGCCTTCGAGCACCACGCGCAGGCGGTCGACCAGTGCGGCGCCCTCCTCGTAGAGCTTCAGGGACTCCTCCAGCGGCAGGTTACCC
>JAYRRO010000193.1:0-11189 GCA_041910095.1 Dehalococcoidia bacterium
ACGGCGACGGTGAACTTCGCGGCGGAGACGGCGCGCGTGACGCTGGGCGCCGAGGTGCCGGTTGACCGGCTGGTGGCGGCGGTGGAAAAAGCCGGATACGAGGCGGCGCCTTCGCGGCCGCGCGTCGAGGCGAAGGAAGGGCGGGAAGAACACGCCCGCCGGACGCTCATGACACTGCTCTTCGGCGCCGCGCTGGGCGTGCCGGCGATCATCCTCGCGATGGGGATGGATATCGCAGGTCTGACGCCCTTTGGGGGGCATCAGCTCACGGGGTGGGTGATCCTGGCGCTCGCCACGCCAGTTCAGTTCGGGCTCGGGTGGCGGTTCTACAAGGGCGCGTATACGAGCCTTCGCCACCTAAACCCGAACATGGACGTGCTTGTGGCGCTGGGCACATCGGTGGCCTTCGCGTACAGCGTGTACGTCGTGCTCGCGAACAACCACGAGCACATGTACTTCGATGTGAGCGCCGCGGTGCTCGTGTTCATCACGATGGGCAAGTACTTCGAGGAGAAGTCCAAGGGCGCGGCGTCGGAGGCGATCAGTTCGCTGCTGGGGCTGGCCGCGAAGTCGGCGACGGTGGTGCGCGACGGGGTGGAGGTGGAGATCCCGGCGGACCAGGTGCGCCGTGGGGAGATGCTGATGGTGCGGCCCGGGCAGCGCGTGCCCGTTGACGGCATCGTTCGTGAAGGCCACAGCACCATCGATGAGTCGATGATCACCGGCGAGTCGATCCCGGTGGAGCGGCGGCCGGGGGACCTCGTGCTCGGCGGCACGGTGAACCAGAACGGCGCCGTGCGGATCGAAGCGACGGCGGTGGGCGGGGACACAGCCTTGCAGCGGCTCGCGCGGATGGTGGAGGAAGCGCAGGGATCGAAAGCGCCCATCCAGAAGCTGGTGGACCGGGTGGCGGCGGTGTTCGTGCCAGTGGTGATCGTGATCGCGCTGGGCGTGTTCTTGGGGTGGGGGCTTGCAGGCGGCACCTGGACGCACGCGATGGTCTACGCCGTCGCGGTGCTGGTGGTGGCCTGCCCGTGCGCCCTGGGGCTGGCGACGCCCACGGCGATCATTGTTGGCACGGGCATGGGCGCGGAACGGGGCGTGCTGATCAAGAACGCGGAAGTGTTGGAGCGGATGCGGTCGCTCGACACGATCGTGCTCGACAAGACGGGCACGCTGACGGAAGGCCGGCCGCAGGTGACCGAAGTCGTCGCCATCGGGGCGATGGGCGAGGATGCCCTGGTGGCCATCGCGGCGGCGGCGGAATCGGCGAGCGAGCACCCGTTGAGCCGCGCGATTGTCGATGCGGCGACGGACCGCACGCTGGCGCTGCCACCGGCTTCGGAGTTCGAGGCGTTCACGGCGCGCGGCGTGACGGCACTGGTCGATGGCCGCGCGGTGGTCGCAGGGAACCGCGCGCTGCTCGATGAGCAAGGCATCGCGGTCACGCCGGCCGTGGCAACGCGCATCGAGGGGCTGGAACTTGCGGGGCAGACCGTCATCGCGGTCGCGACCGATGGTGAGATCGCGGGGCTGTTCGCGATCGCCGACGCGGTGAAGCAGAACGCGGCGCGGGCCGTGGAAGCACTCCGGCGCCTCGGGCTTCAGGTGATCATGATGACGGGCGACAACGAGCGCGCGGCGCGGGCCGTGGCCTTGGCGACGGGCATCGAAGAGGTGCATGCGAGCGCCCGGCCGGAGGACAAGCTTGCGCTGGTGGAGCGGCTCAAGAGCGAGGGGCGCGCCGTGGCCATGGTGGGCGACGGCATCAACGATGCCCCCGCGCTGGCGGCGGCCGACATCGGCATTGCGATGAGCACGGGCGCCGACGTTGCTATCGAGGCGGGCGACATCACGCTTTTGCACGGTGACGTGGCGCGCATCGCGGAGGCGGTGATGCTCGGGCGGTCGACGCTCGGGGCGATCCGGCAGAACCTGGTGTGGGCATTCGGGTACAACGTCATCGCGATCCCGATCGCGGCGGCGGGGCTGTTGAACCCTATCATCGCGGGCGCCGCCATGGCCTTCAGTTCGGTGAGCGTGATGGCGAACAGCCTGCGCCTGCGGACGAAGGCGCGGGGAATCGCGGAGGCGAGCGGCAACCGCTGGGGCGGCGCGCGCCAGGGCTTCGTATCGGCGAACCGCGGGCCTTTGCTGGCGATGGGTTCGTCGGCGGTGGTTCTGCTGGCGCCCCTGTTCGTGTTCACGGGCATCGACCGGGGGTGGTTCTCCGGGAGTGATGGCGATGCGGTCCGGGTCGACCTGGTGAACTGGGCGGTCGAGCCGGAGAAGACGACGCTGAAAGCGGGCGCGGTCACGTTCGAAGCGGTGCACCCGGAGGCGGACCACGGGCACGTGCATGGTGCCGGGGCCGGGCAGGTCCATAACCTGAGTGTTCGGGCACTCTCGGGGCCGCGGGCGGGGGAGACGCTGGCGGCCACGGGTTCGCTCGATGTGGGTGAGTCGGAGCGGCTGAGCGTGACGCTAGGACCGGGCGAATACGAGCTTCGCTGCGATATCGTCGAGGACGTGAACGGCGAGGCCGTGAATCACTACGCGCAGGGGATGCACACGGTCATCAGGGTCGAGTAAGCCAGGGCTCTACCGGAGGGCGAACAGATGTGCGATACTGGGACTACGCCGACGGAGACGCAGGCGCGAACATGTGGGGACGAAAGGATTCGACAGGGGGCACGGTAGCCGGATAGCAGGCCGAGGTTGGGAGTCACCCTCGTTAATCAGGTTCCCAAAAAATAGCTGGCAATCGCCAACTCGCTCTCGCCGCTTAACTAGCGGCGACGTCCTCTTCGAGCCTCGGCCCGGTGGGCTTGGGGAAGGACGCTGAAATGCCGGGACGCCGCGAGAAGACGCCGATGCACCTCGCGAAAGATTTATCGGCTGGCCAGGTGACGTGGGGGCCACCACCGCAGTGACCTGGTAAGACCCAATCGGTGGAAAAGCCTGTAGGAGAATTCGGAGCTAAACCTTTCTGGACCGGGAGTTCGACTCTCCCGCGTCTCCACCAGGAACTCCACGAAGGGGCCGGCGCGATGCCGGCCCCTTTGGCGTTCGCGCCCGGGAGGTGGCGAGGCGCTAGGATGGCGGAGGACCGGGCGGGCCGGGCGGCCGCTGGCGTTCGCGCCAGAGGAAAGTCCGGACTCCGCCGGGCAGGGTGCCGGGTAACACCCGGGCGGCGAAAGCCGACGGACAGTGCAACAGAAACAAACCGCCCGCTTCGGCGGGTAAGGGTGAAATGGTGCGGTAAGAGCGCACCGGCGTCCCTGGCAACAGGGCGGCCGGGCAAACCCCACCCGGAGCAAGGCCGAATAGGGGAGGAGGGCGCCCGGCCCGTTATCACTCCCGGGTTGGCTGCTAGAGCGCCGTGGCGACACGGCGTCGAGAGAGATGGCCGCCGCCCCGCAAGGGGTACAGAATCCGGCTTATAGGCTCGCCCGGTCCTCCGCCGTCTTCCCGCTGGCCGGAATCGCCGGGATTCGCGGCCGTTTGGGCGTCCCCCGTGGGGTTTCGCTCCCGTACGATGGAACGGCAATAGGAGGCACATCCATGGGTGTTACCGTCACGACCACGGGCGGCATTGAGGGCCGCTCCGTCACCAACTACCTGGGGATCGTCGCGGGGGAGAGCATTCTCGGCGTGAACGTCTTCAAGGACATCACGGCGGGATTTCGCAACATCGTCGGCGGCCGCTCGGGCAAGTACGAAGAGGAACTTCGCAAGGGCCGCGACCTGGCGGTGGAGGAGATGGTGCAGCGCGCCACGGAGATGGGCGCGGACGCCGTCGTCGGCGTGAAAGTCGACTACGAGACGGTGGGCGGCCAGATGCTGATGGTGACAGCGTGCGGCACGGCGGTGAAGCTGGCCTGAGAGTGGCGAAGCCCATCGTTACGTCATGAGGATGGCCTGCGAACACAGAACGGCGTAGGCTTTTCGCACCACCTTTACACAGGGGAGGCCCGGTTTCTTGGTAACGAAAGTCGGCATCAACGGGTTCGGCCGCATCGGCCGTCAGGTTCTCAAGGCGATCACGGATCGCTATCCGGGGAAGATCGAAGTCGTCGCAATCAACGATCTCGTGTCGATCGAAACGAACGTGAATCTGCTGAAGTATGACTCGAATTACGGCCGCTGGAACAAGGACATCCGGGCCGAGGGCGACTCAATTGTCGTGGATGGCCGGGCGATCAAGGTGTTCGCTGAGCGCGACCCGGGCGCGATCCCGTGGGGGAGCGTTGGGGTCGATATCGTCATCGAATCGACCGGGCTGTTCACGGACGCCACGAAAGCAGTCGCGCACAAGCGTGACTCTGTGAAGAAGGTGGTGATCTCGGCGCCGGCGAAGAACGAGGATGTGACGGTCGTGCTGGGTGTGAACCCGGAGAAGTACGACCCGGCGAAGCATCACGTGATTTCGAACGCGAGTTGCACCACGAACGGGCTCGCGCCGGTGGTGAAGGTCCTCGTCGACAATCTCGGCGTGCAAAAGGGCCAGATGACGACCATCCATTCGTACACGAACAGCCAGCAGATCCTGGATAAGGCTGCGGGGAGCGACCCGCGCGAGATGCGGGCGGGCGCGATGAACATCGTCCCGACATCGACGGGCGCGGCGAAGGCGCTGCGGCTGGTGATCCCCGAGATCGAGGGGAAGCTCGACGGCCTCGCGTATCGCGTGCCCACGCCGACGGTCTCGATCGTCGAAATCGTGGCGCTGACGGACCGCGACACCACCAAGGAAGAAGTGAATCAGCTCCTCGCGGAGACGGCCGGCGAGAAGATGAAGGGCATCCTCGGCTTCACGACGGACCCGGTGGTTTCGATGGACATGAAGGGCGACGAGCGTTCGAGCATCGTCGATGGCCTTTCGACGAACGTCGTCGGCGGGAACCTGGTGAAGGTGGCGGCCTGGTACGACAACGAATGGGGCTACGCGTGCCGTATCAGCGACCTCTGCTCGTTCCTGGTGGACAAGGGCCTCTAACGGCCGGAATCCGGTGAGATGACGGCGCAGCCGGGGCGCGAGCCCCGGCTTCGTGGTTCATGAGGTGAGCACGATGGGCGATGTGATCCTGCACCTCGCCCCGGCCGCGGAGGCGTACGCCGATGACGGATTCGTGCACTGCACGGCGGGCGACGACCTCATGCTGGCGGTGGCGAACCGGTTCTATCGCGAGGTGCCGGGAGCGTTCGTGGCGCTGACGATCGATCCCGTACTGCTGACGCCGGAACTGCGGTGGGCGACCTCCGGGGATGGTCTCGCGCCGCGCTTCCCGCATGTATACGGGCCAATCGATGCCGCCGCGGTGGTGGGCGTCCGGCCGGTGCGGCGAGCGGCGGATGGGACGTTCACGGGGTACGGAGCGGCTCAGTAGCCGGGCGGGCGGCGATAGCCTCCGAGGACTTCGCTCGCGGCGGTCGCGAAGGCGAGGGTCGTGCGGTCCTCAAGGTAGGGGCCGATGATCTGCCACCCGGCGGGGAGCCCGTGAGACGTCAGGCCGACGGGCATGGTTGTTGACGGCAAGAGCACGGCACCGGTCAATGCCGGCCATGTGAGCAGCTGACGGTAGGGCCGGTCGATGCCATCGACGGGCAGGGTCCTGGCGCCGGACGCACCTTCCTGGGCGTGAGCGAAGGCAGTGGTAAACATCGACGGCGCGAGGAGCACGTCGAAACGCTGGAAGAAGGCGGCCCACTGGCGGCGCATGCGCTGGCGAGCTTCGTCGCGGGCGATCCAGGCGCCGTGGGAGGTGGTGTCGCGGGTGTAGGGGGAGAGCGCTCCGCCGAGAAGCGGCGAATAAACGGCGAACGCCTCCTCAAGGGTGAAGGGCGGGCGGGCGCCGGTATCGACCTGGGCACCGGCCGCGGTAAGGTGCGCCACGGCCGATTCGAAGAGGGTGATCATCGTCTTCTCGGACGGGCAGAAGGGGTCATCGAGCCAGGCGGCGACGCGGAAGCCGCGAAGGTCGCGGGCGCGCGGCGGGGGGAGTTCGAGGCGCCAGCCTACGGCCTCGAGTTCGTCCGGACCGGCGATGATGTCGAGCGCGAGTTCGAGGTCGGGGGCGGAGCGGGCGATGGGGCCGTTCACGTTCACATCGCGGCGATGAAGGGAGCCGGGAGCGCCCGGGATGTGGCCGCGCTCGGGGACGATGCCCCAGGACGGCTTGTGACCGAAGACGCCGCAGCAGTGGGCGGGCACGCGGATGGAGCCGCCGATGTCGCTGCCGAGTTCGAGGGGGCCGAGGCCCGCCGCCATGGCCGCGGCGCTGCCGCCAGAGGAGCCGCCGGGGACGCGGGACAGGTCCCAGGGGTTGTTCGTGGTGCCAAAGACGGCGTTGAACGTCTGGTGGTCGAGGGTCTGCATCGGCGTGTTGGTCTTGCCGAAGATGACGGCCCCGGCCGCGCGGAGCCGGGCGACGGCGATGGCGTCGGTCGCGGGCACGTGACCGGCGAGGGAGGGGTCGCCACAGGCGGTACGTATACCGGCCGTCTCGAAGGAGTCCTTCACGGTCATCGGGAGGCCATGCAGCGGGCCGAGCCACTCGCCGCGGGCCGCCAGGTCGTCGGCGTGGGCCGCCTCGGCGCGGGCGCGTTCGACATCGAGGGTGATGACGGCGTTCAACCGTGGGTTGTGCTCGTCGATGCGGCGGAGGTAGAGATCGAGCAGTTCGCGGCTGGAGATGTCCTTGCGCCGGAGCGCGGCCGCGGTTTCCGTGGTGGTGGAGAAGCCGTCGATAGCCATGGGAACACCTCCTCAAGGAACCGGATGATACGCGGTTCGGGGGCGGCGGCTGGCCACCGAGTCCCGGGCAACTCGGTGGCGATGGAGGAAGATACGGCTTCCGGGCGGGACGGGAGCGCACAGGCGAGGCACGGTTCTGTAGGCTACTGTCATGGCGCGCACGATCGCGACGCAGCCGGGCGATACGCCGCCCGGGAAGAGCCTGGTGGGGCTGTACCCGCCGCCCATCGCCGGGCACGGGCTTGTGCTGCACCCGTGGAACGAGGCACTCCTGGCGCAGGTCGCGGGGTGGGGGGCGCGGGGCTTTCCCTATCACGCGTTCGACATGACTCACCTGAACCAGCCGTCACGCGCGCGGGGTGTCCTCGCCCGGATGACGGAGAACGGTCCGCACCGCCACTTCGTGGCCGTGGAGGGTGGGACGGCGGTGGGCCGGGCGTCGGTGAACCTGCGGGATGAGGCGGGCCTATACCTCTGGTCGGTGCATGTGCCGCCGGAGCACGAAGGGCGCGGGGTGTGCCGGCGGATGCTGGCGACGCTGATGGAGTGGCTGGAGCAAGAGTTCGCGGGCGGGCCGGACTTCATCCTGAGCACGAATGCTTTCGCGACCCATGCCCACCGCGCCTACGGGGCCCTGGGATTCGAGACCTTCGAGACGCGCTGGCACTACGACAAAGAGATCGCGGAGCTGCTCTGGCGGGTGCCTCCGGAGGAGCGGGAGCCGGTATCGAAGCACGTGCGATTCGCGAACGGGCGCTGGGAGGTGCGGACGCACCTGATGCGGAGGCGCCACGGCGCGCCGATGAGCACCGGCGCGGGGCGCTAACGGTCGACGGGGGCCCGGGCGCGGGTGACACTGGGCGGCGATGGAGATCCGCCGCATTGCGATGGCCTACAACAACGTGTACGCGGTCGAGAGCGGCGGCGTGCGTGTGCTCATCGACACCGGGCCGGACTACCGCGGGGCGCGGGAGTTGCTGCTGGCGTCGCTGGGTACGTGGCGGCCGGATGTGGTGCTGGCCACGCACGCGCATGTCGACCACGCCGGCCTGGGCGCGTGGTGGCAGGCGAACGGGGTGCCGGTGGCGCTGAGCGGAGACGACCGCGCGCTGGCATCCCATCCGCATTACGTCGAGCAGGACGAACTGGCGGTAATGGTCGACTGGGTCGAGGGATCGGGCGCGCCCGATCTGATCCGCGCGGAGGCGATGGAGGGGCTCGAACGCCGGCGGGAATGGGCGATTCGCGCGGCGAGCGAAACGGGCTATCCGCCCCCGGGTTCGCAGCCACGCTGGCCCACCGGTCTACGGTATGAGTCGTTCGTGGCAGGGAGAACGGTGGCCGACGGGGAGGAGATCGCGCCGGGGCTGGAGGTGTTGCTGTGCCCGGGCCACACGCCGGGGAACCTTGTGGTGGCCGCGAACGGACACGGGGTGCTGTTTTCGGGTGACCAGCTCCTGCCGGACATCACTCCGACGCCGGCTATCCAGGCGGCTCCGGGCAACGCGTCGCGGTTTCTTTCGCTCCCGGCGTTCACGGCGGCGCTGGAGCGGCTCCGCGACCTGCACTTCGAGCGCTGCCTGCCGGGGCATGGTGAACCGTTCGAGGACGTGGATGTGGCGGTGGAAGCGAACCTCGCAGCGATCGAAGAGCGCACGGCGCGGGTGCTGGCAGAACTGCGCGCAGCGGGCGAGTGCACACTCTACGAGCTTTGCGAACGGCTCTACCCCAGGGCGCTACGGCGGCGATTCTGGCAGATCGCGTCGACGGTGCAGGGGCACCTCGACCTGCTGGAGGCGCGCGGAGCGGCCCACGCCATCGCGGGCCGCTACCGCGCTCGCACCGGGGAGTAGCTTACTTCCCGTCGGCGGGGCGAACCGGGCGCACCGCTGTCGCGGAGCGCCCGGAGCGCGCATCGACGTCGAGGAGCTCGTCGAAGAGATCGCGGTACTGGGTCATGGCGCGGCGCAGCTCCTCGGTGGTGGCTTCGCCGGCACGGCTGCGCCCCGCGATCTCGTGAGCCGAGCGGTAGTTCCGGACCAGGTCGGGGTGGTCGACGGAGAGGTCGGCGGCCTGCTGTTCGAAATCGGTGAGGGGGTAACCGCGAAGGGTCATCACTTCGCCGATGAGGCCGTCGGCGCGGACGACGGAATCGACGGGTTCATCGACGAACTTCGTCTGGGTGACGGTCCATTCGCGGGTGAAGCGGTTGGCATCCTCCGGGGCGAGGGGGCGGATATCGAAGGAGCGGACGCGTTTTTCGCGGCGGTCGATCTCGCGGCGCGCCTCGCGTTCGCTGCCGGTCTCTCCTACGAGCTGGTCGTATTCGGATCCGTAGGTCGAGCGGTAGCGGCCGGTACGGTGCCGGGACCACCAGAAGGCGGCGACGGCGACGAGCGCGAGCGCCGCGACGGCGACGATAGCTATCCAGAGCCAGGTGTCCATGCGGCCAGCATGTGACAGAGGCGCTTGCGGGAAGGTAACCCGCACGTCCCCCTCATGTCGCAGGCGCGACAGTGCGGCTCAGGGCAGTTGCTCCAATTCTTCGATGGTAATGCGGGCCACGCGGCGGCCGTGCGCCTGGAGCGAGGCCAGGTCGCCGAGTGCCTGGGCGGCTTCGAGGCGGGCGAAGGTGTAGGGCTTGCCGGGGATGGCGAGGTCGGCCTCCGGGGTGTGGGTCACCTGGAGGAAGACGCCCTGGTTCGGCCCACCCTTGTGCAACTGACCGGTGGAATGCAGGAAGCGCGGGCCGAAGCCGACGGTGGTGGCGACGCGCAGGCGGTCGCGCAGGCGCATGCGAACGGCGTGCAGACGCGCGATGGTCTCGGCGTCGCGAGGGAGGTAGGCGAGGATTGCGACGTAGTCCATTGACCGGACGAGTGCGAGGACTTCGGCGGCGGTGGGCGTCGCGGGATGGGCGGCGTCGCCGGCGAGGACGGCGTTGGTGGCGTCCTTGGCTTCCTGCACGTTGGGCTGGTCGAACGGCTGGATGCCCATGACGGCACTGGCGATGGCGGTGGCGAACTCCCAGCGGAAGAATTCGGCGCCGAGCTGCCAGGGGCCTTCGTAGGGGAGGCGGATGATCGGCTGGCCGGCGGCTTCCAGCGGGGCCAGGCCGACGTGATCGCCCAGCGCGACGAACAGGCGGTCGCTGCCATAGACGGCGGGCGCGCCGAGCTCCTCGCCTTCGATGAGGACGATGCCCTTGCCTTCCTTGCCGGTGGATTCGGCGACGAGCTGTTCGATCCAGAAGCCGAGGGAGCGGAGGCCGGGGGGCAGCACGAGGGTAAGCTTGTCCCGCCCGGCCAGCGCGGCTTCGCCCATGACGGCGCCGAGCCATGCGCCGGGGTTTTCGGGGAGCGGGCCGCGGCACGCTTCGGCCATGGCGAGGGCGCCATCGAGCATGCGGTCCAGGTCGACGCCGGCGAGGGCGGCGGGCACGAGACCGAAGAGCGAGAGCGCCGAGTAGCGGCCGCCGATGTCGCTCGGGTTGAGGAAGATGCGGCGAGCGCCGCGTTCGCGGCCGAGCGCTTCGAGGACACTGCCAGGGTCGGTGACGATGGCGTACTGGCGGCCGTCCGGGCACTTCGCGAAGAAATAGTCGAACTGAGACCGGGTCTCGATGGTGCCGCCGGACTTGCTGGAAACAACGAAGAGGGTGCGCGCGAGGTCGAGGCGGTCTTCGAGGGCGATGACCTGGCCCGGGTCCGTGGAATCGAGGACGTGGAGGTCCAGGGCGCCGGGTGCGACGCCGAAGGTCTCCCGGAAGACCTCGGGGGCGAGGCTGGAGCCGCCCATGCCGAGGACGACGGCGTCGGTGAAGCCGTCGGCGGCAGCCTCGCGGGCGAACTCACGAAGGCCGGCGACTTCGGCCTTCATGGCCTCGGCGACGGTGAGCCACCCGAGGCGGTCGGTGATCTCGGTGGGGTCGGGCTTCCAGAGGGTATGGTCTTTCGCCCAGGTGCGGCCGATGGCGCCGTCGCGGTCCAGGGCATCCATGCGGAGGGCGTGCCCGGCGGCGAGCGCGCCGAGGGAGGCGTGCCCGGGCGCGGTGACGCGGGCCATCTCCAGCACATCCCCGACGCGGGCAAGGAGGCGATCGAAGTCCTTCTGGAAGGCGGCGAGGCCTTCGGCGAGGAGGCGATCGGTCACGGCATCGAGGTCGATTCCAGCGGCAGCGAGGTTGGCGAGCTTCGCTTCGGCATCGGCGAGAGCAGCCGCGTCGATGGTGATGCGCGCGTCGAGGTGGTCCTGGGCGGCGCGGAGAGTCGCCTCGGGGAGCGTGTTGACGGTGAACGGGGCGACCAGCTCCTCGACGTAAAGGATGTCGGAGTAGGCGGGGTTCTTCGTGCCCGTGGACGCCCAGAGTGGGCGTTGCACACGGGCGCCGGCGGCCGCGAGCAGCTCCCAGCGAGGGCCGGAGAAGATGCCC
>JAYRRO010000194.1:0-5299 GCA_041910095.1 Dehalococcoidia bacterium
ACGATCGAGCAGATGGGCGGGCTCGTTGCGCTCCAGGGCTACGAAGGCGGTTCGCCCCACCGCAGCGGCATCTCCTACGGCGACCCCATCGCCGGGACGATCGCCGCGGGCGCGGTCTCGCTCGGGCTCTTGCACCGCGAACGCACGGGCGAGAGCTGCTACCTGGCCGTCCCCCAGCGCGACGCGATTTGCAGCCTGGTGGGCGAGTTCGTGGTCGCCGAGGCGCTGGGCCACCCGCTGCCGCTGCAAATCGGCTCGAAGGACCCGGACTGGGCGCCGCACAATGTCCACCAGGCGGCCGATACCGAGCCCCGGGAATCGCGCGGGGCGGCCGGCCGCGCGCTGATGTCGTTCACCGACGCCTGGGTTGCCATCGCCGTGAACAGCGAGGCCGCCTGGGAAGGGCTCAAGCGCGTCATCGGCAACGGCCTGGGCAACCCGGCATGGAACACGGCCGCGGGCCGCAAGGCAGCCCAGGACGAGATCGACGCCGTCATCCGCGAGTGGGTGCGCCCGCGCGAGGCGAACGCGGCGGCGGCCGAGCTGCAGGCCGCGGGCGTCCCTGCCTCGCCCGTGCTTTCGCCGCTCACCGTCACGACGGACGCCCACCTGGCCGCGCGCGACGCCTTCCTGCCGTATTCGCACCCGGACACTGGCCCCGGGCGCACCACCCGGCCCACCTGGCGGATGGCCCGCCGCCAGGCCACGACGGTGAACCCGGCGCCGCGCTTCGGGGAGCATTCGCGCGGGGTGCTCCAGCGCGTCGCGGGCTACACGCCCGAGGAGGTCGACGCGATGGAGGCGAAGGCCGTCATCACCAACGACCTCATTCCCACGGCCGCCGGCTGAGGGCACGAAAACGGGGGCCGGCGAACATTCGCCAGCCCCCGCGCGGTTCGACCCGCGGCCCGATTACGGCCGCACGCCGGTGAGCTTCGCCAGCTTTACGGTATTGAAGAGCGCCAGGCTCGCGTACCACTTCACGCGGATGCGGCTCGCGTCCTTCGTCTCCAGGCTGCCCACCCGCTCGACCGTGAGCCCGCCCGGCGCCGTCAGCCCGTTCAGCGCGCCACTGCCGAACTGCATGGCGTAGACGGTGCTGCAGTCGTTGCTGGTGCCCACGGTCTGAGCGTCGCTGATGTAGTCGTTCAGGCCGATGGGGATGCCATCGTAGAACTGGAGCATGCCGCCGAACTCGTCGCGGTCAGCCTCGAGGAAGCTCCCCGAAGTGCGCGCGAGAACGTTCAGCGACCGGCGGGTGCGGCGGCTCATGAGCAGCAGGTCCGGCTTGCCACCCTTCACCGTATCGACCAGCTCGTCGAGCTTCGCCAGCGAAAGCGTCGCGCCGTTCACGCCCATGCTCACCGTCTGCCCGGCGATGGTGAGGCGGTCGATGCCGTCGAAGCTCTTCGTGTTGGTGCTCACGTTGCCGTTGACGAAGGTGTTGTCGAAGAGCGACCGCACGGCGCGCGCCTTGAGCTGCACGACGGACGCCTCGAGGTCCTGCAGGTTCGAACGGGTGGACTTGAGGAAGTTATCGATGTCGGCATCGCCGCCCATGACCTTGAGGGTGGCGGTGGCCTGGGTGAAGGTCGGCGTGTCCTCGGTCCAGGTATCGCCGACATCGTAGAAGGTGGCGGTGGGGGAAGTGTTTTCGCGGTTGTAGGTGAGGCCGTTGCCGACGATTTCGATGAACGGCAGGCGCTGGAGGATGGGGCTCTCCTGGGCGATGGTCTCGATCACGCCCGAGAGCAGGGTGTCGTTGGAGAGCTTGCTTGCTTCGACGAGGGTGAGGGCCATGGACATTCCTCCGGAGGTACTGCCACGACCTTCCCCGCCGGGCGCGCGAAGGCGAACCCCCCATTGGCATGCGCACGCCGCTGCCCGCTTTCCCCCTTTCTCCCCGCCCCACTACCATCGGCGTATGACGTTCGATGAGATGGTGGCGCTGGCGGCGGCGCGCAAGCGCGATATGCCCGCGGGCTCCGGAACCACCGCGCTCTTCGAAAAGGGCGTCCATGCCATCGGCAAGAAGCTCGTCGAAGAGGCTGCCGAGAGCTGGATGGCGGCCCGCTACGAGGGCAACGAAGCCCTCGCCCTCGAACTTTCGCAGGTGCTGTATTATGTCGCCTGCATGATGGCCGAGAACGGCCTCTCCGCCGAGGACGTGTACGCGAAGCTATGATCAAAATCGCCCTCCCCAACAAAGGCGTCCTCTTCGAACCCACCCTCGACCTGCTCACCGGCTGCGGCTACCGCGTCGGCAAGTCCGGCGGCCAGCTCTCCTCCATCGACCCCGAGAACAACATCGAGTTCTATTTCCTGCGGCCGGGCGACATCCCCGTCTACGTCGCGAACGGCATCCTCGATGCGGGCATCACCGGCAAGGACTTCGTCGCCGAAAAGCGGACCGACCCGCGCCTGCTGCTCGACCTGAACTACGGCGGATCGCGGCTGTGCGCGGCGGTGCCAGAGGAATCACCCGTGCAGTCGCTCGATGAGCTGCCGAAGCTGCGCATCGCGACCTCGTTCCCGCACATCGTCCGCGCCTACTTCGAAGGCGAACGCGTGGACCTGGTCGAACTCGAGGGCGCGGTCGAGATCGCGGTGAACCTGGGCATCGCGGGCGCCGTCATCGATGTCGTCGATACGGGGAGCACGCTGCGGCAGGCGGGGCTGCGCATCATCGGCACGCC
Organism: Dehalococcoidia bacterium; assembly: GCA_041910095.1. Classification (GTDB taxonomy): domain Bacteria; phylum Chloroflexota; class Dehalococcoidia; order Tepidiformales; family Tepidiformaceae; genus Amarobacillus. The sequence continues at coordinate 2,697 of JAYRRO010000194.1, forward strand.
GCTCTTCGTCTCGAACGCCGCGCTCTACGCGCACCCGGGCCGCGAATCGGCCGGCGAAGTGACGACGCTGCGCAACCGCATCGAGGGCAAGCTCGTCGCCTACGAGTACATGATGGTCGAATACGATGCCCCGGCCGCCGTGTTGCCGGAGGCGACGCGCATCACGCCCGGCATCGAATCGCCGACGATTTCGCCGCTGCAGGCCGACGGCTGGTATTCCGTGAAGGCGATGGTGCGCAAGCGCGAGGCGAACCGGCTGATGGACGAGCTCTACCGCGCCGGCTGCAAGGGCATCCTCCTCACCAGCATCGAAAGCGCCCGCATCTGAGCGTGCGCCGGGGCGGGCGCCGGGCGATACTCGAACCAACTCCCCCGACAGGACGAGCGTGTGCGACGCCTTTGCGATGAGACCGACGCGCGTCGGCTGCTGAACCCCGTGCCCGTGGCCATCGTCACCACCTCGTGGCGGGCGGGCACGAACGCCGCGCCCATCGCGTGGACGGCGCCGCTTTCGATGAACCCGCCGCTCGTGGGCTGCGTCATCCACCCCCACCGCCACACCGCCGACATGATCCGCTTCAGCGAGGAGTTCGCGATCAACATCCCCGGCCCGGCGCTGCTCAAGCAGACGCACTTCCTCGGGACGCAGTCGGGCTTGAACGTGAACAAGCTCGAGGCCGCCGGGCTGGGGCTCTTCCGCGGCCAGCGCATCGAGGCGCCGCTCATCGAGGGGTGCCTCGCGTGGATCGAATGCGGCCTGCAGGACGTCATCGCCATCGGCGACCACACGATGTTCGTGGGCCGCGTGGTGAAGGTGCAGGCGCTGGAAGAGGCGTACGCGCAGCAGTGGCTGCTCGAATCGCCCACGTATTCGCCGCTCACCTATATCGGCGGCACGCGCTACGCCGTCATCGGCAGCCCGCGCGAGGCCGTCGTCGAAGTCGATGCTCTGGGCGCGCTCGTGGCCGAAACGCCGGACGAACGCGAAGCGCGCGAGGAGCGCGAGGCCCGGGAGCGGGAGCTGCGCCAGGCCGAAGGGGACGAGGGCTTCGCGGAGCTGTCGCGCGGCGGGTAGCGCTTCAGGCGGTGCGCAGGTAGCCCGCCTGCAACAGCACCCCGAGGATGCGGTCCCGGCCGATGACGCCGAGCACCTGGCCCCCTTCCACAACCGGCAGGTGCGTGAGCTCGTCCGTCTCCATCTCCATGAGGACGTCGGAGGCGGGCTGGGCTGGGCCGACGGCCCGCAGCTTCGCGCTCGGGATCATCGCCTGGCCCGCCGTGGTGCTGTCCCAGAGCGCTTCGTGCACGGACTTGATCTGGAAGTGGCTGAGGATGCCCGCGAGCCTGCCGTGTTCGGAGACGAAGTAGCAGACCCGCGGATTGAGGTCCATCACGCCCCGCGCCAGCGCCGCCAGCGACATCCCGGCATCGACCACCGGGGGGTTTCGCAGCATGAGCTCGGAGGCCTGGTACGCCTGGAGCTTTCGCACGACGCGATTCTGGAAGATGCCCTGGCGCGCGGCGTTTTCGAGGAACACCCCGATGAGCACCAGCCACGCCCCACCCAGGTATCCCTCGGTGATGTACACGTCGACCCCCGAGAGCGAAACCGCGCCCGCCGCCATCAGCGCCCATCCGAAGATGCGGCCGCTCCAGGCGGCGATGAGCGTCGCGCGGTGATAGTTCCCCGTGAGCAGCCAGAGCAGCGACCGGAAGACGCGGCCGCCGTCCATGGGGAAGGCGGGGATGAGGTTGAAAATCGCGAGCCCCACGTTGGTGAACGCAAGCCAGACGATGACGGCGTCGATGGGGCGGTGCGTGTTCGAACCGGCAAGCCACCAGACGCCGAAGAACACGCCCCCGAGCAGCGCACTCATCAGCGGCCCCGCGACGGCCATCAGCAGCTCCGCCAGCGGCCGGCTCGCTTCGCGCGTGATGTGCGCGACGCCGCCGAAGATGAAGAGCGTGATGCTGCGCACCGGGATCCGGTACAGCTTCGCGACCACGCTGTGCGCCAGCTCGTGCAGGATGATCGACCCGAAGAAGAACCAGGCGCTCGCCAGCGCCATCAGGATGTACACCGGCCGCGGCTGGTCCTCGATCCAGCCGGGGAAGATCTGGACGGCGAGGATCCAGGTCGTGAGCGCGGCGAGGAAGAACCAGGTCGGGCTGACCATCACGGGAATGCCGAGGACCGAAGCCACGCGGTACGTCCTGCGCATTGGCCCAGTCTAACGGCGGCCCCGTAAAGGGGATGGGTGAGCACGTGCCTCCCGCCGCGCGAAAGGCGCGAAGAGACGCTCCTTTCCTGCCTGTTTCCGCGCGGGGCCGTATCGTTGATGCTTGTGATTCGCCGCGCCCTCGTGATCCTGCCCGCCGCCCTCCTCGCCCTCGCGTTCGCCGCCTGCGGAAACGGCAATGACGATCAGTTCCCCAAATCGAGCGACCCGGCGCGGAACATCCCCTCCGAAGAGCGCGGCACCGTGAACGTCGTCGTCGCCGGCAGCGCCTTCTATGCGGGCGCGACGAACAACTTCGTGTTCGGCATCACCGATAGGAACGACGAGCCGCAGGGCGGCGCCACCGCGCGTGCCACCTTCTAC
>JAYRRO010000195.1:0-22363 GCA_041910095.1 Dehalococcoidia bacterium
CTTCCCGTGCGGACCTACGTCCTGCAGTGGGACGACGAGGTGCTGCGCGAAGCCATCGATCGCGAGCTGCAGCGGGGCGGGCAGGTGTACTTCGTGCACAACCGCGTGAACAACATCGAACGGGTCGTTTCGAAGCTACGCGAGCTCGTGCCGGAGGCGAGCATCACCGTGGGGCACGGGCAGATGCCGGAGGAGCAGCTCGAACGGGTGATGATGGAGTTCGGAGCGGGCGAGCACGACATCCTGGTGTGCACGACCATTATCGAGAGCGGCCTCGACATCCCGAACGCCAACACCATCATTATCAACAACGCCGACCGCTTCGGATTGGCGCAGCTGTATCAACTTCGCGGCCGCGTGGGGCGCGCGGCGAACCGCGCCTACGCCTACCTGGTGTATGAACGCGACCGGCAGATGAACGAGCACGCGCAGAAGCGGCTGGAGGCGATCTTCGAGGCGACCGAACTGGGCGCAGGCTTCCAGATCGCGCTTCGCGACCTTGAGATCCGTGGCGCCGGGAACGTGCTCGGCACCGAACAGAGCGGGCACATCGCGAGTGTTGGCTTCGACATGTACTCGAAGCTGCTGGCCGAGGCAGTGGCCGCCCTCAAGGCGGCGCGCCCCGGCGCCGAGCCGGGCCCCGAGCCGCTCGCTCCACCGCCCTCCGTCGATATCCCACTGAGCGCGCACATCCCCGAGGCATTTGTCGAGGACATCCACGCGCGGCTCGCGCTTTACCAGCGAATCGCTCAGATCGAGTCGGCGGACGGCGTGGCGGCGATGCAGGCCGAGCTCAAGGACCGCTTCGGCGAGGTGCCGCCATCCGTGGAGAACCTGCTCTACGTGTCGCTGGTGAAGTCGGTGGCGCGCCGTGGCGGGGTGGAGAGCATCAAGACGGACGAGCAGATGTTCCACATCCGCATCCGTGGAGGCACCACCGAACGAATGCGCGAGGCGATCGGCGCTCTCAACAGCAAGGCGCTCATGGCCGGCCCCAACCAGGTGCGAATCGACCGGGTGCAGGTGGCGGGCAACTGGCAGACCGTGCTCGTGCGGGCGCTGCGCGCGCTCATGGAAGCGATACGGCCGGCCGTGGCGCGCGCCGCGGGCTGAAGTCAGGCCTGTCGCGACGCGGCGGCCGCACCGGGCGGAGCGGACGTCGCGTAGACTCGCCGGCCGGAGGGAGCACCATGCCGGTTGTCGTTGAACGCAGTTTCACCATCGAGCGCGGAAGCTTACGCGAGTTCGAGCGCCTCTCGCGCGAGCACATCTGGCCGTATATGGAGGCCCGCGGCTGCAAAATACTTGGGCTGTTCACGAACGTGCACGGCGGGCCGAGCAACGAGGTCACGCTGCTCACCGCGTATGAATCGCTCGCGCACTGGGAAGAAACGCGGCTTGAGGGCCCGGTTCCGGCCGGGAGTCCTCCGGAGCTGGAGGCGCTGCGGCAGGCGGCCCACGAGGCGAACCAGGCTCGCACGAAGCTCACGCTTGTTTCCCAGACCAGGGTGCTCGGGCTCATCACGAAGGCCGTGGACCTCGGCGTGCGGCGCGCCTGAGCGGCGAAACGCCCGGCCTCGTCACGGGGCCGGGCGTTTCCAGGAGGGCTGGCGAAGGGATCTCAGGCGCGGCCGGAGACGGGAGCGCGCCGCTTGGTGATGTCCATGCACGCCTCGCAGGCGGATTCGGGGATGAGGCCTGCGCGCATCAGGAGAGCGAAGATCTTGCAGCCGAGGCAGAAGCCCACGAACGCTTCAAGCGAAGCCGCGAAGAGAATCCCGCCAACCAGCACGAAGGCGGCGAGTTCGTAGCCGAAGCCGAACGCGAGCACCACCGCGGCGACGGAGAGGGTCGCGCCGATGCCCTGGGCGAAGCGCTTCGGCGGGCCGGCCACGGGGCGTTCCCCGATGCCGCTGAGCGGCACGATGACGCGCGTCACGAGCAGCGCCAGCGGGCTGATCTTCGGGCCCGTGAGGACGCGCGCGAGGAAGCCGAAGGCGAGCGGCAGCAGGAGCCACGTCTGCTGCGTGATGAGCGTAAGCGCACAGAGCCCAACCACGCCGCCAGCCACCATCCGGGCGGCGATTTCGTTGGCGGGGTCGGGGAAGCGGAATAGTTCGCGCATGGGGCCGTTCATCCTATTGGTGACTCTGTTGCTCAACAATATCGACAACGAACCCGCGACGCAACCCTGGAAGGGCAAGGAAAGCAAATTCGTGAGAACAGCGGGCGGGCATTTCGTTCCCGCAGGGAAAACGGCCAATTCCGCGAATCGGTCGGCGCCCTCGGTAAAACCCTTGAACCTTGATCGCTCCCCGCGTAGGTTGTGACAGATTCGGATGACTGTATTCAGGAAGAGCCGGGGACGAATCTTCTTCCTCGCTGGCGTTGCGCTGGCGTGCTACTTCATCTACAGCGCCGTCTCGGGCGCGGTCCAGAATCACCGCCTCGACCAGGACCGGCGCGATGCGGAGCAACACGTTCGCGACCTCCAGGAGAAGAAGGCATACCTGCAGGCCGTGAAGGACTACGTCTCCAGCGACGCCTACGTCGAACAGGAAGCCCGCCGCCAGCTCGGGTACACGAAAGACGGCGAGATTGCCTTCGCGATCGTCAGCCCGCCCGCCCCCGTCGCGACGGCCGCCGCCGGCGACTGGTGGCAGCGCCTCTTCCCGCGCTAACCGCATGACACCGCTCGCATCGCGCGTTTCCCGCTTCGCGGACCAGGAGCGCATGTTCCGCCGCACGAAGCGCGTGCTCGCCGCGGTATCGGGCGGGCCGGACTCGGTCGCCCTGCTGCTGGTGCTCCTCGAGCTGCGTGAACGGTTCGGGCTGACGGTACAGGCCTGCCACTTCGACCACCAGCTGCGCCCCGGTTCGCGAGAAGACCTCGAATTCGTGCGCGAACTGTGCGCCACTCTCGACGTCCCGTGCTATTCGGGCGAGGGCGACGTGCGCGGCGTGGCGCGGCAGCAGGGGCGTTCGATTGAGGACACGGCGCGGATGATGCGCTACCAGTTCCTGGCGTTCGTGGCGGGCGAAAAGCAAGCCGATTGCGTGGCCACGGGACACACGGCCGGCGATCAGGCCGAGACGGTGCTCATGCGCGTGCTACGGGGGACCGGGGTCCGTGGGATCCGCGGGATGCTCCCCGTGAGCGACATCCCTGGCAGCGCAATCCGGCTCGTGCGGCCCCTGCTCGTGGCCTCGCGGGAGGAGACGCTGGCGATGTGCGAGGCTGGCGGCGTGACCCCGCGGGTTGACCCCACGAACGCCGAGCACTCAGCGACCCGCAACCGCGTGCGCGAGGCCATCCTGCCCGCGCTTCGCGCGGAGAACGCATCGATCGATGCCGCCCTGCGCGGGCTCGCCGCGAGCGCGCGCGAGGTCTTCGCCGATGTCGAACGCGCGGCGAACGGCACCAGTCCCATCGAGCGGGGCCCGATGGGCTCCATCTACGCCACCGGCGCGCTCCGGGCGCTCCCGGCGGAAGCACTGACGCTCGTCATCGAGCGGGAGGCGGCGTTTTCGAAGCTCGAAGCAGACGTGAACCGGACACGCATTGAAAACGCCCGGCGAATACTCGAAACGGGGCACGGCCAGGTTGCCTTCGGGCAGGCCCTGTTGGAGACGTCATGCGGGTTCGTCCGCATCGGGCACGCGGTTGAGCCGGAGACCTTCGAGGCGAGGGTGCTGAACGTGCCGGGCGGCACCGTCGCGGGGCCGTGGCGGGTGGACGTCTCGACCGGCGAGTTCGAAGCGAGGCCGGGCGCGACGCTGGCAACGATCGATGCGAACGGCGTCCGGGGGGTGCTGCGCGTGCGGCCGGTCGTCCCGGGCGACCGGGTCGCGTACCACGGCGTCGAACGGAAGGTGGCGGACGTGCTCGCGCAGGCGAAGGTTCCACGCTGGGAGCGTGCCGGCGCGGTCGCCATCACCGGCGGTGACACCGTGCATGCAGTGCTGACTCCGCAGCGGGCGTTCGGGGCCGACCCCACGGCGGAGCCGGACCCGTACCACGTCCGACTGACGAGGATGGCGCGCTAAGGCGCCGACGACCGGATGCGGGTGGGCGTGATCTCGATGAGCACCCAATAGTCCTCGCCCGCGCGCGCCCACTGCTCGAGTGTCCCGGACGCTTTCGGTTCGCCGTAATATCGCGGAGCGAGGCGCGACGCGAGTTCGAACCCGCCTTCGTCGAGGATCGCGGCGGTCCCTTCGATCGTGACCCAGGCCTCGGGCACCCCGACGGCTTCCTCGACCGTGAGGGCGACCCGGTTGTCCCGCTGGATGTTGCGCACCTTCTGGACATTCCGCGACGAGAAGAGGCGCGCCACGGCGCCATCCCATTCGAACCAGACCGGGACCGCCGTGGGAGCGCCCTCGGCGGTGAGGGTCGCGAGCTTGGCGATGCGTACCTCGCGCAGGAAAGCGTCGCGCTGGTCTGGGCTCATCGTTGCCATGCCGTTCCCCCGGTTCGAGCACCTGGTTTGGCCGCCACTCAAAGGCCCCACGGGCTGGGCGGATGCGCGATGTATACCGAGGTTGCGGGCGCGAGGCTAGCGGAGGCGCCGGAACCACTGGTCGAGCACGCCGTGGAGCGCGGGCTTCGCGATGAGCAGTCCGGCGACGTACGGGTCGGGCTGATTGAAGCGCATCGGGTGGCCAAGGACGTCGGTGGCGCGCAGTCCAGCGGCCTTGCAGAGGGCGACGCCCGCCGCGACATCCCACTCGGAGCGCCCGTAGCCAGAGAGGCAGGCATCGCCCTGGCCGGAGGCGAGCCGCGCCAACCGGTAGGCGACGCTGCCCACGGCGGACGTCTTCGCACCCTTCGGGAGCGGCGGCACTTCGTTCCAGCGCTTTTCGTTGCGGCCCACGAGGACGGTGAAGTGCGGCGTGAGCAGCCCGGGCGGCGACTCCTCCGCCCCGGCGCAAACGGCCGCCTGAAGATCCTCGGCGGCGGGGTTGTAGACGACGCCGAGCACGGGCTCGCCGTTGACCACGAGGGCCACGGAGACCGCGTATTCGGGCACTCCCATGAGGAATTCGCGCGTGCCGTCGATCGGATCGACGACCCACGCGCGTTCGCAGCCGAGGCGGTGGGCGGTGTCGGTGTGCTCTTCGCTCAGCCAGCCGTCGGAGGGGAAGGCCGAGGTCAGGGCGGCGTGCAGCATCTCGGCGGCGCGGATGTCGGCCTCGGAGACGAGCTCGCGACCGTCCTTGTGACCGTAGCGTAGCCCTTCGCGGCGCATCCGGAGCACCTCGTCGCCCGCGGCCCGCGTGGCCTCCGTCGCGATGCGCAGTTCCTCGGCGTAGTCGTGGTCCGCCATCGGCCTCCTCAGGCGAAAGCGGCGAAGATCTCCTCGAAGGCCTTCGCCTGCCCACCCCTCGTCGATGACGGTACCAGTATCGGCGTCTTCACACCGGCGGCGAACCACGCCTCGAGGCCCTCCATCACGTCCTTGCGGGTCCCGAACAGGGTGGCGTCGGCGAGCCAGCGGTCGGTCATGAGCCCGGGGAGTGCGTCGCGGTCGCGCGCGTCCAGCGCCTTCTCGACAGCGGCCATCTGCTCGACGTAGCCGGCTTCCTTCCAGTAGTTGCGGTAGTTGGGGAGCATGAGGTAGCCGAGCAGCTGCTTGCGCATGACGGCGGCCGCGGCGTCGCGGTCGTCGTCGATGCAGGTGGGGAGCATGTCGCCGATGAAGAAGTCGCCCGCCTGCCGTTCGGCCGGGATATGCGAAAGCGAAGCGGCCATGTGCGACCGGGAGGCGTTCGCCCAGGCAGCGCCGTCTCCGATTTCGACGGAGAGGCCGACCATCTTCGTGCGCAGCGTGGCGAGCACCACGGGCGGGAGCGGCCCCACCTGCTGCTCGGCCGCGCGCAGCCCCGCGACGTAGTTGCGGATGTCGGAGAGCGGCTTGCCCGTCGCGACGCCCAGGCGCCGGTTCGAGGGCTCGTGGCTCACGCCGATGCCCAGGTAGAAGCGCCCGCCGCTGATTTCGTGGATGTACGCCGCCGACTGCGCGAGGTCGAACGCGGTGCGGTAGTAAATCGGCAGCACCATCGTGCCGAAGCGGATCTCGTTCGTAGCGGTGGCCATGGAGAGGCAGAGGCCCATGCTGTCGCCGAAGCTCGCGCAGTAGATGCCCTGGAACCCGCGGCGTTCGATGTCAGCGGCAAGTTCGACGGTCCATTTTCGGCGGCCGGGGACGGCGGCGAGGGCGAGGGCGGGCATCTGCGTCACGGGGAAGCTCCGGGCGGGTGGTTTCGCCGGAATTATGGCGGACGCCAGGGACATGGGCAGCCGAGAGCGGGAAACCCGTACCATGGCCTTAGTTCGCGGGCAGTTCGTGCGACGCCTTCAGCACGTCGCGAAGCACCTTGAGCCGCGGCGACCCGGTAAGGAAGGCCGGGCGGTACTGGTTCTCGATCTGGTACGGCACGAGCCGCACGGTCACGAGCGTGCGGCCGTGAAGCGTCGCTTCGAGCAGGTATCCCTGCGTGTGTTCGGGCGTGTGAACCTGGTCGAAGATGAAGTTCCCGAGAGCGTACGCAACGAATGCGCCGCCCCGCACTTCGGCGGCCTGCACCCAGTGCGCCTGGTTCCCGACCACAACGTCTGCGCCGGCGTCCGCGGCTGCGCGCAATGCCTTGATGCTGCGTCCGGTGGGAGTATGGGTGTCCTCGGTGCCGGTCTGCACCTGCAAGATCACCACGTCGACCTGGGGCCGAAGCGCACGGATGGCGGCGGTGAACCGCTCAATCCCGAGCTCCGCGGCGGGGCGGTAGAAGGCGGGCTCGCCCGCTGCGCGCTCCTGGCTGTAGTCGTCGTCGAGGGGCGCCGTGCCCGGGGAGGCGGCCTCCGCGCCGAGGTCCATCGCCGCGACGTCATCGAAGCCGAGGACGCCGATCCGGATGCCGTGGACCTCGAAGATGGCGGGGGCGAGCGCCTCGGAGAGGTCACGGCCGCCGCCCACGGTCTTGATGCCGCCGGCGTGAAGTCGCTCCAGCGTCTGGAGGAAGGCGCGCGAGCCGCAGTACTCCCTGCCGCAATCGAAGACATGGTTGGTGGCGACCGTCAGGCCATCGAAGCCGGCGTACGCCAGCGCCGCCATCACCTCGGGCGGCGAGGAGAGGTTCGTGCCGGCGACGCAAAGGAACGGCGGGTTCACATCCTGGATGCTGCCATCGAGCGACCCGAGAGCGAGGTCCGCGGCGGCCAGGTAGTCGCCGACCGGCCCGCGCAGTGCCCCCGCCCAGTCCCCAGTCGCCATGATGCGGGAGAGCGAGCAGCGGGACTGGAGGATGTCGCCCGTGGCCACAATGCGCGTGACCACCGGAACAGGTGCGGCCATCTTCTCAGCGGTCGCCTTCAGGACCGCCGTGCCCGCGGGCGTGCGAGCGACCACGGAGGCGCGCTCCACGAAGGGCCACGCGCCGGCGTCGCCGCTGCCGCGAACGAGGTCGAGACCGTCGATGGCGACGGCGATGCCACCCAGCTGCAGGCGGTCCAGGGGTACGAACGCGAGGCCGTCGCCGGCGGGGTTGGCGAGTTCGGCCAGGAGCTGCTCGTAGCCCTCGACGTTCGGGGCCGGATCGAAGCCCAGCATCGCCGCCAGGCCAGGCAGGTCGGCTGGCACGTTGGGTACGAGCAGGCGCGGGCGGCCCCCGATGCCTCCGACCGAGTCCCAGGTTGCGGTTCCGCCGGGTGCCAGCAACGCGCGGAGCTGTGTCGATGTCAGCGCGTCGATACCGGAGCCGAAGGCAGCGACCGGCACCCAGTACCGTGTCGCGACCGCGGTCACGCCGGGCTGGGGGCCAGCTGCGAACGCGAGGTCGGGCGAAAGCGCACCGGCGGTGACGAACCTGGGGTCGCCTTCGAGCGTCCGCGGCAATGGGCCGGCGAAGAGGATGGTGTTGGCACGGCCGGCAGCCGGGAGCGACGGCCCTCCCGGTCCCGGGGTGGCCCCCTCGCGGGCGCTGGCAACGGAGCCGGGGCCATCGGCGGCCTGCAGCAACACCACGGCCAGGAAAACGACGCTGCCGCCGAACGCCGCGGCCGAGAGGCCCAGCAACGCGAACCGGGCCCGCGCCGCCCACGTCATCACATGGCCATCATGCCAGCGCGGAGAAAAAATACCAGAGCTGTATCAGCCGGTGGCGGCGTACCACCGTTCGGGCGTGCCGGTCGCACCTTCGATGAAGGAGAAAGCGCGTTCGAGCACATGGTCGATGCCGCCGCAGAGACCTTCGATCGCCTGCAAGTCGGGCGGGACCGGAGCGACTTCGCTTTCGCGTTCGTACCCGCAGTAGAGGTGGTAGTGCAGGACGAGCCGGTTCGCGGTGGCGATGACGCCGCTCAGGCCGGAGTTCTCCGGGGTCAGCAGCGAGCTGTGGTGGCCGCTGATGGCATCAACCAGATGGCCAGGGAACTTCCAGCGGTCGCCCAGCGCCTTGCCGAGCGCGTCGTGGGCGTAGCCGGTCGTGAGCGCCTCCGCGGCGTGCAGGGACATCTGGCCGGAGCGCGCCATCGCGACGGCGCTGGCGAACTCCGCGGGCATGACCTTTCGCAGCACCAGGCGTCCGATGTCGTGCAGGATGCCGGCGGTGAAGGCGTCTTCGGGCTTGGCCACCCGTGTCTTCTTCGCCAGCGTCTCGGCGGCAACGGCGACGGCGATGCTGTGACCCCAGAAGAGGTCGAGATCGAAGCCATCGTCCCGCTTCTGAGCGCCGAAGGAGTTCATGACGCTGGCACCAACGGCCATCTGCCGGACCTGCTTGAAGCCGAGCACGAGCACGGCCTCGCGAACGGTGCTGACGCGTCGGGCGAAGCCGTAGTAGGCGGAGTTGCTGATGCGGATGAGCTTCGCCGTGAGGGCCTGGTCCGTGCTCAGCACCTGAGCCAGGTCGAGGGCGCTGGTGCGGTCGTCGTCCGCCATGTTCATGACGCGCGCCGCCACCGACGGCAGCGGTGGCAGTTCGTCGATGCTCTCAATCAGTGCAGCGGCGTTCTTCCCCATCGCGGAGATCATCGACGGCTCGCGGCGGATCGACAGACCGCTCGCATCCGAATAAGGGAAACACGATAAGGGAAACACGCCGGTGGGAGGGCCGCGCGACAAGCGAATTCGATTCCGCTACCGTACCCGCATCGGGCCACGGACGCGGGCCCGGCTGGAGGCCCCCGATGGTCATTCGCTACCGCTACTCCATGTGGGACGGCACGCAGGCCGTGCCGGATGTCGAAGCCGACGAGATCCTCGACAACCTGACCGACGACCTGATGAACTTTGGCGACCTGCAGCACGCGCTCCGCAACCTCCTCCAGCGGGGAATGCGCAGCCCCCAGGGCGACCGCATGCAGGGGCTGCGCGACCTCCTCCAGCAGCTTCGCCAGCAACGCCGCCAGCAGCTCGATCGCTTCAATCTCAGCTCCCTGTTCGACGACATCAAGCGCAAGCTCGAAGAGATCGTGAACATGGAGCGAGACACCATCGACCGCCGCCTCGAGGAAGCCACCGGCGAACGGCCCGAAAGCCAGCCCGGCGACCAGCAGCCCGGCGGCGACCAGCAGCAAGGGCAGCAAGGCCAGCAGGGGCAACGCAGCCAACGGCAGCAGGGGCAGCAACAGGGCGGGCAGCAGGGCCTGCAGGGGCAGCCCCGGGCGGGACAGCAGGGGCAGCCGCAGCAGGGCCAGGATGGCGGCGAAGGCCAGGGGCAGCAGGGGCAACAGTCGCCCGGCCAGCATCCCGGCAATGAATTCGCGGAGATGCTGCGGAACATCGCGAACAAGAAGAAGGACTTCCTCTCGCAGCTCCCGAACGACGCCTCGGGGCAGATGCGCCAGCTCCAGGACTACGAGTTCATGGACCCGGAGGCCCAGGCGAAGTTCAACGAACTCCTCGAGTCGCTCAAGAAGGCGATGATGGAGACGTTCTTCAAGGACATGTACAACCAGATCGCGAACATGTCCCCCGAAGAACTCGAACGCATGAAGAACATGGTCAAGGACCTGAACCAGATGATGCAGGACCGCATGGCTGGCAAGGAACCTGACTTCGACAAGTTCATGCAGCAGTATGGCGACCTCTTCGGCGACAACCCGCCGCAGTCGCTCGATGAACTCATCCAGCAGATGCAGCACCAGATGGGCCAGATGCAGAGCCTGCTGGACAGTCTTCCCGGCGACATGCGCCAGCAGCTCCAGGACCTGCTCTCCGACAAGATCGGCGACCCCGGGCTACAGCAGTCGCTCAACGAGCTCGCGCAGAACCTGGAATACCTCTACCCCATGCGCGAGCTTCGCAACCAGTATCCCTTCCGCGGCGAAGAGGAGATCGACCTGCAATCGGCGATGCAGCTGATGAACCAGATGCAGTCGATCGACGAGGTCGAGCGCCAGCTCGAGCGGACCCAGTACGGCGGCGACATCGAGGACATCGACGGCGACAAGCTGGAGGAGCTCCTCGGGCCTGAGGCGCGCGAGACCCTTGACCAGCTCAAGCAGTTCCTCGAAATCCTCGAGGAGGCCGGCTACATCCGGAAGAAGGGGAACGGCTACGAGCTCACGCCGCGCGGGACACGCAAGATCGGCCAGCGCGCCCTTGGCGAGATTTACGCCCAGCTCAAGAAGGACAGCTTCGGCAAGCACGAGGTTCGCGACAGCGGCAGCGGCGGCGAACGCACCGATGAGAGCAAGCGCTACGAGTTCGGCGACCCGTTCTACCTGGACATCCAGAAGACGATCATGAACTCCATGTACCGCGAGGGCCCGGGCCTGCCCATCCGGCTCAAGCCCGACGACTTCGAGGTCGCGCGGACGGAGATCATGACGCAGACGTCGACGGTGATCATGCTCGACCTGAGCTGGTCAATGGCGCTGCGCGGGAGCTTCCAGGCGGCGAAAAAGGTCGCGCTGGCACTGAACAACCTGATCTCATCGCAGTACCAGCGCGACAGCCTGTACATCATCGGGTTCAGCGCGTACGCACGCGAACTGAAGGCGGACCAGCTGCCCTACGTGCGCTGGGATGAGTCCGTGCTTGGCACGAACATGCACCACGCCCTGATGATCGCGCAGAACCTGCTGGCGAAGCACACGCAGGGCACGCGCCAGATCATCATGATTTCGGATGGCGAGCCGACTGCGCACCTGGAGAAGGGGCGCAGCTACTTCGCCTATCCGCCGAGCCCGATCACCATCCGCGAGACGCTCAAGGAGGTGAAGCGCTGCACGCAGAAGAACATCACCATCAACACGTTCATGCTCGACCGGAACTACTACCTGAAGGAGTTCGTGAACCAGGTCGCGCGCATTAACAAGGGCCGCGTGTTCTACACGACGCCCGACAAGCTCGGCGAGTACATCCTCGTCGACTATGTGCAGCAAAAGAAGAAGAAGCTGGCCGGCATCGGCTGACGGCTCTTCCGTGAAGCGGCACACAGACGGGCGGCCGGTTCGATCGCCACACTCGCGCGGCCGGGCCGGCCGCGTTGACGTCCGCGCCTTCCGGGGTGATTGGCATGACTGACGAACAGGAGCGGGACGACAAGCGCCGTGAGGGTTCCGCATTCGGCGGCGCCTTCGACGCTATGGCGGCCACGGCCATCGACGGAGAGACGGTGGCGCGGGTGATGTCTGCCGCGGCCGATGCAGCGGCCACCGCCGCGCGCGCCGCGGGCGGCCTCTCGACCGTGCTCGCGAATGGCGCCACGGCACTGGCGCAGCTGGCCGGCGCCGCTGCCGAGGCCGCCGCGACGAACGCCCACGATATCGACCTCGGAGACGTTGCGTCGGTCGCGGGTGAGGCCGTGAGCGTGGCGGCCAAAGCCGTCGGCGACATCGTCGGCGGGCTGGCGAACCCCTAGGCGTCAGGCTGCGAGGGTCGCCGGGCGGTGCGACTCCAGCGCGTGCAGCTGGTCCAGGACCGCGGTGAGCAGCACAAGGCTCTGCGCCGAGAGGTCGAGATACCGCAGGCGGAGTTCCCAGCCGTCGGCGACCGCGCGCGAACCGACGACTTCGCAGGGCAGGCAGCTGGAGTGCCCAAGGACGGCCATGCAGACATCGAAGGGCCCGGCCGGTTCGCGCCCCGTCGTTACCACGCGCATTCCCGAAAGGGAGAGGTCCTGCACGGTCGCGCGCGCAGCGCCATTAGGGCCGCGCAGCTCCGCGGAGAGGCGCACGCCGTAGCGGCGAAAGGTCCGGCGGTTCACAGGGGTCCACGGCGTGAGCAGACGCAGGTACATCCCCTCGGGCGAGAGGCGCGCGCACTCGGCGACAGCGACTTCGCCGCGGGACTCTTCGTCCCGCACGATGAAGGCGGCCGCTCCCGGTTCCCAGCGCCCGAATCCAGACGCGACGGGGCGGACAAACATCTCGCCGTCGCCGCAGCGGCCGTCGGCGAGGGTGACCTCGTTGCGCTCCGGGCCACTGGCGAGGTGGCGAATGACGCAGAGGCCGCCGGCTCCCGAGGTGGTGTCCATGCACCGATCGTCGTCGCACCGCGGTGCGTCTCGATAGAGAAGCGGGTGACAGGTTGGCGCATCGCGGCCCGCCCGGCGGTGGCGGCGGCGCGTAGAATGCGCGGCCATGAAGACACTCGAAGGCAAGGTCGCAATCGTCACCGGCGCGTCACGCGGCATCGGTGAGTACGTCTCCCTCGAACTCGCACGGGCGGGCGCGGCGGTCGCGGTCGCCGCGCGCACGGAGGAAGTGAAGGACAGGCGCCTCCCGGGCACCATCCACTCCGTCGCCCAGGCGATCAGGGACGAAGGCGGGAAGGCCGCCGGCGTGTACATGGACATGCGCGATCCCGAGTCGATCGCCGCGGGCGTGGCAAAGACCGTCGACCTGTTCGGCCGCGTCGACATTATCGTGAACAACGCCGCCATCCTCGTGCCCGGGTCGATCGAATCGATTCAGCCGCGGCACATCGACCTCATCTGGCAGGTGGACCTGCGCGGCCCGATCCTGCTCATTCGGGAGGCGCTGCCTCACCTGCGGGCGGCCGGCGGCGGGCACATCATCAACGTCTCCTCGCGGGCGGGGGTGTTCCCGGGGCCCGGGCCGTACACGACCACGCGCGGCGGGGGATCGTTCTACGGGATGATCAAGGCCGGGCTGGAGCGGCTCTCGCAGTCGCTGGCGATGGAGCTGCAGGACGCCAACATCTCCGTGAACGTGCTCTCGCCGCAGGGCCGCATCAAGACGCCCGGCAACCTCTTCGCCGAGAACGACCCCAACAACCCGTCGCTCGAATTCGAACGCGCCGACTTCATGGCGAAGGGCGCGCGCTGGATCTGTGAGCAGGGGGTCGAGTTCACCGGGCACATCCTCTTCGATGAGGATCTCTGCCGGGAGAAGGGGCTCTAGCCGTCAGGGCAGGGACGTGGAGGCGGGCACGATGAGCACGCCGCCTCCACGTCCCGGGTCCTTATTGATTCCCGTCACGGTATAGACTCCGGGCGCGAGCGTGAGCCGCAGGACCTCGTCCCAGCCTGCCGGGGGCGCGCCCGGGGCCGCCGACGGCACGTCCTTCCCCACCGCATCGAGCAGGCGCACGGTTCCCGGTTCGAAGCGGCCGGCACTGGTGTAGCCCACGACGGTCAGCGGCGCGCCGGCGACCGTGAACGTGAGGGCGGGCTCGTGCTGCAGGGTGGTCAAGGCGAAAAGAAGCCGCCCGGACGCGTCGTAGGCCACGCGGCGCCCGGCGCGCTCTTCGAACACGAGCGCACCGGACGGGCCCGTGACGATCAGCTCGGCGGCGCGGAAGCTCGTGTCGGCGCGGCCGCGCGAACCTTCGTGCCGCAACGGTGGATCGGGGAAGACGACCTCGCGCGTCGTTCCGGGGGCCCAGATCGCGGCGACCGTGACGCGCGAGCCATCGCGCCGGATCGACACGGGTGCGAGGTCGAACAGCACGAGGCGCTCGAACAGGAGCCGCGCGGCGTCCGCGTAGTCAGGGCACACCGAGGCGACCGATGTCCCCGTGCCCAGGTTCATCCCGCTCAACGCAACCGGTTCGACGTTGGCGGAGACCGCGTTGGGTTCGAGCCGGAGCACGGGCGCGAAGTAGTACGACAGCAGGTCGGGCGACGGGCGCGGTGGGCCGCCGAAGCGGGGGTTCGCGAAGGTCGAGGCCATGACGGCGAACGCCGGGCGCGTCCACGGAGCGGTCGTGCACACGCGGAAGGTGAGCGGCCCGTCGGCGACCTCGACCAGGCCGGAGGGGGTGGGCGTCGCAACGGGAACGACCGTCGCCGTGGGCGTGGTGGTCACGGTCGGCGCCGGCGTGGGCGTGACCGGCGGGGATTCGCCGCCGCAGGCGATGGCCGCTCCCGCCAGGCACGAAAGGGAAGCGAGGAACAGCCATCGCATCAGGGGAAGTCAGATCCGGGAATCGACTCCGGGTCGTGGATGAGTTCGTCCCAGCGACGCACGATGGCTTCCATCGGGGGCGGAGGCGGGGTCCAGGGGATACCGCGCACGACGACACCCTTGTTCGGTGAGTGCTCGACCAGGCCCTCGGACTCCAGCCGGCGGAAGGCCTCGCGCACGGGCGTCTGCGAAACGCCCCACTGCGCGGCGATGTCCTCCTGCCGCAGGTGCTGTCCCGGCTCCATGCGCCCGGCGAGGATCGCCGACTGGAGCGCCTCGTACACGACATCGGCCTTGGTCCTGCGGGGGCTGCGTTGGGCCATCACCGAGCAAGGATACGGGGTTTTGCGCTCAAGGCGTCAGGCGGTGCCGCGGTCAGGCGCGGAGCGTGTGCTCGAGGTGAGATTCGAGCGCGCGAAGGGTGCCATCGAAGTCGAAGGCGGGGTCGAGCACCCACTGGTAGGCGGAGCCGCGAAGGACGGCGACCATGAGCTGGCTGGTCGCCTTGGCATCGATACCCGGGGCCACGGTCCCGGCCGCAATCCCGCGCTGGAGCGCGTCCTCGGCGCGCAGGCGTTCGCTGGCGTGGATGGCGCGCATCCGGTCGTGCAGCACGGCCGGCTCGGGTTTGAGCGCTTCGAACATGAGGATGTAAAGGGCGCGCATGGCGGATGGGTCGTTCGCGACGCTGCGACGAATGCCGCGAATCAGGACGAGCAGGGAATCGACGCCGGAGTGCTCCTGGAGTTCGGGAAGGATGTCGTGGTGCATCCATTCGGAGACCATCTTCTGGAGCAGAGCGAGGAGCAGTCCGTCCTTCGAACCGAAACGCCGGGTGACGAGCCCATGGCTGTAGCCGGCGCGCTCGCCGATAGCCGCGAGCGTGGTGCGTTCGTACCCGCGTTCGGCGATCAGTTCGGCGGCCGCGCGCAACAGGCGCCGCGTCGAAACGCGCGAACGAACCTGCTTGAGGTCGAGTGCGTCGAGCACGGGGTCGTCGGCGAAGGTTTCGACAGCGTCAGTCATCGAAGTTCCCGGTTCCCGGGGGCGACCCCGCGCGGGGCGGGCTCCGGTGGGGACAGCGTACCAACCAGTGGAGGTACGCTCGCGGCGCTCATGCGAGGGTCCGCACCACGTTCGCGGCTTCGAGCGCCTCGATCTCGGCGGAGGTCATCCCCAGGCCGGCCAGGATCGCGGCGGTATGTTCGCCGAGGGCTGGCGCGGGCAGCGGATTGCCGGTGGGGCTTGCCGAGAGCAGGACCGGGGGGCCCACGACTCGCTGCCGGCCCGTCACGGTGTGCTCCATGTCGAGGATGATGCCGTCGCGGTTCGCCTGGGCGTCGTCGGCCATCTCCTCGGGGAAGTTCACCACTGCCGCCGGGACTCCCGCGGCGACAAGGAGGCCGACCCACTCGGCCGCGGATCGCGAGAGCAGCTTCGCCTCGATCCAGGCCCGCCAGGCGTTCGTGGCGGCGATGTTTTCGGGGTCGCGCGCATCGAAATCGCGGTCGTCGGAGTGTTCGCCCTCGATGCCGAGCACCTGGCGCACGGCCGCCCGGTTCTGCGGCGTGAGCGCGCCGATGACGACCGTGCCGTCCGCGGTCTGATAGCCGCGGTAGTAGAGGGTGAACGGAGAGGCGAGGCGCCCCTTCGGGTTGCGGATGGCCAGGAGCTCGGGGAAGGTCGCGCCTTTCGCGCGCGCCGCGCGGAGCTGTGCGACCATGGGGTCGCGAACCGTGGCGTCGCTGACGGGTTCCCGCATGACGATGCGGTTCTGGACGTACAGCCCCGTGCGCAGGAGCGACGTGGAGACGTATTGGCCCTCGCCCGTGCGGTCCCGGTGGCGAATGGCGGCGCAGACGCCCATGGCGATCGCGAATCCTGCCACATAGTCCGAGACCGGCACGCCAATGAGCTCCGGGGAGCCGCTTTCGTCGAACTTGCCGTTGATGGCCATGAGGCCCGAGTGGGCCTGGGCCGCGATGTCAGACCCGGCACGAGTGGCCATCGGCCCGGTTTCCCCCCAGCCGCTGATTTGGGCGTAGATCAGGTCGGGGCGGATGGCCTTGAGCTGTTCGTAGCCGATGCCCAGCCGCTCGGGGACGCCGGGGCGGTAGTTGCTCACGACCACGTCCACGCGCGGCATGAGGCGATGGATGATGTCCAGGCCTCGCGGGTCGTGCAGGTCCAGGACGAGGCCGCGCTTGCCGCGGTTGTTGCCCTGGAACATCTTCGCCTCGCCCGGCACGGTGGTCCCGACGAAGCGGTGCGAATCGCCCGCGAGCGGCTCGACCTTGATGACGTCGGCGCCGAGGTCGGCGAGGTTCATCCCCGCGACCGGCCCGGCGACGATCTGCGAGAACTCCAGCACGCGGATATCGGAGAGCGGACCGGTGGGCGGCATCAGGCGAGGATACCGGAGGCGCGCAGGGCGGCGATGTCGGCAGGGGCGAAGCCGGCCGCGGTCATGGCCTCGTCGGTGTGCTCGCCAAGCAGCGGCGCGCGCCGGCGGACGCCTGTCCCGGAGGAGGTCATCTTGATTGGGCTGTTCACGATGGTCACTGGTCCGGGCGCGCCGGGCTGTTCGACAGTCGCGAGCATCTGGCGGCGGGCGACGTGGGGGTCGGCGAAGATATCGGCGGAGGTGTGCACGGGCCCGCAGGGGACGATGCCGCCGAGCAGGTCCTGCACCTCGCGGGTGGAGTGCTTGCGCGTCCAGCCGCCGATGAGTTCGCGCACCTCGGCGGCGCGCGCCACGCGGTCGGCGTTGGCGGCGTAGCGCTCATCGCGGGCGAGGTCGTGTTCGCCCATGAGGTCGCAGAGCAGTTCCCAATGCCGCGGGCCGGGCGCGGCGATGCTGACCCAGCCGTCGCTTGTGGGGAAGGCATCGAAGGGGACCAGCTGGGGATTGCCCGCACCCTGCGGCTGCGCGACCACCCCCGAGAACGAGTAGAGGTACACGATCCGCTCGCAGACGGCGAGGACGGCGTCGTACATCGCGACATCGACGAGTTGGCCCTGGCCGGTGCGCTCGGAGTGCCGCACGGCGGAGACGATGCCGAGGGCGAGGTAGAGCGCGGGCGCGAGGTCGCCCATGGGCGCGCCGGCATTCATCGGCTGTTGCGGGCCGGGGCCCGTCACCCCGGTGAGCCCGCCCATGGCCTGGGCCACGACATCGAACGCGGGCCAGTTCGCGTACGGGCTCGGTGGGAGCGAGACGTCGCCGGTGCGGCCATCGCCGAAACCGCGGATGCAGGCGTACACCAGCTTCGGGAAGCGCGCGTGCAGGGCCTCGAACGAGAGCCCGAAGCGGTCCATGACGCCTTCGCGGTAGTTTTCCACGAGCACGTCGGCGTTTTCGAGCAGGCGCAGGAGGACCGCGCGACCGTCCTCCCGCGTGAGGTCGAGCGCGAGGCTGCGCTTGTTGCGGTTCACGCTATGGAAGTAACCGCCGAACAGTTTGGTTTCGTCGCCGCGGGCGAACGGGCCCATGCGCCGGGTGCCATCGCCGTGCAGCGGCTCGACCTTGAGCACGTCGGCGCCCAGGTCGGCCAACAGCATCGTGCAGAACGGCCCGGAGAGCGCGTGTGTCAGGTCGATCACACGCAGGCCTTCGAGCGCGCCCGCGGCGAGCCCGGGGAGTGTCACGGGAGGCGCTCCGGACCCACCGTCAGGAGCCCTTGCCCAGCAGGCGGTCGGAGATGATGCGCAGCTGGATTTCGCTGGTGCCCTCGAAGATCTTGGTGAGGCGGGCATCGCGCCAGTAGCGCTCGATAGGCAGGTCGGTGGTGTAGCCGACGCCGCCGTGAATCTGGAGCGCCTGGCTGGTCACGCGCTCGGCCATCTCGGTGGCGAACCACTTCGCCATCGAGGCTTCCTTGTCGCAGCGCTCGCGGCGGTCGTCGAGGTCGGCGGCGTGATACATGAGCTGGCGTGCGGCTTCGATTTCGGCGGCCATCTCGGCGATCTTGAAGCGGATGGCCTGGAAGTTCGCGATGGGCTGGCGGAATTGCACGCGGTGCTTCGCGTAGGTGATGGAGTCCTCGAGCGCGCCGCGCGAGAGGCCGATGGCCCGGGCGGCGGTGTGCACGCGCGCCGTCGAGAGGCCGCTCATCGTGCCCTTGAGCTGCGTCTCCTCGCGGGCGCCGCCGCCCATGAGCGCGCTGAGCGGCAGCCGGAAGTCATCAAAGTGCAGCTCCCACGTCTTCCAGCCGAAGTAGCCGATCTTGTTGATCTGCGTGGCCTGGAGCCCCGGGGGGAACTTCCCGCGCTCCTTTTCGAAGAAGAACATGCCCGTGCCGCCATGCCGGTTATTGGGGTCCGGGTCCTGCGTGCGGCAGAG
Organism: Dehalococcoidia bacterium; assembly: GCA_041910095.1. Lineage (GTDB taxonomy): Bacteria > Chloroflexota > Dehalococcoidia > Tepidiformales > Tepidiformaceae > Amarobacillus. The sequence continues at coordinate 18,720 of JAYRRO010000195.1, forward strand.
AACGGTGATGTAGTCCGCGCCGTCGGCGAAGGTGCACCACATCTTGTTGCCGTTGATCACCCATTCGTCGCCGTCGCGGCGGGCGCGGCAACTGACGTTCGCGAGGTCTGAGCCAGCTTCTGGCTCGGAGAGCGCGACGGCGCCGAGGAACTCGCCGCGCACGACGCGCGGGAGGTACTTCTGACGCTGCTCTTCGTCCGACCAGCCGGCGCCACCGGCGCGGGCGATGATGCTGGCGACGCTCATCCACCCGCGGGCGAGCTCCTCGGTGATGAGGCAGTACTCGAAGATCCCGAGCCCAAGGCCGCCGTAGTCGGGGGAGATGCGGATGCCGAAGTACCCCATCTCGGCCATCTTGTCGCGAAGCGACATGGGGATGTCGCCCTTCACCCTGTCGAGCTCGTTCGCGACGGGCAGCACTTCCTTCATGGAGAACTCGCGGGCCGTCCGCTGGATGAGGTCCCGGGTTTCGTTCATGTAGGTCACTGGCACACTCCTCCCCGCCGGGGGCACGCCCCGGTCCGTTGAAATCACTGCACATTGGCGGCGCGGCGGCCGCACCGGTACTGGCTACCGCGCCCCCGCGAGCGCCGGCACCGAGAGGCGCACGAGCGCGTCCATCGACGGCAGTTCCTCCAGCCCGCGAACGGCATCGACGAGGGCCCCGGTGGCGGCGGCGCCGATGACGGGCGTGGCGAGGCCGCGGAACTTCGCCGCCAGGCGCTCCCACTGCAGTTCGAGGTCCGTCGCCGGGGTGTTGACATCCACCGCCTCGCGAAGCACCCGCCCGTCGGTCAGCGTGACGGTGACCTGCGTGCCCCCCGCGACCGCATCGCCTTCGACCTGGACGCGGTCGCGCAGGCTCACGAGCAGAGGGTCGGCGGTGCGCTCGTCCGTGAAGGCGAGTTCACTGGTGTCGCCGTGACCGAGCGCGAGGGCGGACGTGAAGCGGAGGCTGAACTTGCCTTCCAGCGCCGTTGTGGGCTCCTGGATGTTGCACATGCTGAGGGCGCCGGTGGGCACGCGGAGGTGGACGGCACTCACCTGCTCGGGCGTGACTCGGTGGGTCTCCTTGATGCGGAGCAGGCTCTCGATGCTGGAGTGGGTGCCGTAGCAGGCGGCGTGGTATTTAAAGAGCACGCCGCGGATGAAGTAGCCGTTCGCCGGGCCCGCCATCGCACGCGCGGGGTCGAACGTTGGGCCGTGCGTGGCGGCGAAACCCTGGTGGGTTTCAAGCGATTCGGGATTGCTCGTGAAGCCGCGTGCGGCCAGCGTCGCCGCCATGAGGCCGTTCGCGGCGGCCTTGCCGGCATGGAACGGCTTGCACATCGTGCCGAACATGGACTTGAGGCCTGCCGCCTGCGCGGCGGCGATGCCGATGACCGTGCGCATCGCCTCGGCGTCAAGGCCCTGCAGGTGCGCGCACGCGGCGGCCGACCCGAACGTGCCGAGGGTGCCAGTCGCGTGCCAGCCTTCGGCGTAGTGCCCCGGGTTCACGAGCAGGCCGATGCGGCACTCGGTTTCGAAGCCAGCAACGAACGCCGCGATGAACGCACGCGGGCTGGAGCGCCGCCATTCCGCGAGCGCGAGCAGTCCGGGCGCGACGGGCACCGTCGGGTGGCCCGACATCGCCTGGTGCACATCGTCGTAATCGAGCGCGTGGGAAGCGGCGCCATTGACCAGCGCGGCCTGCTGGATGGTTCCCCGGAGCCCCGTCCCGACGATGGTGGCCTGGGCGTTGCCGCCCTGCTCGAGCATCTCGTCCTGGAGGATGCGCGAAAGGGGCTCGCTCGCGCCGGCGATCGTCACGCCCAGCCAGTCGAGCAGGCACTCCTTCGCGAGGAGCACGACATCGGCCGGGAGGTCTTCGTAGCGGACATTCGCGGCCAGTTCGGCGACGACACTGGTGATGGATGGTGCGTCCGGGTCGGTCGTGGTCATGGCTGCCTCCGTGCTCAGCTCGACTTCCAGCGGTACGGATAGGTCTCGGCGGGGCTCCCGTAGCCGGTGGTGAGGAAGGTATCGCCGTTCTTCAGCCAGGACTGGTGCGCCGACCAGCTCGTGGCCGCGCGGTACTGGCTGGGGATGTAGTACATGTTCTGGGCGTTGAGGCGCTGGATGTCGTAGAACATCTCCCGGCGCTTCTGCTCGTTCGATTCGGACTGCTGGTCGACTGCGAGCTTCGCGAGCTGGGCGTCCTTGATCTTGCCGCGGTTCTTCGGGTTGTCCGTGTAGAGGCGGATGGGATAGCTACCCGCTTCGGTAAACGTGGTCTCGGGGCCGAAGGCGATGCCCTTGAAGTTCCCCACTGAGGTCTGCGTGATGTACTTCGAGTTGTAGTCCTGCACCTCGAATGTCATCTGCAGCCCGAGCGAGATCAGGTACTGGCCGCTCGCCTCGGCGATATCGTTGAAGTCCTTGCCGTAGCGGTTCCCGGCGTACTGCCAGACCCCGGGGAAGCCGTTCGCGAAGCCCGCGGCGGCGAGCAGCTTCTTCGCCTCCGCGACGTTGTAGGCGAAGTACTTGCCCGTCTCGCCGTGCGCCGAGGACTTCGGATCGAGCCAGAAGCGTGTCATGCCCGCGGGGATGACGTTGTTCCAGCCGCTCTTCACATCGAGCCCGGCGGCGCGCAGGCGGTTCACGCTGAAGCCGAGGTCGTTAAGGGCCTCGCGATCGAGGGCCATCGAAATGGCCTGCCGGACGCGGGGGTCGCGCCATGGGGCGGCGGGGTCAGAATCGAAGTAGACGTAGCTGTTCTGCTGCGAGAGCGTGCCCACGAGCACGATCTCCTTGTTCTTCTGCTTCACATCGACCAGGTCGTCGGCGCTGAGGCCGGAGCTGTCGGTGTTGCCCGCCCGGAACTGGGCGAGGCGATTCGCGTATTCGGGGATGATGGAAACCTGCACGCCGTCCATCAGCGGGAAGCCGGGTTCGTGCCAGGCCGGGTTCTTCTTCCACTTGTGCCCGACGGCGGGCGTGTAGCTTTCGAACATCCAGGGGCCGCTGCCGATGGCCACTTTCGCCGGGTCGAACTTGCCGCCGGACTCCGTGGGCATCACCCAGAAGAGGTTCGTGTCGGCGAGCACCTCGAGGAACGCCACGTTTGGCGCCTTGAGCGTGAACACCACCGTGGACGCATCCGGGAATTCAACCTTGTCCACGAACTCGACCTGCGAAGCATTCGGATGCTTGGGATCGACCATGCGACCCCAGGAGAACTTCACGTCCTCGGTGGTGACGGCCTTGCCGTTGACGGGCGCAACGTCGTGGAATTTGGCGCCCGGCTTGAGCGTGATGCTCCACTTCAGGCCATCGGGCGAAGCCTCGGCCTTCTGGGCCAGGTCCGGTGTCGGCTTCACGTCGGCCGCGGCGATGCCCGGGCCGGCCTTGAACTTGTAAAGGCGGCTGTAGGCGAAGGCTGCGAAATCCTTCGTGAGGAAGCTCGTGTTGCCGTAGGGGTCGATGGAGGGCGGGTCGCCCGTCGAATCGATGTTGTAGACGCCGCCCTTTTTCGCGTTGGCGAAGGGGTCGGTGGGGGTGGGGGCGGCGTTGGCGGCGGGGGTTGCGGTCGCGAGCGAGGTAGTGCCGCCGCCGCTTTCGCCGTCGTCATCTCCGCAGCCCGCCAGCGCGAGGCTGGCCGCGCC
>JAYRRO010000196.1:0-15913 GCA_041910095.1 Dehalococcoidia bacterium
CGCGGGGCAGCCGGTCGCGGTGGGTGCCGGCGAGGGTCGGTAGGCCGGGTGTTCCGCCGGCTCTAGCCGGAGGTGGGCAGGATGCGGACGCGGCGGTTCGGCTCCTTGCCGGCGCTGCGCGAATCCAGGTTGTACCGGGTGGCGAGCTGGTGCTGGACGCGGCGCACGTAGCTGTTCGCGGGCGGCAGCTCGATCGGGCGGCCCTCTTCCATCACGCGGGCGATGGCGTCCTCGGTTTCGCGGAAGACATCGACCATGGGGTCGCGGCGGACGCCGCGCTCACCGCCGCCCGGGTGGAACTGGGTCAGCACCTGCTCGATCTGGAGGGCGGTGTTGCTCTTGATGACGTAGACGGGGACGGAGCGCTCCTCGGCCTCGCGGAGGGCGGGGGGCTTGCGGCGGTAGTAGGTGCGAAGCGTGATGACGACGTCGGCTTCGCGGACATCGTGGACGATATCGACGCTGGCGCCGGCGTTGCGCATGGCCTCATCGAGGCGGGCCTTGCTGAGCCCGAAGGGGTAGAGCTTGATGGTGGGGCCGGCGGTGCCGCGCTGGGCGCCGAAACGGTCGCTCTGGGGTTCGCGCTCGGCGGGGGCGTCCTCATCGCGGACGTGACCGCCGGTGCGGCGGTGCTGGGCGCGGGGGAGGCCGAGCTCCCAGCCGCCGCGGCCGCTGCCGCCAGCAGACCCTCCGCCGCGCGGGGAGAGCCCGCGGCCGCGCGGCTCCTCGGCGTCGGGGTCGAGGGGTTCATCGACGATTTCGAGGCGGCCGCCGAAGCCGAGCTGGCGGACTTCCGGGGGCGCATCGTAGCCGCGGAGCATGGCGTCGATGGTCTCGGCGACATCGGTGTGGACGGCAACGCGCTGCCAGCTCTGGATCTCGACGACGACGTCGAACGTGGGCGGGGCCTTGCGTTCGAGGATGGACTTCTGGGTGCCGCGGCGGCGGGCTTCCTCATCGCCGAGGGTGACGGACTGGATGCCGCCGATGAGGTCGGCGAGGGTGGGGTTGAGCATGAGGTTTTCGAGCTCGGTGCCGTGCGCGGTGCCGACGAGTTGAACGCCGCGCTCTGCGATGGTGCGGGCGGCCGCGGCTTCGAGCTCGGTGCCGATCTCATCGATGACGATGACTTCCGGCATGTGGTTTTCGACCGCTTCGATCATGACGGCGTGCTGGTTCGCGGGGGTCGCGACCTGCATGCGGCGGGCGCCGCCGATGGCGGGATGGGGGATATCGCCGTCGCCGCCGATCTCGTTCGACGTATCGACGATGATGACGCGCTTGTTGGCATCGTCGGCGAGGACGCGGGCGATTTCGCGGAGCATGGTCGTCTTGCCCACGCCGGGGCGGCCGAGGAGGAGGACGCTCTTGCCGCCCATGACGAGGTCCTCGATGACGCGGATGGTGCCGTAGACGGCGCGGCCGACACGGCAGGTAAGGCCGACGATCTTGCCGCGGCGGTTGCGGATGCAGGAGATGCGGTGGAGGGTGCGTTCGATGCCGGCACGGTTATCGAGGCCGAACTCACCGATGTGTTCGATGACGTACAGGAGGTCGTCCTCGGTCACTTCCTGGTGGCTGAGGACGATTTCGCGGCCGGGGTAGCGCGCTTCGGGGAGGCGGCCGAGGTCCATGACGACCTCGAGCAGGCCGGTACGGCGCTCCGGTTCGCGAAGGATTTCGCAGATGCGCGGCGGCAGGGAATCGAGGAGCAGGTCCAGGTCATCGGTGATGATCTGCTCGGAGTAATCGGATTCGGAACCAGAGAGCTCGAGCTGTGTCACGGGCATTACTGCGGCAGGGCGAGGGATTCGGCCGGGACCGCAGCCACCTCCTTCAGGGGGTTGAGGAGCGCCATGCGGCGTGCGAAGACGAGCCGGACGCCGAGTGCGGTGTAGCCGCGGGTGGCGGCTTCGCGTTCGAGGGAGACCTGGTCCTCGGCGAGCACAAGCGTGCCGTGGTGGGGACCGGCGCTTTCGATGAGTGCGAGCGCGGCATCGGCGACGCCTTCACCGGTGCCATCCTCGAGGATGCGGCTTTCACGTTCGCCCATGCCCACCCAGGCGGCGATGGCGCCATCGCGGTCGAGGACGAATTCGCGCGAGGCGTCGAAGGAATCGAGGACGGCGCGCCACTCCTGCTGCGTGGGCGCCTCCTGGCGGCGAATGTGCTCGGGTACGGCGCGGCAGTAGAGGCGGAAGATGCCGTGGCGGTCGGCACGGGTGGCCGCGCGGAAGCGTGTCTCCGCAGCGGCGGGGCGCGCTCCGGGGACGGCGTGGAGGCGTTCGATGCGATAGGCCATGCAGCCCGAGCGGCGGATGGCTTCCTTGTGGGGCGAACCTTCGGCGGCGCGGAGCGACAGGGTTCGGCCGCCGCGCGCGGCGACTTCGGTACCGGCGCCGGCGAGGAGAGCGGTGACGGCTTCATCGTCCTTTTCGCGAGCGAGGCGAAGCGAAACCGCCTCCCAGCCGGCACCGCCGGCCAGCTCCTTGACCACGACGACGCCACGGTAGCCGAGCCCGCGCTTGACGCCGAGGACGGCGGTGCGGGGGATGCGCGGGAGCCGGGTCAGGCCGGTGGCGGCCAGGCCGGAACGCACGAGCAGGCTTTCGCCACCGCGGGTGGCCAGCACCTCGGTATCGAGCCGGCCGAGCTGCGGCCAGAGGGTGGCGGCATCGATCGGGCTCAACGGCTCGGCGCGGACGTCACTCATCCGGCAGCCCCGATGGCGGGCTCACGCGCGGGCTCCCCGATGGTGAGAAAGAACTCATGGAGGCGGGTGTCGCCGGTGAGTTCGGGGTGGAAGGAAATGGCGAGGAGGTTTCGCTCGCGCGCGGCGACGATGGTGCCGTCGTCCAGGGTGGCGATGGCCTCGGCGGGGGGATCGACGCGCTGGATGAGAGGGGCACGGATGAAGACGGCGCGCACGGGGCCGCCGTCGAGGCCACGGACATCGAGGTCGGCTTCGAAGCTATCGACCTGGCGGCCAAACGCGTTGCGGTGGACTGCGATGTGCATGGCCTCGATGCCGGGGCGGTCGAGGTTATCAACCTCTTTGGCGAGGAGGATGGCGCCGGCGCAGGTGCCCCACGTGGGGCGGCCGCTGGCGCAGAAATCGCGCAGGGGCTGTTGGAAGCCGTTGCTGATGATCAGGCGGGCGATCGTGGTGCTTTCGCCGCCGGGGATGATGAGGGCGTCGAGACCATCGAGCTGGGCGGGCTTGCGAATCTCGAGGACTTCGTGGCCGAGCGATTCGAGCACTTCGCGGTGCTCGCGGAAATCTCCCTGGAGGGCGAGGACGCCCACCCGCTTTTTCATTTTGAAAGGGACCGTGAGAAAGGACTGGCGCACACCGGGATCCGCGGCTGGCGAGGGCCGCCGGGGAAGTTCGAACCTGACATGATGCGTGTCCGCGACAGTGGCAACATCCCGGGTGGTTGTGAATCCATTCTATCGCATCGCGCGGGCGGCAGAGAGTGGGCAGATTAACGTTGCGGACAAGCCGCGCGAGGGAGGGCGTTCGAGATGGCGAGCTGGGAAGGTTTCGCGGCGGTGGCGCCAGAGATGGCGGCGCACGGGCGGGAGATCATGTACTTTGCGGGGATCGGGCTTGGATACCTCGCGACGGTGCGGCCGGACGGCGGGCCGCGCCTGCACCCGTTCTGCCCGATCCAGTTCGAACATGGGCTGTACGGGCTCATCATCCCCGGTCCGAAACGGCGGGACCTGCTGCGAGACCCGCGGGTGGCGATCCACACGCAGGGGATGCCGGACCGCGACGACGAGTTCGCGCTCACCGGCACCGCCCGGCCGCTTGAGGACGTGCCGCTGCTCCGCGCGGTCGAGACGGCGTTCCTCGCGAGCGGCGGGCATAGCCGCGACCATGTCTTGTTTGAATTCGACCTGGATTCGGCGTTGCTGGTGACCTATGGGCCCCGGGGGCAGAGCACCTCGCGGCCGCGGCACCTGGTGTGGAGGGAGGGGTCGGCGGTGGTCGAGCGGTAGCGGGCCCAGCCGGGCGCATCGACGCGGCGGCGGCGCGGCCGTAGAGTGCGGCGCGAGGCCACTGCCGCGAGGTTCGAGCATGGAATGGGACGGGGCCGCCACGGTCACTGACGGAGTCCGGGAACGGCGTTTCATCATCGAACGGGACGGGGACCGCTTCCCGGGCTACCTGTGGACGAAGGACGGTATGGCCCCGGGGCCCGTGCCCCTCGTGCTCGTGGGCCACGGGGGCCGTTCGCACAAGAAGGACCCGAAGATCATGGCACGGGCGGGCCTGCTCGTGCGGCGCGAAGGGTTCGCGGCGGCGGTCATCGATGGCATCGAGCACGGCGAGCGCGGCGCCATCACGAACACGACCGAGGACGACACGCTCTACCGGGCGATGTGGCGGAGCGGGCCGATCGACCGGATGGTGGCCGACTGGCAGGCGACCCTCGATGCGCTTTCGGGGCTGGGCGAGATCGACGCGGAGCGCGTGGGATACTGGGGCCTCTCGATGGGGACCATGTTCGGGCTGCCGTTCGTGGCTGCGGAGCCGCGGGTAAAGGCGGCGGTGCTTGGGCTCTGCGGTCTGGAAGGATCGAGCGCTGTCCGTGGGCACATCGTGCCGCGGCACATCGCGGATGCGCCGAAGGTGACCGTGCCGGTGCAGTTCTTCGCAATGCTCGATGATGAGCGGTTCGCGTTCACGGGCGCCGTGCGGCTGTTCCGGATGCTGGGAACGAAGGACAAGCGATTCACGGCGTACCCGGGCCTGCACGCCGAATCGCCGCAGGAGTGCGCGGACACGGCGATCGCGTTCCTGTCGGAGCGGGTCGGCGCGGGCTGACGGTCAGGCGCATCCGAGCTGCGTTGCGAGGTCGTGGAAGTCGGCGGCATTGATGTCGAACGCCGGATCCGGGGAGAGGTCGACATCCCGGGTTGGGCCGGCCTCGAGCGGGCGAGGGATGAACGCGGTGCGGAGGCCGGCTTTCGCGGCGGCGCGCAGGTCGTTCTTATGCGCGGCGACCATCATCACTTCACCGGGGGCGAGGCCGAGGAGGCGGGCGCCTTCGGTGTAGCAGCGCGGCAGCGGCTTGAACGCGCCCGTGATCTCGGCGCTGAGAATGCAATCCCACGTGAGGCCGGCGTGGCGGGCCATGTTCACAAGCAGCGAGACGTTGCCGTTCGAGAGCGTGGAGACGGAGTACCCGGCGCGGAGGCGCGCGAGGCCGGCGGCCGCATCGGGCCATGGGTCGAGGCGATGCCAGGCTCGGTTGAGCTGGTCCCGGGCGGCTTCCTCGAGCGCGCCGAGGCCGTAGCGCGGGAGCAGCTCGTCGAGCTTCGCGCGGTGAATCGCGTCGGCGGTGGCCATGGGTGCTTCGCCGCGGTTGATGCGGCCGATGCCGGCGATGTAGCCGTCGTAGCGCCACTCGTCGGCGAAGGCGGCCCAATCGCCGGTGACGCCCGCGCCGGCCGCGGTCGCGGCGACTTCGCGAGTGACGCTCGAACGCCAATCGACGACGGTGCCGAAGACATCGAAGGTGAGGGCGCGAACGGCGGGGGCGGCCATGGCGGCACTCTAACAGGCGGGCGCGGGCCTTCCCAGCCTCAGTTTGTGCGCTGCGCGATGCGGGCGATCTCCTCGGGGGCGGGGCTCGGGTAGGCGATGCGAGGGTGATAGACGGCGCGAAGGGTGGCTTTAAAGCTGGCGGCCACCTCCTGAAGTTCGCGCATGGTGAGGTCACACTCATCGAGCTGACCCTCGGCGAGGCGCTCGGCGAGGATGCCATCGATGAGGTCCTCCATCGCCGGGCGCGTCCGGTCCTGGTTGGCGCGGACGATGGCCTCGCAAGAATCGGCGAGCATGACGATGGCGGTCTCACGGGTCTGGGGACGGGGGCCGGCGTAGCGGAAGGGGCCCGGCTCCTGGGAGGCGTCGGCCTGCATGGCGCGGCGGTAAAAGTAGGTGACGAGGCGGGTGCCGTGGTGCTCGGGGATGAAGTCGCGCACGGGGCGGGGCAGGCGGTAGCGGCGGGCGAGTTCGAGCCCGTTGGCGACGTGGTCGCGGATGAAGCTCGCGCTCTCGGCCGGCGTGAGCGCGTCGTGGGGGCTGGCGGCGCCTTCGAGCTGGTTTTCGATGTAGTACACCGGGCGTTCGAGCTTGCCGATGTCGTGAAAGTAGGCGCCCACGCGGGCGAGGAGGGAATCGGCGCCGATGCCGTCGGCGGCACGCTCGGCCAGTGCGCCGACCATCATGCTGTGGTGGTAGGTGCCGGGAGCTTCGTCCTGGAGGCGCCGCAGGAGCGGGTGGCCGGGGTGGGTCAGCTCCATGAGCTGCAGACGGGTCGTGACGCCGAACAGCCCGGGGAGACCAACAAAACAGCCGAGGGCGATGAGGGCGGACGCGATCCCGCCGGTGGCGGCGGTGCCGAGTGCCCAGCCGAGGGGCGTGGTCTCGTGCGGTTCGCTGACGAGCCAGAAGACGGCGACGGCACCGGCCCCCGCGGCGGCGACGGCAAGCGCGGCCCAGATGTAGCGGCCGAGGCGTTCGGCGCGGTGGACGGCGGCGGCGCCCACGAAGCCCGCGGTGGCGTAGACCATGGCGAATTCGAGAGCCTCGAGGGAGGAGATGAAGCCAGACCCGGCGAGGTCGGGGGCGACGGCGCCGGCGAAGGCGGCGGCGAACCCGGTCACGGCGGCGACCGCGAGAGCGAAGGAGAGTTCAGAGTAGGAGGCGACCACCATCGCCGCGGCGGCCACGGGGAGGGCATACCCGAGCGAGCGCTGGTCCGTATCCGGGGTGACCACGGGAAGGAGGAGGCGCGCGGCCGCGACGGCGGCCACCACCAGCGCGGCCGTGGCGAACAGCCGCCTGCCAGGGGCGGCGGAGAAGGGTTGGAGCTGGAAGGCGAAAAGCCCGAGGAGGATGCCCATGCCCACGGCGAAAAGACCCGCGCCGCCGATTCGGTAGTAATCAAAGCCGTCCTCGATGGTACCGGTTTCGCGGAGCGCTTCGATGGTGCCGGCGTCGAGGAGCTGACCCTCGGTGGCGATGACCTGCCCGCGGGTGAAGGTGACGATGACGGGCGACACGTTGGTGCGGGCGGCGGCGCGTTTCGCCTCGGTGGCAGGCTGGTCGACTTCGACGTTGGCTTCGACAAAGGCGCGGAGGGTGTCGCGGAGGAGGGTCTGTTCGACCTCGGTGCCGGGATTGTTGCCCTGCCGGGCGAGGTACTCGTTCAGCTTCGCGGCGACCTCGTCCTTGCCGATCGGGCCGGCCATGACGTCGGTGAGGGCCTTGCGCGCGCGCTCGGCGAAGGCGTCGAAAGCGGACCGTTCGAGCAGGATGAGATAGGAGCGGGCGTTGGAGGTGACCCGGGCGGCGGCAGGCAGAGCGTTGAGCTCGGCGAGTTGCTGCTGCGCCGTGACCGGGCGGGCGCGGATATCGCGGACCTGGGCGAGGAACACGGCGAGGGCATCGGCCTGGCGTGCGCCCACGGCGGCACTGGGAGGCAGGAGCACGGGCTCGACCTGGCGCTCGGCTTCGTCGCGGGCGGCGGCGGTGAGGGCCTCGGAGGGGTACTGGGCATCGCGGGCGGCGGGGTAGGTGCGGGGCGCGAGGTCGCCTTCGCGCACCTCCTGGCGGGCGGGCAGGATGGGCGACAGGAGAATCGCGACGGACGCAGCCAGCAGCACGCCGAACGCGGCGGCGCGATTTCCGGTGACGACGCGGTGGGGACGGCGGCGCAGCATGGGCTCCAGCGGAGGATATCAGGTTGGGCGGCGGCGCCGGCGCGGCTGGTGCTGTCAGGCGCCGAGGATGGCGCGGACAACCTCGTTCACCGTGCGGCCATCGGCCTTGCCCGCGAACTCCTTCACGATGAGGGGCATCACCTTGCCGATGTCGCGGGCACCGGCGGCGCCGGTTTCGCCGACGACGCGGCGGGCGGCGGCTTCGATCTCCTCACGGGAAGCCTGCGCGGGAAGGTAGCCCTCGAGGATGCCGAGTTCGGCGCGTTCCTTCGCCGCGAGGTCTTCGCGGTTGGCCTTTGTGAACTCATCGATGGAGTCGCGGCGCTGCTTGACCTGCTTCTGGATGACGGAGACGGCCTCGGCATCGCCGAACGGCTTGCCGCGGGCATCGATCTCGGCGTTCTTGAGGGCGGCGGTGAGCATGCGGAGCGCGGACTTGCGGGTCTCGTCCTTCGCGCGCATGGCTTCGTTGAGGTCGTGGGCGATGGTGTCCTTGAGGGTCATGCGATGTCTTTCGTGGTGGCGAGGAGGCCCTCGGGGGCGCCGGCGGCGGCGAGGGACTCATCGAGGCGTTCGAGGAGGTATTCGACCCAGAGGCCGGGCCGTTCGAGCGCGGGGGCGGGCACCTTGTGGTTGAACTGGTCCTGCTTGCGGCGAATAAGGCGGGCGAGGCCGGCGTATTGCTCGCGGACGCGGGCGAGGCGGCCGGCGTAGCCGGGCCAGTCGTCTTCCTCGGCCGCCCAGCGGGCGAAGTTGTGGAATCGGTGGGCCGTCTCTTCGAGGCGGGCGATATCGCGCTCGATTTCGCGGCCGAGCATCATCCACTCGGGGGTCATGTCGCTGTTGCGGAGGATTTTGAAACCGAGCCAGTCGTCGCCGGCAAGGCGGTCCGCCTCATCGAAAGCGAGGGGCTGCCCGGCGCCGGGGAGGTCCTTGAAGGCGCCGCCTTCGATGGCTTCCTGGATGCGGGCTTCGATGAGGTCCCAGTAGCCCATGGGCTGATCCTAGCGGGTGAGCGGGGACAACAAAACAGGCGGGAGATGCCCGCCTGTTCCGCGTCGCTCGAGAAGCCGGGGTTGGGTCAGTCGGCCGAAGGAAGGACCTTGGGCTGCATGAGCTCCATGGGGCGGCCGCTGACACTGAGGTCGCAGTTGCCGGGCTTGATGACGAGGAGCTCGATGCCGGTCTGCTCGTCCTTGTAGCGCTTGCCGAGTTGCACTGCCATGGTCGTGGTACTCCTTACTTCTTCAGCTCGAGCGGAGTATCGCCGCACATGAGCTCGCCATCGCCGCCCTTGGTGACGATGAATTCCGAACCGCACTTGGGGCACGTGTACCGCTTGCCGGTCTGCGCTGCCATGCCCAGTCCCCCTTCCGAAGTGGCGCGACGAAGCGACGCGCTCGATTTCTTGCGTCGGGATCGTAGCCATGGGGATCGTGAGCGTCAAACCGCCGCGAGAGCGCGCCGGGGAACGGCAAAGGGAGGCCTCGCGGCCTCCCTTCGTGGTGATTGGAACGTGGCAAATGCTACTGGACGAAGATCGTCGCGAGCATGGCCGGGTGGTAGTCGCAGGTGATCTTGAAGGTGCCTGCGTTGTTGAACGTGAGGGTGCGGGTGTCGGTGCCCTTGAGGTCGCCGCCGTCCTTCGTGCCGTTCACGGTGATGGTGTGGATGCCCACCTGGTTCACGAACTTCACCGCGGTGCCCTTGGCGATGGCCACCACACCCTTGTTCAGTTCGGACTTGGTGCCATCGGCGGTGACGGTGAAGTCGTTGGCGCCGCTGGTCACGGTCACGTCCTTCGCCTGCGTGGCCGGCGGAGTCACCTGGGCCTCAGGAGTGCCGACGCCGGGGAGGGTCTTGAAGACCGAATCCGGGATGGCGTGCTCCACGCAGGCGGTGCCGGGGTTGCGGGCGTCCGGCGGCGCGCTGCCCCGGGCGGTGGTCGGCATGAGGAGCCCCTGGCCGATGCGGAGCACGGCCGTGGCGGGCACGCTGTTGGCGTCGCCGAGCTCGGCGGCGGTGACGTTGGAGAGGGTCTTGGCGATGTCGTCGAGGCTCTGGCCCTTGACGACGTAGTTGTCGACCTTCGGGAGCGTGATGACGACCTGCGGGGTGACCGGGTCGTTGATGTCGATGCCGTTGAGCTTCGCGAGGTCGGCCGGCGTGCTCTTGTGGGAGACCGCGATGGTGCCGAGGTTGTCGCCGGGCTGGACGAGGTAGGTCGCGGCGTCGTCGAGCTTGAGCACCTGTCCGGCGCCGGGCACGGTCTCCGCTGTGAGCCCGTTGAGGCTCTGGAAGTCGGCCGGCGTGAGGCCGTGATTGGTCGCGATGGTGGCGACGGAATCACCCGGCTGGACGACGTAGGTCGAGGGCACCCGGATCTTGCGGGCACCTTCGAGGGCTTCGGTCTGGTCGGTGGTCCCGAGGATCTTGGCGTTGTTGCCGTTGCCGGAGACATCCGCGGGGCGGAGGCCGTGGGCGTTGGCGATGGCCTCGATCGTGTCGGCCGTCTTGACGACGTACTTCGACTTATCGGGGAGCTTGAGGGTGTCGCCGGGGAAGAGGCCCGGGATCTCCTGGCCTTCCGCATTGAGGAGCGTGAGCTTGGCGGCCTTCTCGTCGAACTTGTACGGCAGGCCATTGAGCTCGGCCAGGATGATGGCGCCGACGGCCTGGCTCTCGGCGATCTTGGCGAGCGTCTCGTTGTCCTTGCGGATGAGGTACTCGCGGCCCTTGGGGTGGGCGAGCGTCGGCGGGAGAGTGACCTTCTGGCCGCGTTCGATGATGGCGTACGGGTCGACGTTGCCATTTGCGGCGCTGAGTTCGGCGATGCCGAGGAGATGGGCGCTGGCGATGGTGCCGAGGGTATCGCCACCCACGGACACGGCGGTCGCGTGGTTCAGGTTATGGGCGAATTCGAGGGCGTAGAACCACCCTTCGCTGGTGGGGTTGCCCGCCTCATCGACGTACTTCGCATCGACCGGTGAGGTGAGGAGGTCGATGAGGTGGTCGATCTGGCGCTCGTTGAGGGCGCCGCCGTTGGTGTTGAGCCAGGCGGGCATGAGGGTGCCGGCGCGCCCACAGGCGAGCGTGCGCTTGAGGAGGGCCTTGTTGTTCTTGAGGATGAGCGGGTCCTGGTTCTGAAGGTCCCGCGGGTTGGTGGCATCAAGGGCGGGGCCAACGCCGCCTTCGCCGACGTTGCCGTGGCAGGTGCGGCAGTTGTTGGCAAAGAGGAGAGCGCCGCGCTCGATGGACTGGGAGTGATGCCAGTCCGACTGGTCTTGCGCGCGAATCGGCAGGTCGATGACGGCGTAGGCCGCGCAGCTGCCGACGAAAACGAAGAACAGCGTGACGATGAGGATGATTTGCTTCTGGGTGTTCAACGAGGCCTCCCGCTAGCCGTTGTACGCCACGGCGCGCAGCGGGTTATCGGCGGCGCCGCCGGTGATCTTGCCGGTGTTGACGTTGACGGAGCCATCGCCGTTCACGGAGAGCAGCATGGTATCCATGGGACGCGGGGCCGGTCCGAAGACGCGGACGCCCGCGCGAGAGTAGGTGGAGCCGTGGCAGGGGCACCGGAACCAGCCGGTGATGCCGGGGAAGTTGACCTGCGCGCCCTGGAAGCCGGGGTTCCACGGCACGGTGCAGCCGAGGTGCGGACACTTCCAGTAGAGGGCCATCAGGCCGCCGGTACCGCCGACGCCGAGGACGTCGCCTTCGCCGCCGGAGAGGTTAACCAGCCAGAACTTCCCATCGGACACGCGTTCCGGGGTGCCAGAGGGCTGGGGCACGCGAGCCTTGGCGACCGTGACGACGCCGCCAAAGCCGGTGGGATGGCGCAGGTTGAAGAAGCCAAGGAAGCCGGACAGGAGCGAGCCGGTGAAGAGCGTGAGGCCGGCGAAGGCGCTCACGCGGAGGAAGGAGCGGCGTGCGACCTTCCGGGCTTCGACCTGTTTGGCCTGTTCGAGGCGGCGCGCGGTCGAGCGCGGCGCCGAGGAGTCAGCAGTCGCCATTAATGTCCCCCCGCATCCTGGCCCGGGATGCCTTCGCTGACCTTGAGCTCCCACGGGAAGACGAGCTCCTGGCCCTGGCCCCGGAACGCGGTGCCGACGAGCGTGAGAACGCCGTAGGCGCCGATGAATCCACTGAACAGCGCAAGCAGGGCGTCGCGGCGGGTCTGCACCCAGCCGATGCGCCACATCGTGTAAATCATGATGCAGGGAAGGCCGACCATGACGGCGATCGGGATGCCCTGCTCGACGATCCAGCCGGGAAAGTCGAGGTGCTGGAACTGCGTCGGGCCACCGGGGGCGTCGCTCGAGAGCAGCTTGAGGTTAAACGGCAGGTAGGTGATCTCCTTCGACCAGTCCGGCCAGGGGAGCTGGGTCTGGAAGGAGCGGACATCGGCGAGGAAGCGGAGGCGGTCGCCGCCGGAGATGCCGAACCAGTCGTGCATGAAGAAGGCGAGCTTGCCGGAGTCCCAGAGGATGAGGGCCCAGCAGCCGAGGAAGCCGACGAGGCCGGCGGCGATGGTGATCTTGACGGCGCCTTCGGTGCCGAACCACTCGCCCTGGCCTTCCTGTTCGCGATCGAAGTAAGGGAAGGCGCCGAGGATGACGAGCCAGATGGTCGGGATGATGACGCCGGCCATGGCCGCGTTCATATGGAGCAGCAGCTCCTGCAGGTTGAGGAGATACCACGGCGCCTTGGAGGGGTTCGGCGTGACATCGGCGTTGGCCTGGTCGAGCAGCGGCGCGTTGATCAGGAACGCGAGCAGGAAAAGGGTGAGCGTGAAGACCATCGCCGCGATGAACTCGATGAAGACGAGGTCCGGCCAGACGAGAACCTCTTCATCACGAGCGCGCGCCTGTGGGCGGGCGACGGGACGAGCGACTACAGCGGTTGCCATGGATGCGTACCCTGCGTGCTGGTATGGGGCCTAAAGGGGCCGGGCGAGGCCGCCATCGCGCCGAATGCGCCAGAAATGGACGGCCATGAAGATCGCGGCCAGCAGTGGCAGGCCGATGACGTGCAGGGTGTAGAAGCGGATGAGCGCGTCGGGACCCACCTGCAGGCCACCGAGGAGCCAGAAGCGCGACTTGGGCCCGAGGACGGGCGCCGAACCGGCGATGTTGGTGCCCACCGTGATGGCCCAGAACGCGAGCTGGTCCCACGGGAGGAGGTAGCCGGTGAAGCTGAGGAGGAAGGTCAGCACGAGGAGAATGACGCCGACCACCCAGTTGAATTCACGCGGTGGCTTATAGGCGCCGGTATAGAACACGCGCATCATGTGCATGAAGACGAGGATGACCATTGCGTGGGCCATCCAGCGGTGCATGTTGCGCATGAGCTGTCCGAACTGGACGTTCGTCTGGATGTTCTGGATATCGAGATAGGCGCGATCGACGCTCGGCACGTAGTAGAACATGAGCAGGATGCCCGTGATCGTGAGGCCGAGGAACATGAAGAACGAGAGGCCACCCAGGCAGTAGGTGTGCGTGATCTTCACGTGGGTGCGGTGGATACGAGTCGGGTGGAGGTGGAGGAAGACGTTCGTCGCGACGACGAGCATCTGGTTACGCGGCGTATTGGGATAACCGGTGCGGAAGATCGATTTCCACAGGTAGTTGTGGAACATCTTGTCGTAGATCTTGTCCGCGATCGTTGGCCTGGTGGGTTGTTCGACTGCCATCCTTCCCCTCTTTCCTGGCCTACCGCTGCCACCAGTGGCCAAAGGCCACCATGATCGCGAGCGATGTCACGATGGTGATTCCCACGAAGACGAGCTCAAGCGTCTCGGCGAAGTCGTGCGGCAAGTTTGCGAATTCCACTTCCGAGCCCTTTGGCGTCCGCCCGGGTGGGCGGGATTCGCTCACACCTCGTCGCGCGGCACGGTCCGGGCCGCGATTGTGAAAGGCGTAGCGAAGGGTTTTATACATCGGCCCCCCCGGGGGGTCAAACCTGCGAAGCCCCGTGCTTACCTCTCAGGAGGGCCCGGCAGAGGGGCGCGAGGAGGCGGCAGACCGGCGTATCGTGGGCCAGAATCCGGGCCTTTCGCGGCCCGGTTAATCGTCGGGCCGGTAGCCGCGCTGGAAGCGCATGCGCAGGAGCCCGCGGATATCCTCGGCGGCGGTCTTGAGGATGTGCACCTTGGTATCCGGGTCCTCATCCCAGCGCACGGGAAGCTCCATGATTTTGTAACCGGCGCGGTGGGCAAGGATGAGAAGTTCGGTATCGAAGAACCACATGCGGTTTTCGATGCGCGGCACCAGGTGTTCGACGGTGCGGCGGCTGAGCGCCTTGAAGCCGCACTGGGCGTCGGTGATGTTGAGGCGGGGGAAGGTGGAGCGGATGAGGAAGACGTACCCGCGTGAGGTGGTTTCGCGCTTGAGTGATCGCTTCGTGCGGGAGCCGCGGGCGAGGCGGCTGCCGATGGCCACATCGGCGCCATCGACGGCGATCATGTCGATCAGCCGGGGGATGTGGGCGATGTCGGTGCTGAGGTCGACGTCCATGTACATCACGACATCGGCGTCGCTTCGGCCCCAGGCTTCCTTAAGGGCGAGGCCGCGGCCCTTGATGGTCAGGAGGAGTGCCTTGACGGCGGGATATTCGTGCTCAAGGTCACGGGCGAGGGTGCTGGTGCCGTCGTTCGAGCCGTTATCGGCGATGACGATGCGCCAGTCGTAGGCGTGCTGGGTGGCGAGGAATGCGAGCGTGCGCTCGACGCTTTGGCGGAGCACGCCGACTTCGTTGTAGCACGGGATGACAACATCGACGCGCTTTTTCGCGGCGGGCTCGTTCGACATGCGAGCCATTGTCAGAGCAAACGCGCGAAGACGGAACCGCGCGCGGGAACGGGCACGTTACCGAAGCATCTCGGAGAGGGTGACGGGGGTAAGGCCGCGCTCGCGCAGAGCAGCGAGGATGCCGGGCAGGGCATCGAGAGTGTTGTAGCCGCCCAGGTGCATGAGCACGATGGAGCCGCCGCGCGCGTTGGCGGCGACCTTCGCGACCATTTCGGCGGCGGTTGGGCCGCCTTCGCTCTCGGGACGCCAATCGATGGTGTCGACGTCCCACATGATGGTGTAGGTGTAACCGGCGGCAGCCACACCATCGACGACCGCGGCCGAGGAGGCGCCAAAGGGCGGCCGGAAGAACGGTCGCGGCGAGAGGGTCGTCACGGTGGCGATGGCGGCCTCGGTGCGTTCGAGCTCGGTGCGCATGGTGGCGGCGGTAAGCGTCGTGAAGTCGGGGTGGGTGTAGCTGTGGTTGCCGAGGGCGAACTGGGCGGGGTGCGCGGCCATGAGCCGCAGGACCTCGCGGCCGGCATCGGTGTTGGCGTTCTCGGCCATGGCACCCGTCATGAAGATGGTGGCGTGGACGCCGTGCTGGATGAGCCAATTCATGATGTCGAGAGCCGGTTCAACGCGGCCGCCCATGTCAAAAGTGAGGGCGACCACGCGGGAGTCGCGCGGGCCGTTCGCGAGCAGGCGGCCGGCGGCCGGTGTAGCGGGGGTGCGGGTGGGAACCGGGGTCGCCGTGGGCGGTGGCGGGGTGGGCGTGCGCGTGGGTGTTGCCGTCGCGAAAGCCGTCCTCGTGGCCGTGGGCGGTGGCGGGCTGGGTGTGGGCGTGGCCGGGATGGGCGTCGCCGGTGGCGTTGCGCTGGCCGCCGGTGTGCTTGTGGCGGTTGGCGACGGGGGCGATGAGCCGCCGCCGCAGGCCGCCAGGAGAGCGACCGCGAGCACGGCGAGGAGTCGCGCGCGGAGCATGGAACCAGCGTACGTGCGGCGGGCCGGCCGGGGGAGCACGGATGGGCCCGGGGCTCGGGGTCTTTCCGTTGGGTTACCGCATCGCGGGTGGGCCGGCGCTGACCCGGGCCTCGAGCGCGCCGGGGGCGGTCTCCAGCCAGTCGGCTTCGAGATACCAGGTCGCACCGGCGGCGGCCAACTGGCCTACGCGTTCCAGGGCGGCGGCGTCGCCGGGACGGGTGGTGCCATCGACGACGATGTCCCAGGCGTGGCCGCGGAGCGCGTCCGGGCGTTCGCGGGCGGCGTACGCTGCGATGTCGCGAACCGCGTCGGGTGTGACCGTAGACGGGCCGGCGTCATCGCCGCGCACCTGGACGACGATGCCATCCCAGCGGAGCGTTCGGCGCATGGAACGGGGC
>JAYRRO010000197.1:0-2247 GCA_041910095.1 Dehalococcoidia bacterium
GACTACCAGGGTATCTAATCCTGTTTGCTCCCCCGGCTTTCGTGCCTCAGAGTCAGGTGCCTTCCAGTCGCCTGCCTGCGCCATCGGTGTTCCTCCCGATATCTACGCATTTCACCGCTACACCGGGAATTCCACATCCCTCTCCCTGCCTCAAGCCTGGCAGTTTTCCGAGCGCCCTCCCAGTTGAGCCGGGAGATTTCACTCGAAACTTGCCAAGCCGCCTGCGGGCTCTTTACGCCCAATAAATCCGGACAACGCTCGCCACCTACGTATTACCGCGGCTGCTGGCACGTAGTTAGCCGTGGCTTATTCGCGAGGTACCGTCAGAACTTCTTCCCTCGCAAAAGGAGTTTACGACCCGAGGGCCTTCGTCCTCCACGCGGAATTGCTGCGTCAGGCTTTCGCCCATTGCGCAAGATTCTTAGCTGCTGCCTCCCGTAGGAGTCGGGGCCGTATCTCAGTCCCCGTGTGGCTGACCATCCTCTCAGACCAGCTACCGATCGTCGCCTTGGTAGGCCATTACCCCACCAACTAGCTAATCGGCCGCGGGCCCCTCTCGTAGCGCCGGAGCTTTTACTCCCCGGATTCTCACCGGGAGTTATATGCGGTATTAGCTCGCCTTTCGGCGAGTTATTCCCCACTACGAGGCAGGTTACCCACGTGTTACTCACCCGTCCGCCACTAACCCGAAGGTTCGTGCGACTTGCATGCCTAATACATTCCGCCAGCGTTTGTCCTGAGCCAGGATCAAACTCTCCGAAAAAAGGTCACTAAAACCAGCTTTCGCTGGGTAAGTTCCCCTAAACGGGTTCCCAGACGTTCTCTTTCGTCCGCTATCCAGTTGTTAAAGTGCGCCGGGCCTTCAAGGCCCGAACGAGAAGACTAGCTGGTTCTCACAACCCTGTCAACTCGTGCCCGGGGACGCTTTTCACTGTCCCCGCTCCCCCTCCGCGTCCGCTCGCTTCCAAGGGGTCTCCGGAGGCTAGCAGGCTCTCGCCTGTTTCGTCCAGCGCTTCCGTGGCCGGCGCCGATTCCTTCACAGTCCCGGCGCCGCGATGGCCGCTTCCGTCGCGACCTCACTTACCGTAGCACGCCCCGGCCTTTGCGCAACAGCGCGCGAAAAGCGCCCCTTCCGCGCGTTCAGAGGCGCGTCCGCCGGTTGTTCACCGCATCGACGAGAGCCCCCGCGAGATACGCCCCGCCAATCGCCACGAGCGCCTCCCGCGTGCCGAAGGCCGCCAGCACCATACCCGCCAGCAGCGGCCCGCCGACCGTGCCCACGCCCTGGGAAAGGAACAGCCAGCCCAGCGCGCGGCCCGTGCGTGAGCTCGCGGTCGCAACATCTAGCACGGCGGCGTTGACCAGTGGAACCGCGCCGCCGAGTGCGATCCCGAGCGGCAGCGCGGCGATCGTGAAGGCGAAGGGCCCGTGCGCGGCGGCGAGGGCGAACGCGCCGGCCGCTCCGGCGACGTACACGGTAGCGGTCTCAAGGAGGCGCCTCCCGGGACGCGACCAGCGCCCGCCGACGAGCATGGCGAGGCCGCCGGCGCTGACGGCGGGCACCAGGAGCAGGCCCGCGGCGACGAGCGAAAAGTCGAGTGTGCGCAGAATGTAGGCGCCGAATACGCCGGCGACGGCGGTGGCCACCGCGAAATGGAGCAGCACGGCGGCCGCCGCGGCGCGTGGCGCGCCCGCCGTGTGAGCGACCGGGGAAACGGGCACCGCATCGCTCTCCGTCATCGATGGCCGGTGCGCCCGGGCGGAGGGGGCGAGTGGCGCACTCGCGGCGGCAGCGACGCCGCCGAGCGCGATCGCGATGGAGAAGGGGAGCCACCAGAGCCCCGTCTCGGCGACGAGGCCCGCGCCGCCGAACCCGGATGCCACCGCGAGGATGGAGGCGACGGCGATGAATCCGGTCTCGCTCGCCCGTCCCTCGGCCGTGGTGAGGCGGCCCATAGCGGCGAAGACCACCAGCCAGGCGAACCCGAGGCCCGCGGAGATCGGCGCGAGGGCCACAAGATACCCGGCCGTGCTATGCGTCACGAGGATGACGGCGAGCCCGGCCGCGAGCATCCCGGCGCCTGAGGCGAGCGTCGCGCGGGGGCCGGCGCGGTCGAACACCCGCCCGGCGACGGGAGCGGACGCGATCTTGCAGAGGCCGTACAGGGCGAGCGCAAAGGCGGGAACGGCGTCCGCCGCGTTCAGCTCGTCGATGAGGTAGGCGGCGTTGCCATAGGCGAGGACGGC
>JAYRRO010000198.1:0-2942 GCA_041910095.1 Dehalococcoidia bacterium
CATGGACGAGCTGCTCCGGTCGCGCCAGTACGTGAACGGCGGCCTTTCGCAGGAACTGAACCGGGCCGAGGCCGATGCCCAGGCCGAGCTCGCGCAGGTGACGGCCGCGCTCGCGGGCAACCCCAGCGGGGCAGGCGCATCAGCCATCCTCGGCACGCCCGTGACGGATGCGCAGGCGCGTTCCGTGCTGATCGAACGCCAGGCCGCGCTGCAGGCCGCGGTCGCGTCCCTCCGCAAGCTGCGCCTCGGCATCTCCGACGTCTCCGTCGACGACACCGCCTTCCTCTATCTGGTGGACGACCTCCGTTCGCAGAGCGTGATCAAGGACCAGGCGTTCAACTACCTGAACAACGCGCGCGCCACCGTCGCCAACGCCCAGACGACCGTGGATACGACGGTCTCGTTCTCGGGGGGCGTGGCGGGGACGCGGATGGGGCGCGTGGCGGTGGCCATCGCCGTCACGCTGGTGTTCGGTATCATCGCGATCTACCTGCTCGAATGGCTCATGCAGATTCGCGAGAACGCCGCCACCGGCGACGCCACCCACTGACGCCGTGCGCATCTGCGAAATCAACGACATCGCGTCCGTCGCCAGCGAGCTGGCCGATGGCCTGCGCGCGCGCGGCCACGAGGTCGATGTCATCCGGCCGCGGCTTGTGGGCGGCGGTCTGCCCTGGATGGTGAAGCCCGTCGTCGGGCCCGTGCGCGCGGTCGAATGGGGGCAGATCATCCGCCAGGTGCGCGGCGGCCACTACGACGCCGTCCACATCCATTACGCCTACCTGGGCATGATCGGCACGCTCGGCAACTTCCCCTACATCCTCCACTGCCACGGCAGCGACGTGCGCGAGATCACACCCTTCACGCGGCCGATGGTCGAACGCGCGCTCAGCGGAGCGGCGCACGTCTTTTATTCGACGCCCGACCTCGCGCCCTACGTGCTGCCCCGCCGCGCGGACGCCGAGTTCCTCCCGAACCCGATCAACGCCGAGGAGTTCCGGCCGCTCGCGCCCGCGCGCGAAAGCCGCGATGTGCTCGTCATCTGCTCGCTCACGGATATCAAGGGCGCGGTGCGCATCTACCACGCCGTGCGGCGGCTGGCGAAGGACCGGCCCGACATCCGCGTCACGGTCATCGGCGGCGGCGAATGGACGCCACGCTTCGCCCGCCTGCCCAACGTGACGGTGCTGCCGCATCAGCCGCGGGGACAGCTCCCGGCACTCATCGCGCGCCACGGCGTGGTCATCGGGCAGGTGCTGCTGGGCGTCGTCGGCATGGCCGAACTCGAAGCCATGGCCTGCGCGCGCCCCGTCATCTCCTGGTACACCTACAACGACGCTTACCCGGAACGGCCGCCATTCGTGCGCGCGGTCGATGGCGTGGACATCGCGACGGCCGTCGCGCGCTACGTCGATGATGCCGACGCACGCGAGGCGGTGGGCCAGGAAGGCCGCGCCTGGGTACGGGCCTATCACAACATCGAGCACACGGCCGAACGCGTCGAAGCCGCCGCCGCCGCCCTCCTCGCCTCGCGTTGACCCTGTTCGCGGGCGCTTCTACGGTGGGCGAATGAGCACAGCCGGGTCCCATCGCCGCCTCGACGAGGTCTCGCTCGCCCTCCCCGAGCGTCCTCTCGTCTCGATCGTCATCCCCTGCTTGAACGAAGAGCGCTACATCACGAACCTGCTCGATTCGCTCCAGGACCAGGATTACGGCCCGGATGGCATCGAGGTGATCGTCAGCGATGGCGGCAGCACCGACCGCACCCGCGACCTCGTGCGCGAATACCCGTCCCGCTTCCGCGCGCTGCGCCTGGTCGATAACCCGAAGCGCATCACCGTCGGCGGCTTGAACGCGGGCATGGACGCGGCCACGGGCGACTGCTGGATCATCATCGGCGCCCACAGCGTCGTGCGCGGCGACTTCGTGCGCGCCTCCGTCGAGGGGCTGCAGCGCACCGGCGCGGCCTGCGTCGGCGGCCCCATCGAAACCGTCGGCGAAGGCGAGGTTGGCAGGGCGATCGCGGCGGCGATGTCCTCTCCCTTCGGCGTGGGCAACGCGAAGTTCCGCTACGCCGATACCGAGGGCGAAGTCGATACCGTCCCCTTCGGGTGCTACCACCGGAAGGTTTGGGAAGTCATCGGCCGCTTCGATGAGAGCGTCGATGGCGCGGACGAGGACAGCTACAACGCCCGCCTGGTCGAGGCGGGGGGCAAGATCCATCTCATCCCCACGATCCGCAGCACCTACTACCCGCGCCGCACGCTGAAGGCGCTGGGCAAGCAGTACTGGGAGTATGGCGCGGCGAAGGGCACCCTCCTCTCGCGCGGGCGGCCGCTGCAACCGCGGCACTTCGCACCCGCGGCGATGGTCGCGGGCGGGCCGGCGCTGGCCATCATCGGGACGGTGATTTCGCGGGCGCGGCAGCTGCTGAAGCTGCTCGCCGTGCTCTACATCGCCGGCGGGCTGTTCACGGCGCACCGCGCGGCGCGCAAGTCCGGCGCGAACACCCTGCTCACTTTCGCCGCGATGGCGACGATGCACTTCTCCTACGGCGCGGGCTTCCTCGCCGGGGCCTGGCGCGAGCGCCAACGGCTGAAGGACGCCGCCGGGGCGTGACCGCCGCGGCCGCCGGGCCCGAGCCCGCCGCCCGGCGCGGCCCGTTCGGAGGCATTCCGCGCCCGGTTTGGGTGCTCTGCCTGGTCTCCTTCTTCGCCGATTTCTCCAGCGAGATGGTTTACCCCATCCTCCCGCTCTTCCTCACGGGGACGTTGGGCGCGCCCGCCACGGCCGTCGGGCTGGTCGAGGGCATCGCCGAGGGCACGGCGAACCTCACGAAGCTGTTCGCCGGAGGCTGGTCCGACCGCGCGGGCGCGCGCAAGCCGTTCGTGGTGGCGGGCTATGCGCTCGCGGCGGGCGGCAAGCTCATCGTCGGGCTGTCG
>JAYRRO010000199.1:0-1989 GCA_041910095.1 Dehalococcoidia bacterium
GAAGTCCATCGGCTTCGTGCGCTCGTCCGCGAACTGGAGGCTGCCCTTGAGTGTCATGCGCAGCTCGCCGCCCATGGTCAGCTCGGCCTGCTGCTCGGCCGCCCCTTCATAGCCGGGCCCGAAGCCATCGCCGCCCGCGAGCGGCTCGACGCCTTTCGCGCGCAGCACGGCCGTCACGTAGAAGTTGTCCGGGGATTCGTTCGCACGCCGGGCGGAGTCCTTCGTGACCTCGATGGTGGCACTTTCGCCGTTCGGCCCTTCGAGGAAGAGGGTGGGCTTGAACTCGGCGATCGAGGCGTCCTTCGGCAGCGCGCCCCACACCGCGGGGTCGATGGCGCTCTTCGGGATCGAAAGCCGCATGACCTGGAAGTCGGGCTGCGTGCGTTCGACCACGAGCGGCCAGTTGGCGCGGCCGTAGTCGTTGAACGGCAGGTCGGCGATGGCGCCGTTGGGGCCGCTCTTGTGGCCCTGGAGCCAGCCGGTGTGGAAGTCGGCGGCGCCGTACTCCAGGCGATACGCCATCAGGCGATCGACGAAGCCGCGGTAGGCTCCCGGCTCCTGCTCGAGGGTGCCCGTCGCGCGCACATGCATCATGACCGGTGGGATGGCGCCGGTGATGCTGTCGCAGCGGACCTCGCAGTAGCCGCGGGTGCCCTCGTTCACGCCGCGAATGGTCTTGAAGGCGTACCAGTCGGTGCCGCGGACGGCGGCGAACATCCCCACCGAGTAGGCGAACTGGGCAATGGTGAGGCCGTGGGCGGGCAGCATCGCGCGGCTCTCGGTTGCCATCAGCGCGCGTTCCTCCCACATGTCCATGAGGAAGCTGACGCCGCCCGCCCCTCCCGCGGAGGCGCCATCGAAGGCGATGTAGGCGTACGGGCTCACCTGGCCTTTCGTGTACCAGTCCTGCACCCAGTTCAGAATCTGGTCCGAACCGGCGAAGAAGAGCGACATGCCCACGGCGCCCGGGACGATCACCGTGCCCGTGACCGCGCCAATCGCCACGAGCGCGACCGGCAGCCAGCGCACGATCCAGTCGACGTTCTCCTTGAACCAGTCGACGATCGCGAGCCGTTCCATGGAGCGCACGCCGTAGAGGCGGAGGGTGCGCTGGAGCAGCGGCTGCCCGGCAATGGGACCCTTTTCTTCGCCGGCGAGCACATCCGCGACGGCGCCATCGATCGCCGGGAGCGCGCCCGGCTGGATGGTGATGTCGGTCCACTTCAGCTCGCCATAGGGCTTCAGGACCCGCAGGTCGAACCCCTGCAGCGTGTTCCCCTGGATGAGCGAAAGGGTGAAATCGAGCCCCCAGGGCGTGTACTGCTGCATCGTCGATTCCATCCACTGGTCGGTGAGGCCCATCCAGAGCCCCTCCTCCCCGGGGAGGTTGCGGACGTCGCCCACGCCCGGCCGCATGTCGACCCAGGCGTCGCGGAGCGCGGCCAGCCTTCGCACACCGGCCGCCCAGGCCGCCTGCCCGGTGATCGTGGTTCCGGCGATGGGGACGGTGCCCGTGATGCCCGTGATGTCCGCGGCGACGCCGAGGCGGGCGGCGCCGAAGAGCCGCATGATCGCGTTCAGCTCCTGGGTCGCGACCGTGGTGGTGATGGGCGGCTCGTCCGGCGCGCCCTGGCGCACATACCGCGCGCCGGGGAGCGTGCTCGTTAATGGGTTCGTCTTCAGCCAGGCCACGGTCTCCGCTTCCCAGGCGGCGCGGTCAGTCCAGTACAGGGACTCCACGCGGAGGGACTCGCGGGAACCCTCGCTGAGGGCGGGCGCGTTCGCCTTCGGAGCGGCGAGCGCCAGCGTCCACGGCGCGGGCACGCCCGTAATCGTCACGCGCAACCCTGGCTGTCCGTTCGCGAGCTTCACCGGCGCGGCCGGCAGCTCGGCCCACATGCCCGTGAGAGTGCGCACGATGGCGACGCCGCCGGCGGGGCCGCTCGCCACCGGCAGGTCGACCGTCGACGCGCCTTCGATGGGCACGCC
>JAYRRO010000200.1:0-3487 GCA_041910095.1 Dehalococcoidia bacterium
ACCTGCATCTCCGTCAGCCACAGGTCCGAGCAGATGCCGAGGTCGTAGTTCCCCATCGCCACCTGCACGGGGATGTCCTTCTCCCGGAACGCGCGCAGGGTCAGCCCGTCGTCCGGCAGCACCGACCGGAGCGTTCGCGATCCCGGTTCGTACCCGGTCGTCGCGATGCCCACACCGGCAAGCATGGCGGCGACCGGGCCCCGCGCATCGCTGGCCGGCAGCGCCAGCTTCACGCTCACTTGTACTGCACGAGCAGCCCGACGAGGTCGTCGAGCGAATCGAGGTCCCGGACGGTGTCCGGCGTCGTGGCTGAAAGCGCGCCCGCCTGGACGCGCACGGCCACCGCCGCTGCGCCGGGGTCGGATGCCAGCGCCGCCGAGATCCCGCTTCGATGGAGCGTCTGCGCCACCTGGAGCGCTTCGCCCATATCGGCCAACACGCCCGGAACGACCGCCACCGTCAGCCGCGGGGTGCTCGAAGGCGCCAGGTGGTCCGCCAGCCGCCCCGCGTCCAGCGCGAGCCCGCAGGCCGTCTTCGCGGGCCCCGCGAGCCCGGGTGCATACCGCCCGCCCTTTCCCCATGACTGCCCGTCGGCATCGAATTCGAAGACCACGCCGGTGTAGTACTCGAAATCCCGCGGCACGCCGAAGTCCACCACCACGTCGCGCCCCGACGCCACCAGCGCCGTCGCGATCGACCTCAGTTCGTCCAGCGCGGGGATGGCATCGGGCAGGACGCCGTCCGCCAAAGCCCGCAGATTGTCGATGAGCGCGACTCCACCCGGCGTCACCGCGACGTCGACGAAGGCGCTCAACCGCGGGTCGGGCGCGAGCCCCGGCCGCAACGCCCGGATGCCCTGCTCGGTGACGGCGTCCACCATCCCGGCGAAGTCCGCCCCGCCGGCGGCCAGGGATGTCGCGAGCGCACGCGTCACACCCACGTGCCCGAGGCGCACCAGCGGCCGCATTCCCAGGCTGTCGAGCGTTTCGCAGGCCACGGCCGCGACTTCGAGGTCGGCCAGCGCGCCGGGCGCGCCCAGGTACTCGATCCCGATCTGCCAGTCCTCGCGGTCGCCGGAGGCGCTGAAGCGGAAGACGTTTTGCACATAACACATGCGGGCGGGCAGCCCCATGCCCGCCTCGGTCGCGAGCCGCGCCACCGGGATCGTCGAATCCGGACGGAGCACGACGCGGTCGCCGCTCCAGCCATCCCAGTCGAGGAACGTGTACACGCGTGAAAGCATCGCCGGCGTCAGCCCGCCGGCGGCGGTGAACAGGCTATAGGTCTCGATCGTCGGCGTGCGGACCTCTTCGTAGCCCCAGCGCGCGGCCGCGCCCCGGAACGCGTCCTCCACCCGCCGGAAAGCGCGCATGCCGGGGGGCAGGAGGTCACGCATCCCCCGGCTGCGCTGGATCGGCACATCGAAAGAAGCACTCATGGCCGCTCCGATTCTAGGCGACGCGTGCGAAGGGAATAGCGGCGGACGCCTCACAACCGCGCGCGTGCGCCGATCGCACGGTGATAAGCTCAGCCCGTGAGCGACGACATCGCCATCGGGCTCGCCGACGCCGAGGAGCTGCTCGCGAGCGCCAGCTTCCTCGATTGCCGCTCGCTCTGGCACTCCTCGAACTACGTCTATCTCGCGCGCCTCTGCGGCCCCGCCGGCGAGCCCTTCGCCGCCATCTACAAGCCGCTCGCAGGCGAGTCCCCGCTCTGGGACTTCCCCGAGGGCCTCTATCGCCGCGAGGTCGCGGCCTACCGCTTCTCCCGCGCGCTCGGCTGGGATTTCGTCCCGCCGACCGTGACACGCGATGGGCCCGAGGGCGTCGGCTCGCTCCAGCTCTTCGTTTCGCACGACCCCCAGGCGCATTTCTTCGTCCAGCGCGACGACCCCGAGCTCGTGCCCCAGCTCCAGCGCATGGCCGTGTTCGATTTTGTGACGAACAACGCCGACCGCAAGGGCGGACATTGCCTGCTCGACGCCAACGGACGCATCTGGGGCATCGATCACGGCCTCTGCTTCCACCCCCAGTACAAGCTCCGCAGCGTCATCTGGGACTGGGCCGGCGACCCCATCCCGGACGAATGGCTGGCAGAGCTGGCGGCGGCCAGCGACGCCCTCAAGGCCGGGGGCGCGACTGCGGAGTCGCTCGCCGAGCTCCTCTCACCGATGGAGATCGACTGCATGGTCACACGAGCGAACACGCTCCTCGCGACGCGCCGCTTCCCCGCTCCGCAGGGGCAGCAGCGTCACTACCCCTGGCCGCTCGTCTGAGCCACCACGAACCGGCGGCCGGACGTTAGAATCCGGCGCCGGAGGCCTACCACCATGCAGACCGTGACCGTTGGCAACGTCCAGATCACCCCCGTCCTCGATGCGGCGGTGCTCATGAACCCGCTCACCTTCATCCCCGGCCATGGCGAGGAAGTCGCGCGCGAATTCGCCCACCAGGCCGATGAGCGCGGCCTCCTCCCCATGGCCATCACCACCTACCTGGTTCGCTCCGAGGGCAAGACTCTCCTGGTCGATTCCGGCCTTGGGGCGCGCAAGCGGCCGGGCTTCCCGGGCGGCCACCTCGACGATGCCCTCGCCGCCGCCGGCGTCCGCCCCGAGGACATCGATGTCGTGCTCAACACCCACCTGCACATCGACCACGTGGGCTGGAACACCGTCCCCGGCGAGGATGGCAAACCGCGCATTTTCTTCCCAAATGCCAGGTTTGTGTTCCAGCAGCGCGAATGGGACTACTGGATGACGCCCGAGTACCTTGCCGACCCGCGGCATCCCCACCTCGCCGAGTGCGTCCAGCCCGTCGCCGACGCCGGCCGCGTGCAACTGCACCCGGACACGGAGATGGCGTTCGACACGAACATCACCTTCGTCGCGAGCCCCGGGCACACCCCCGGCCACGTCGCCATCGGCATCGCCAGCGCCGGCGAGCGTGCCCTCATCGTCGGCGATGCCAGCCACCACCCCGTGCACGTCGAACACCCCGACTGGTCCCCGGGGATGGATTTGGACCCCATCCTCTCGGCGAAGTCCCGCGAGGCCCTCCTCGACCGGGCGATTGCCGAGGAGAGCATCTGGGCGGCGGGGCACTGGCCGTTCCCGGGCATGGGCCGCATCCTCCGGCTCGAAGGCAAGCGCGTCTTTCGCGCGCTCTGAGTACGGGGCGGCCGTTGCTCAGGCGCGAATCGATGTCGTAGCGTGCCGGGGATGGCACGCCGCCGGCGCTGGGTCGCCCTCGCCTCTGTTCTCATTGTCCTGTGCACGCTCGCCAGCCGGCCCTGGCGCGCGGAGGAGCCCCGCGCCGCCGGTCCCGTCACCATCGTCGTGACCAGCGCGGCCGACAGCACGACGCCCGCCGCCGTCTGCCCCGATGACACCCGCTGCACGCTGCGCCGCGCGATCGAGGTAGCGAACGCGGATATTTCCGGCAACCCCGTGGTGATCACGTTCTCGCCGGCGACCTTCCCGGGCGTTGCC
>JAYRRO010000201.1:0-9314 GCA_041910095.1 Dehalococcoidia bacterium
GCGCGCCACATCAACCTCATCCACGTCCAGGACACCCCGGAGGAAGCGGTCGAGCGCGCGGCGGAGGTGAGGGACGCGCTGCGCGCGTGAGAAAAGAGGAAGGAGGAAAGAGAAAAGGAGGGTTCGAGGTTCAAGGCTCGAGGCGCGAGGCGGGCCAACCCCACGGGGGTCATGCTCGCGCCGGGGCCGATCCCCTGGGAACTGGGAACTGGGAACTGGGAACTGGGAACTGGGAACTACCCCAGCGCCTGCAGCTGCCTCAGATGATCGAGGTCATGGACGCGCATGAAGAGGAACCACTCGCGCCAGGTGAGGTCGCCGAACCAGTCGTGGTGGAGGTGGACGTCGAGGTGCTCGTCGCCGTCTGCCTTCGAGACGCGATCGTAGAGCTGCTCCCGGCGAGCGATGAAGGTATCCCAGAAGGTGGCGGCATCCGGCGCGGCGGCGCTCGCTTCTGTGCGAATGACATCGGCGACGCGCGGGGGGAGGGGGCGGCCGTCGAGGATCGCCTCGATCGCGCTCGCGCCGTGCTCGTTCATCTCGAGAACGTGGCCGCACACCTCGGCTGCGGACCAATCGCCTTCGGAGGGGCGTTCGTTCCAGCGCGCCGGTGGGACGGCGGCGGCGGCATCGCGGAGGGCGGCCGTATCGGTGCGGAGCTTCGCCACGAGTTCGGGGATGGTGAGCTTCGCGGCCTGGGCGATCATGTAGTCGCGGACGCGCTTGCCTTCCTCGGGGCTGGGACCGGGCATCGTGAGCCTCCTCTGCGTGGGGGCGAGTGTACGGCAGGCGAGTAGCGCGGGAAAACGGACGAAAGCGCGACTTTTCCGACCAATGGCGGAGGAATGGTGCGCCAAAGGCCCGTCAACGGACTGCATTGGGCTGGCTAAAGTGCCGACACCACAGTTAGGGGGCATCAGTCCCCCGGAGGCGGAGAGAGCCATGGAATCGACCACTGCCACCAGCCCGGCGCTGACCATCGTACCCACGGAGCACGCGCACCACTGGGTGATCGCCGAAGCGCGCGGGCCGTTCAGCCCGGGCGTGTGCAAGAAGTGCGGCGCCGAGAAGCAGTTCAAGAACTGGCTGGGCGAAACGGACTTCATCACGAACGAAGAGCACCGCCAGGCGGCATAGGCGAAGTCGTTCACGGCGAGGCGAGTCGTTACGATGCGCGGGCATGCGGTACTTCTCCGATGTCTTCACGAAGGAAACGTGGGCGGCCTTCCTCGCCGGTGACCGGGCGGTCACCGCATTCAGTGCGGGCATGGAGCGCCGGGCACTCGAGGTCGCACATGGCGACCGCCTGATCTGCTACCTGCGCCGCGAATTCGCGTTCGTGGGCGCGCTCGAAGTGACCTCCACGATGTATCGCTCCGAAGGGCCAATTTGGGGCGGCGACGGCTTCCCGGTGCGCATGAACGTCGCGCCCCGTGTCGTCCTCCCGCGCGAACGGGGCCTCCCGTTGGCGTCGTTCGAAGGGAAGCTCGCGATCTACCCGCCGGGAGTCCCGGTGAGCACCGTCCCCGTGCACTTCCAGGGTTCGCCGCGGGCGATGCGCGATGGCGACGGCGATGTCGTCTGGCGCGCCCTCATGGCCGCGGACGACGGGGTGACGGACGTGGGCTTGAATGCGCCGAGCGAATCGACCGAGTCGCGCGGCGATGAGCACTACGAGATGCAGGCAATCCTCGCCGCGCTGGGGACGAAGATGGGCTGCCAGGTCTGGGTTCCCGCGAACGACCGGGCGCGGGTGCAACGGCGTCCGGAGGCGCCGGCCAGCGCGACGTTCGCGACGCGCCTCCCGGCCGTGTTCGGCGGGCTCTCGGCCCGAACCGTGGAGCAGATCGATGTGATCTGGCTCGATGGCCACGAAGTGGTCGCGGCGTTCGAGGTGGAACACTCCACACAGATCTACTCGGGGCTTCTGCGCATGGCCGACCTCGTGGCCCTGCTGCCCAACCTGCGCATCGACCTGTTCGTCGTCGCGGACGAGGCGCGCCTGGCTCGCTGGCGAGCGGAACTGAACCGGCCGACCTTCGAGCGATTGGGGCTCACGGCGAAGTGCCACTTCCTGCCGTATGCGAAGGTGCGGGACATCGCGACGCTCGGGCATGCCGTCCTGACGAACCTCCGCCGCGACTACTTCCGAGACGTGTCGACCCCGCTCCAACAATAGGATTCACCTGGCGGACCCGTGCCGGCTACAGTTCGCGAATGGCGGGCGAGCGATTCACGGTGTGGCTGCAGATTGAAGGCGCGCGGGACGGCGGCGAGGAGTGGAACGTCGGTCTTCCCGACCGCCTCGGCACGTTCGAATCCGAGGCGGCCGCCCGTTCGCTGGTGACCTCGGTATTGCGCGCGGTGGGCAGCCCCGATGCGGATTCGAGCGAACAGGTCATCTTCGGGATTCGTCCGGCAGCGGTTTGTGTCGCCGAGGTCTCCGTTCGCGGTGGCGTGCACTTCTGTGTGGGGTGCGGGCGGTGCATGGTCGGCGGGTGCGACGGCTGCTTCACGCTCCACGCGGCCGATTGCCCGCGCGTGTTCTGCCTCCGCTGCGGTGGGCAGTTCGCCGGTGCGGGCGAAGCGGAGCCGTGCGACTGTCCTGCGCCGCTCACCGACAGCCCGTTTTGCCCGGACTGCGGCTCCCTCGCGGCCGCCTGCCGCTGCCCCTGACCCCTCAGTGCACGAAGAACGAGCGAGGGAGGGCGAGGTAGTCCTCGAGGGACTTGCGGATGACCTGCAGCGCCTTCTCGCGGCCTTCGAAGGGGTCGATCACCACTTCCTTCTCCTCCAGCACCTTGTAGTCCAGGAAGAAGCGGCGGATTTCGCGCAGGATGTGCGGCGGCGCGTCCGAAAGCTCGCGGATGTGGTCCATCGCCGGGTCGTAGGCGTGCACCGCGAGCACCTTGTCGTCGGCCTTGCCCTGGTCGCGCATATGCATGACCCCGATCGGCCGCACGTACACGATCGTCAGCGGATGGACCGCCTCCTGCCCGAGCACGAGCACATCGAGCGGGTCGCCGTCGTCGCAGTAGGAGCGGGGGATGAGCCCGTAGTTCGCGGGGTAGCGCACCGAGCTATGCAGCACGCGGTCGAGCTTGAGCAGGCCGCTCGTCTTCTCCAGCTCGTACTTGTTCTTGCTCCCCTCGGGGATCTCGATGACCACGGGCAGGGCCTCGCCGATGGCGGCCGGGTCCACTTCGATGTCGTGCCAGGGGTGGGTCATGGGGGCTCCTGGGGAGAGAAAAGAGAGAAGAGGAAGGCGGAATGGGTTCGAGGTTCGAGGTTCGAGGCTCGAGGCGGTTGGGGCAACCCCGGCCCGTCTTCGGCGGGAGCGGAAAGAGAAAGGAGGAAGGCGAAAAGCCGGCAACCCCCGGGGTGCCTGCCGCCCCCGGGGGTTAACGTCCCGGCCGGGAACTGGGAACCGGGAACTCGCGCGCGGGGCGCGAACGAAAAGCGCCACCCCCGGGAGGGGTGGCGCTTCGTTCGTTCCCGGTGCGCGGCTAACCGCGCGGGAGGCCGAGACCGCGCGTCGCGATGACGTTGCGGTTCACTTCGCTGGTGCCTGCCGCGATCGTGCCGGAGACCGACGACAGGTACATGTGGTTGAAGCGCGCGCGCAGCGGGGCCCGCGGGTCGCCACGGTAGAGCACGCCGTGCATGCCCAGGACGGCGAGGCCCGTGCGCGAAAGCCGCTGCGAGACTTCCGACCGGTACAGCTTGTTCATCGACGCTTCGTAGTTCGGGATCTGCCCGCGCTTCTGGATCGTGATCACGCGGTACGAGATCAGCCGGGAGATGTCCGCTTCGATGGCGCGCTCGGCGAGTTCGGTGCGGAGCGTGGAGGAGAGGCGCAACGGCTTCTGGCCATTGCTCGCCGCCGCGTCGCGCACGTAGCGCACGAGGTCGTTCACCGAATGGCGCAGGCCGATGGAGCCGGCGATGTTCGAGCGCTCGTAGTCCAGGAGGGCGGCGCCGACGTACCAGCCGCGGTTTTCCTCGCCGATGAGGTTCTTGCGCGGCACGCGGACGGAGTCGAAGTACTCCTGGTTGAAGACGTGGTCGCCGGCCATGGTGATGAGCGGCGAGATGGTGACGCCGGGGCTCTTCATGTCCATGAGGAGCATGGAGATGCCGCGGTGCTTCGGCGCATCCGGGTCGGTGCGGGCGAGCATGAACATCCAGTCGGCGCGGTGGGCGCCGGAGGTCCAGATCTTCTGGCCCGAGACGAGGTAGTCGTCGCCATCGCGGACGGCGCGGGTCTGGAGGGAGGCGAGGTCGGATCCGGAGCCGGGCTCGGAATAGCCCTGGCACCACTGGATTTCACCGGCGGTGATGCGGGGAAGGTGTTCCTTCTTCTGGTCGTCGGTGCCGTAGAGGATGATGATCGGGCCGATCATGGAGACGCCCATCCCGCCGACCTGCGGGGCGCGGGATTCGGCCATCTCTTCGTTGAAGATGAACTGCTCGACCGGCGACATGCCGGCGCCGCCGTACTCCTTGGGCCAGTGCGGGGCGATCCAGCCGCGCCTGGCGAGGGCGTCGCGCCAGGGCTTGAGGGCCGAGCGCAGGTCCGGACCACCCTCGCCGCCTTCCTCGCCCATGGCGCGGAAGTCCGTATTCAGGTTGTCCTTGATGAAAGAGCGCACTTCCGTTCGGAAGGCGGACTCCTCCGCGGTATCACGAAACTCCATCGAGTCCTCCTATAAGCGCGTAGAGTCTTAGCGCTTCGAGGGGACTCGTCAAGTCGATACCGGAGGTATCGACAGAGAAGGGAGAAAAGAGGAAAGAGAAAACGGGCTGACCGCCCGCGGGAGTCCTCGCCTCCTTCCTCTTTTCTCTTCTCTCTCGTCACGCTGCTTGGGCGGCGCGCCGCCTGTCGCCCGTCTCGGGGAGGCCTTCCATGGGGGCGTCGGCCCAATCGCGGATGGCCGCGCCGGCACGGGCCAGCGCCGCTTCCAGCTCCTGCGCGTTGTCGTGGCGAAGGAACGTTTCGACCGACTGCGAGAGGTCGGCGAGTTCGCTCCAGGCCGTCTCGACCTGCGCGCGGACGGTCTTGAAGAGCATCGAGAACTGCGTCGAGTCCTGCATGCGGGCGGCTTCGATTTCGCCGTCCAGGCTGAGGGCGCGCATCATGCCGAGGACGCGGCGGAGGTCGCCCACGTCGTTCGCCAGCGTGCCCATGCGCGAGTCGAGCTCATCGAGCAGCGGCAGGAGCTGGTCCACTTCGTGCACGAGCGACCCGTGCAGGAGGCGCAGGTCGTCGCGGCGGAAGATGAGCCGTGTCGCGAGGTCCAGTTCGAGCACGAAATGGGTAAGCATCTCGCACTGCAGGCGGCTCGCGGCCACGGGGAAGAGCAGCCGGTTCAGCGTGTCCGTGGCCCTGCCGATGGAGTCGCCCAGTTCGCCGAAGAGGACGCTGCCGGAGTCGGCGTTCTTCTGGAGGACGGCGGCCACGGCGCCGATGGCGGCGCCATCGCGCCCGCCGGCCTTGCTCGCGATGACGATGGCGTTGAGCGCGAAGAGCCGCACGTCGTCGGCGAGGCCGCGCACGAAGGCCGCCTTCTCGGCGAGCTGGTGGCTGAGGCGGACGTAGTCATCGAGGCGGAGGACCAGCCGCGCGAGCACGTCATCGACGATGTTGAGGCCGCCGAGCACTTCATCGCCGCGCCCGCCCGCGCGGGGGGCGCGGCGCATCTGGCCGGAGAGGCGGCGGCGCTGGGCATCGGCCTCGCGGGCGTTCGTCTCGGCGAGGACAGCTTCGCGCATGAAGGCGCCGTAGGAGTCGTAGCCCTGGCCCTTCAGCATCTCCGCGAGCCGCGCGCCGGAGGCGTCCATCGCTTCCTTGCGGTGGACGCCGTTGGGGCCTTCGATCTCGGCTTCGATGCGGCGCAGCTCCGGGTAGACCGCCTGCGCGAGCTTGAACAGCTCCGAGGTCGGCTTCACGCGGATGC
Organism: Dehalococcoidia bacterium; assembly: GCA_041910095.1. GTDB lineage: Bacteria > Chloroflexota > Dehalococcoidia > Tepidiformales > Tepidiformaceae > Amarobacillus. The sequence goes on from JAYRRO010000201.1 coordinate 5,958, forward strand.
TGAGGTAGCCGCCGGGAATGGGCAGCACCGTCGCCAACACCCAGTAGAAGCGGCCGTCCTGTGACCGGTTCTTCACGTACGCGGCGATGGGGCGCCCGGCGCCGATCTCGTCCCAGAGTGTCTTGAAGACGATGCGCGGCATATCGGGGTGGCGCACCAGGTTGTGCGGCTTCCCGACCATCTGCTCCCTGGAATAGCCGCTGACGCGAATGAACACGTCGTTGCCGGTGCGGATGATGCCCTTTTCATCGGTGATCGAGAAGAACATCTCGTGGATGCCGAACTCGGTCTCGGTGGACTGCTGGATGCGATTGCGGTCGAACGAGGATTCGGCTGCGTCCTGGGCCAAGGTATCCCCCTCGTGGCGTGGCCGTGCCCGGCCCGCCGCGGCGTTTGCCGTAGGTATCGGAGCGCGCGGGAGGGGGACGAAGTGGGGTAAGGACGGGATTCGCCGCCCAATCGGGGAGCTGCCCGGTTCGGACGCAAAAACCGGTGGGAACGCCCTAGACCGAGGTGCTTCCCGCGAGCGGGCGGCCGTCCTCGACATCGTGGAGGAAGCCCGTGAGCACCTGGAGGAACGCCTCCGGCCGCAGCGAAGGCACGCCGTGGCCGCACTCCTTGAAGAGCACGAAGCGGGCCCCGGGCATCTCCAGCAGCATCACGTCGGCCGCGGAGCGCACGGGGTCGGCGTCGCCGGTGCAGATGAGGGTGGGCATGGTGAGCCCCGCGAGGCGGCCGATGAGGTCGGGCCGTTCGCGGCGCACCCGGGCCGACCCGAGGTATCCCGCGCGCGTCATGCTCGTGTAGCGGCGGCGGAGGGCGTCGGCGAGGAAGGTGTCCTTCACGGTGGCGGCGACGCGCTTGCCGAGCTCCGCCGTGCCGAACTGCTCGACGATGCGCTCCTGTTCGGTGATGCGCGCTTCGCGGCGGCGGAACTCGTCGTCATACCGTTCCGAGGCGTAGGCGGGCGATGTATCGGTGAGCACGAGCGCGGCGATCATGTCCGGCCAGGTGACCGCGACCTGCAGCGCCACCATGCCACCGAAGCTACACCCCACAAGCGCGCAGAGATCGACGCCGAGGGCCGCGAGCAGCTGGCGGACGTCCTCGGCGTAGCGCTCCATGGTGTAGGTGTCGAGGTCTTCGGGCGCGCCGGAAGCGCCGTGTCCGCGAAGGTCGACGGCGATGACGCGGTACTCCTCGGAGAGGGCTTCGGCGTGCGCCTTCCACATGCGCAGGTCGCTCGTGAAGCCGTGCAGCAGCACCACGGCGGGGGCCTCGGTATCGCCCCACTCCTCGTAATGAAGGATGGCCGCGTCGTCCAGCGTCAGTTCGGGCATGGACAAAGAATAGTCGGAGAAAAGAGAAAAGAGAAAAGAGGAATGAGAAAGGGAGTGGGCGATGGCTATTTGGCGCCGGAGCCTCCCGCGCGGGGCACCCCGAAGGCCGATGACGGGCGGCCTCTACCGATAGACGCCCCCGTCGGCCACGGCCTGCACCGAGGGCTCGAGGATGTTCGCCGCGACGGGCCCTTCGTAGCGGTCGTAGATGACGCCGTTCTTGCCCACGATGTAGACGAACGGCTCGCTGAGGCCGCCATCGGGGCGGATGAGCCATTCGCGCGCGGTCGGGTTCAGTTCCTTGCGGTCGAAGCTGCGCCAGATCTCGATGTGCACGAAGTCCACGCGGTCGCGGTACTTCGCCTGGAGCGCCTCCACTTCTTCGTTCACGGGCCCGCAGAAGCGCGAGGTGCAGAACGCCGGCGTGGAGAAGACGATGACCATGGGGCGGCCCGCGGCGATGGCGTCCTTGATCTTGACGTCGTGCATGTCGTTCGGCGGTGTGCCCGAGTCGATCTCGGCGATGTTCGCGACGTCCTTCTTCGTGAGGTTGTCGCTCTTCGGAGCGGCCTGCCCCGGCGCGGGAATGGCTGGCTTCTCATCGACGAGGAAGCCGACGCTGGAGACGCCTTTCGTGCCGTCCTTGAGGGTGGCCTCGACGGCGATGCCCCACGGCCCGCCGTGGTCGAACTTCACCTTCACGTAATAGCCCACGCGATTGTCGTCGGCGCCGCCGTGTTTGTGGACTTCGCCCCCCGGGTGCGTGTGCTCGGTCACGGGCCCGACGCCGGGCGCGCTCTGGATGGCGTCGGCCTGGAAGACGGGCTTCGGGTTGTTGGGATCGCGCAGGTCGTAGAAGGTGGCACGCGCGGTGGCGCCGCCCTGCGGCTCGTCGTTCCTATCGGTGATGCCGAACACGAAGTTGTTCGTCGCGCCCGCGTAGAAGGCGCTGCCGGCGACGACGACGTTCACGGTGCCGCGCTCTTCCGTGGGGATGTTCCGCGCGGGGTCGCTCGATTTGGGGAACTGCTCGTCCTTGCCGTTTCCGCAGGCGGCGAACACGACGGCGAGGAGGGCGGCGGGCAGGATGACGAGGGCGCGGCGAATCACAAGCGTCAAGGATACGGCCCCGGGCGGAAACAGGCAGGAAGGAGCGTCTCTTCGCGCCTTTCCCGCGGCGGGAGGCACCTGCTCACCCATCCCCTTTACGGGGCCGCCGTTAAACTTGGCCCATGCGCAGGACGTACCGCGTGGCCTCGGTCCTCGGCATTCCCGTGATGGTGAGCCCGACCTGGTTCTTCCTCGCCGCGCTCACGACCTGGATCCTCGCCGTCCAGATCTTCCCCGGCTGGATCGAGGACCAGCCGCGGCCGGTGTACATCCTCATGGCGCTGGCGAGCGCCTGGTTCTTCTTCGGGTCCATCATCCTCCACGAGCTGGCCCACAGCGTGGTCGCGAAGCTGTACCGGATCCCGGTGCGCAGCATCACGCTCTTCATCTTCGGCGGCGTCGCGCACATCACGCGGGAAGCGAGCCGGCCGCTGGCGGAGTTGCTGATGGCCGTCGCGGGGCCGGTGATGAGCGCGCTCCTCGGGGGCGTGTTCTTCGGCGTCTGGTGGCTGGCCGGCTCGAACACGCACCGCCCCATCGATGCCGTCATCGTCTGGCTCGCGTTCACGAACATCGGGCTTGCGATTTTCAACCTCATCCCCGCCTTCCCCATGGACGGCGGCCGCGTCTTCCGATCGCTGCTCTGGCTGCTCACGGGGAACTATCACCGCGCGACGCTCATCGCCGCGTGGAGCGGCCGCATCTTCGGCTGGGCGCTGATGGCGGCGGGCGCGGTCTCGCTCGCCGGGGTCGATGTCTACATCACGGAGGGGTACCTGGGCGGGGCATGGCTGGTGCTCATCGGGGTGTTCCTCGAAAACGCCGCGCGCCAGGGCATCTTCCAGAATCGCGTCGTGCGAAAGCTCCAGGCGTACCAGGCCTCCGAGCTCATGCTGCGAAACCCCCC
>JAYRRO010000202.1:0-6784 GCA_041910095.1 Dehalococcoidia bacterium
GTCGACGCACGGCGGTGGAGCGCGCCGCGACCGCGCGGCCGTGGGAGCAGGCACGGTGCTCATCGGCATCATGGGGGCCATCCTGGTGGCCCTGGCGGTGGCGATCGCCGCAGGGGCCGGCCATGGCTGAGCCGGCCTTCGGAGCATACCCGTTCACGCACCGCGGGCGTGTCCGCGACCACAACGAGGACAGCGCGGGGGTCCAGCCCGTGCCCCACGGCGGCGTGCCCTGGTACCTGATGATCGTCGCGGACGGCATGGGCGGGGGGGCGAAGGGCGAGGTCGCCAGCCGCATCGCGGTGAACGCAGTCACCGAATATGTCACCAGCGCGGCCTGGAACGACCCCGCGGTCGCGCTCATGACGGGCGCGCACCTCGCGAACGACGCGGTCTACCGGCGAGGGAGCGGGGATGGCGCGGCCACGCGCAGCATGATGGGGACGACGCTCGTCGCCGCGCTCGTGAACACGCTGACGCGTGAGGCGACCGTGCTCAATGTCGGCGATTCGCGCGCGTACGTCCTCGGGCCCGGGGGGCTGCGGCAGGTCACCGAGGATCACTCGATCGTGGCCGAACGCGTGGCCGCGGGCGACCTCACACGCGAGGAGGCGCGTATCGCGGCCGGCAGGAACGTCATCACGCGCGCCATCGGGACCGACCCGGAGGTGCGACCCGACACGTACGGTCCGAGCCAGCTCGCGCCGGGCGAGCGGCTCCTGCTCTGCAGCGATGGCCTGCACGGGATGATCGACGACGATGCGATCGAGGCGATCGCGGCGGGACGGGGAATGCAGGACGCTGCCGTGCGGCTGGCGCGGGCCGCCTACGACGCCGGCGGAAACGACAACATCACGGTCGTGCTGGGTGGAACGCTTGCGCCCGGGGAGCGGCTGGATGCGCCCGTGGCGCCCTTTGAAATGGACGACGCAACGACCATCCTCGACGGCCATATCCCCGTCCGGCGGAGGCGCGGCCGGCTGGCTGCATTTCCACCGGCGCTGCTCGCAGCGGGGGCCGCGGTCGCGGCGGTGGGGATCATGGCTGCGGGCGTGTTCGTGGTCTCGCGGGTCCTGGCCGGGGGCGATGGTACTGGCCACGCAACGCCGGTCTCGCCAACCGTCCCGGCAGCCACGATGGAACCCGCAGCCGCCACCACGACCAGCACCGCGTTACCGTCGCCGGCGGTCGTCGGGCCCGCGATCCCCGAGGGGTGCACGGGGGAGATCAAGATTCCCAATTCGGACACTTTCAGCGCGATTGTCGAGCGCTGCATCCCGGCCGTGACACACCCGGGCGCAACGCTAAGCGCCGACGCGAAGTCGAAGTTCACGGCAGCTCTGTGCACGCAACTCAAGCAGGCGAACCCGCAGGGAATCAGTGGCGCTTCGTGCGAGGCACTACAGACGGGAACGCTCCAAATGCCGGACGGGACGTGGTACGCGGACCACGGGGCGGCATCCGTTCCGACCGCCACTCCCACGCCTGTCACGCCGACGCCCACACCTGTGCCGCCGGCAGCCACGCCCATCCCGCCGACGGCCACGCCCGTTCCGCCAACGGCCACGCCCCCACCTGTGCCGCCGACGCCCACACCTGTGCCGCCGGCAGCCACGCCCATCCCGCCGACGGCCACGCCCGTTCCGCCAACGGCCACGCCTGCAACGACACACTCCCACACGCCGACGGCGACACCGACTCTGGAAGGCGTCGGGAGCGACTCGCGCCGGGGGCGCCGACGCTCATGACCGACTTCGAGCTTCTCGAGAAGCTGGGGTCGGGCGGAATGGGGACCGTGTGGCGGGCTCGCGACATGGCTTCGGGCACGCTCGTCGCGCTGAAGATGCTGCACCCGCACCTCAGCGACGACCCCGATTACCTGCGGCGCTTCGAACGCGAGGTCGAGGTCTCGAAGCGCATCGATTCGCTCCACGTCGTGCGGGTGCTCGGCTATGGTATGCGTGAGGGGCAACCGTTCATGGCGATGGAGCTGGTGGAAGGCCCATCGTTGCGGGACCTCCTGCGCGAGCGGCGCACGCTCACCTGGGAGGAAGCGCGGGGCATCGCCGCGCAGGTCACGCACGGCCTGGGCGCCGCGCACGCCCACAACGTCGTCCATCGCGACATCAAACCCTCGAACATCCTCTTGGAGCGCGGCGGCGCCGTGAAGCTGGCCGACTTCGGCGTGGCGCGCGCGGGCGACCTCTCGGCGCTCACAGGGGCTTCGGCGGTGATCGGGACCGTGGCGTACATGGCGCCGGAGGACGCGGTCAGCGCGCAATCGGACTTCTACGCGCTCGGGATCGTGCTGTACGAAATGCTGGCGGGCGCGCCGCCGTTCACGGGCGACAGCCAGAAGACGGTGCTCATGAAGCATCTCCGCGACACGCCGGACCTTGCCCGCGTGCCGGCGATCGCGCGCCCGGTGCTGGAGTCGCTGCTCGCGAAGGACCCGGCCGCGCGGCCGCGGGACGCGGCGGGGGTACTGGCACTGCTGGGCGTTACCGCCGGCGCGCCGATCCGGCCGCTCGGCGAGCCCGCCACCGGCGCCGCCGCCCCCGCCTGGTACCCGGCCGAGGGTGACCCGGAGGGTACGGTCCGGTATTGGAACGGCTTCGCATGGCAAGGGGAGCCGGTGCGCACGGTGGCCTCACCGCGTGGGCGCGGTTTTCCCGCGGGCGTGTCGTCCGCACTGCCACCAGCACCGGCGTCCCTGCCGGGAGCGCGGGCAGCCAGCGACCCCGTCATCGGCTACCAGCCCAGGCCCGGCCCAGGGGTACTCGCTGCGATAACAGGGACCGGCGTGGCCCCGCAGCCGCGGTCCGAGACCGGTTCGGGAGACCCGGCATGGATGGCACAGCACCGCATCATGCCGCCACCGCCGGGGGACTCCGCGAGGTATCTCGGGCCCCATCCTGTGCTCGCCAGGTCGGAACCGGTGCCGCACGACCCGGGATGGATGGTCAGGTCGATCCAGACGAACGGCCGCATCAACAGGACCACGGCGTTCGTGCTGACGGTGGTCGCGCCCACGGTGCTCGGCGTGCTCGCCGGCATGGGGCTCTCGTTTGGTGCGGTGTTCCTGCTGGGCATCTTCGTTTGCTGGATGGGGATGGCGGCAGCTGCGCGGCGGATGCACGACCTGGACGTGAGCGGGTGGTATGCGGTGCTGATGCTCGTCCCGGTGATAGGGATCGCGTTTTGGCTCATCTGCTTCCTTGGCGACGGCGATGCGGGGGCCAACCGCTTTGGCCCGCCACCGCCGCGCGGCTTCCGCATCTGAGGCACGCCTCGGCCTCGCGGTTGTCCGCGAACTGTCCGTCTTCCGTCGTGGAATCCGCCGATCGGATTGACTAAGGTTCGGGAGCCTTCGCGGCCCGGCCGGGAAGGGAACGGGGAGGTTGCATGCGCGACGAGACGGTCATCATCCGCAAGAGCCCGGCATCGTTCGCCTACCTCTTCTGGCTCACGGGGGTGCGGCGCGGCGAGCACGCCGTGGTGAAGCCCGCGGGCACGACGGTCGGGCGGGACGCCGGTTGCGAAGTCGTGCTCGATGACGAGACGGTGTCGCTGGAGCAGGCACGCATCCGCCGCGAGGAAGACGGCTGGGTGCTGTACGACCTCGCATCGGCGAACCGCACGGAGGCCGCGGGGGCGCCCGTCTACGTCAAGGTGCTGGCCGACGGGGATCACATCACGTTCGGGACGACGGAGATGGTCTTCCGGGACCTGGCGTAGGAGCGGGGAATGAGCTTCATCGACTGGGAGCCAATGGCGCGCGCCGGCCTGTTCGGCGGGATCTTTCTGCTCGCGCTGTTCGCCGTGCTCTGGGTCTGGTACGACAGCGCGGGCGGCGAGGGGAACGGCTGGGCCTGGCGTATCGCCGCCACGCTGCTGGTCGGGCTCACGGTGCCCGCCATTGTGCTCGGCGCGGCGAACCTGGACGCGGGGCGGGAGACGCTCCTCACGATCCTCGCCTGGCTGAACATCGCGGCGGGCGTCGCCGCGTTGCTCGCGGTGGCTGCCTATGCCACGTGGGGGCGGGCAAGGCTCGAACCCTCATACGAGATGGCGCTCGGGAATGACGACTGGACGGTCATTCCCAATCCGGTGCCAACGCCGGCCCCGACGCAGGCGGGGCCGGCCGCCAGACGGCCGGTTCGGGCCGATGCGTATCTGGTGGCGAAGGCTGGTCCAGAGAAAGGTCGGCAGTTCCCGCTCGATGGCACCCTGGTCATCGGGCGTTCGGACCGTTGCGACATTCAGCTTGAGGACAGGCGGGTTTCGACCGAGCACGCGCAGGTGAAGCACGCGGATGGCGCATTCATCTTCACGGACCTTCGCAGCACGAACGGGTCGTTCCTGCTGGTCGAGGGCCGTGAAGAGCAAATCCGCACCGCGCAGGTGCTCGTCGACGGCGACGAGCTGCGCATCGGGCACACCGTGCTCCAGTTCGTGGATGCCACGAAGGGTGGCCGCTGATGGCCCGCGCGTGCCCGGCGTGCCGCTTCGACCCGGGCTTCGAAGCGATCGTGTGCCCGCGGTGCGGCGCTCAGATTCGCGCCGGCGCGCGTCCGGCGCAGGATGACCCGGTAGCGGTGAGCCCTTCGGCTCCGACCGTACCGGCGCCGGCTCGAAGGGCACCCTCGGACCACAGCCGCACGATCCTCGCGTCCGACGCGACGATGGTTGACAAGCGGACCGCGGGACGGGCCTGCCTCATCGCACTCTCTGGCCCCGACAGCGGCCGTCAGTTCATGCTCGAGGACATCTCTACGGTCGGGCGGTCGATGCAGGCGACGGTGTCGCTGCGCGACCCCCGTGTCTCCGAGCGGCATGCGCAGGTGAAGTGGACGGGCGGCCAATTCATCTACCAGGACCTGCAGGCGACGAATGGCTCGTTCCTCGTGACGGGCGGACGCCGGCGGCGGCTGCGCGGCGCACACGCACTGAAGGACGACGACGAAATCGAAATCGGCGAGACCGTGCTGCGGTTCTTCGCCATCGAAGGCGGAGGCAGGCGATGAGAGGCCCGTGTCCCCAATGCGGCAACGACGCCGGAATGGAAGTCGCCGTGTGCCCGCGCTGTGGCGCGGCCGACGGGGCGGCGAACCCCGGCGGCCGCGGCGCCGCGGAACTCCCGCGGTCCGATGTCAACCGGTGGGAGAAGACGTTCATCGACCGCGACGCCGTGCCGGATTATCGCGAACGCGCGCGCTTCGCAGCCGGGCACGGCGACTTCTACCGGCCGGTGGGCGGCGATGCGACCGAGGCGGCGCCGGGCGCCGGCGGCCGTGTGCGGTTCGCGCCCCCGGGTGCGTCCCGGTTCGACGACAGCGACCACACCGCCATCGACCAGCGGGGCCGCCCGGATGACGATGACGACGGTGCGGGGACGCGAGCGACCACACGGTCTTAATGCGCGGCGGCAAGCGCGTGTATAGCGGGCCGCTCGTGTACATGGTTCTCCGGAACGGGATCCGCGCGGGGAAGGTGTTCCTGCTCGAGGAAGAGACCAGCATCGGGCGCAACCCCGACAACGACATCGTGATCAGCGATGAAACGGTGTCGAAGCGTCACGCCAAGGTGATGGTGGAGGACGGCCGATTCCACTTTTGGGACCTGGCGAGCGCCAATCACTCGTTCGTGGTGGGCCGGGATGGCACGAAGAAGCGCATTCGCGAGCCGTATCCGCTGCGCGACGGCGACACGATTGACCTCGGCGAGGCTCGCCTGACCTACATCGAGGTCGACCTCCCCGGCGCACGGGGGCATGAGGAATGAGTCTCCGTGAGGGCGGAGGCGCCGCCTGGTGCCGGAGCGCGATCGCGCGCGCCCTGCTCGCGCTGAGTTGCTGCGCGACGGCCGTCGCGTTCCAGGGCGGATCGCACGGCGCCCTGAGTGCGGGGGACCTCGATGTCGCGGTGGCCGGGGCAGTTAGCGCGGAAGCATATCCGGAGATTGAAGCCACGCTGTCCGTCATCGACGCGGTCAGCGGCCGGCCGGTTCAGGACCTGAAGGCCGAGAACGTCCGCGTCAGCGACGACGCGGGGCGCGCTCGGCTGGTGTCGCTCACGCCTTCGACGTCCACGCCGGTGGCAACGGGCTATGTGCTGCTCGTCGACACGAGTGCGCTTATGTCCCGGGTCCAGGCTGATGGCAAGTCCTACATCCAGCGTGCCGCGGAAGCTTTGGAACAATTCCGGGCGGGCATGGGCCGCGACGACATGGCGCGAGTGGTCGCCTTCAACCAGGGGGTCGAGTCGCGCACGAACTGGGTCGGGCGTGACGACCCGAATCTTGTCGCGGCCATCCGGGCACTCTCGGCGTCGGCCGCGCTCTCGGAGCTAAGCCCGGCGCTCGTCCAGGCGGCGGGGATCGCCAATAATCCGCCGCCCGGCGTTCGTTCCCGCGCAGTGGTCCTCGTCACCGCCATCGAGGGAAAGGGCAACGAGCCGGACCTCACGCTCGGGACGATCAAGGCTCAGTTGAGCAGTACCTACTTCACCATCGGCGTGGGCACGGCCGGGCCGGGGGACGTGCGACTGACGGAGTTCTTCGATGATCTCGCGAAGTACACGGGCGGGGGCTATTGGGCGATCAACGGGCCTCCGGCACCGCCGGAGCAGATGCAGCGGCTCTTCGCAATCATGCGAAAGACGTGGGTCGCGCGCTTCGTCGCCGATGGATTGCCCGATGGGAAATCCCACCGTTTTACCGTGGCGGTTGAAGCGGACGGACGCGTGGGCGAAGGCGGGCAGTCCTACGAGGCCGGCGCCCTGATGAA
>JAYRRO010000203.1:0-34172 GCA_041910095.1 Dehalococcoidia bacterium
AGCCAATACGAGCTGCGGACCGTGGAGGCCGAAGGACGCCTGCTCACGCCGGCGCAGCTCGTGCGCCTCGAGGGCACGCATCCCGGGCTGCACGCACCCGTCCCGGGCGAACGGTATGTGGGCGCGCTCGATTGCGCGGGCGAGGGAGCGCGCGCCGATGCCTCCGTGCTCACCATCGCGCGGATCGCAGGGGGCGGGCGCTGGGAGGTGGTCCGGCAGATGGCGTGGCGCTCCGCGGCGTATGCGCGGCTCACGGCGGAAGTGGCGGTTCACGCGCGGCACTGGCGGCTCGAGCGGCTCGTGGTCGATGCCACGGGGCTCGGGGGGCCGATCGCGGCGCGGCTGGCGGAGTCGCTCGGGCCGCGGGTGGCGCCGTTCGCGTTCACGGCGGCATCGAAGGCGGCACTGGGATTCGCGCTCATCGCCGCCATCGAGACCGGCCGCCTGCTGCTCCACGCGGACGATGGTTCGCCCGAGGCCGCGGCCGTGCGCGCCGAGCTGGCGGCCTGCGGCGGCGAGTTCACCCCTGGCGGCGGGCTGCGCTGGGGCAACGAACGCGGCCACGACGACTACGTCGCAAGCCTCGCGCTCTGCCTGCACGCCGCCGAAGCGGCCGGTCCCGGCCGCCGCGCCACCGGCCGGCCGCGGGAGTGACCTACTCCTGGCCGATCCAGGGCGGGGCGCCCGGGCCCTCGCCCTCCGAGTCCGTGAAGGTGAAGCCCGCCGGCAGCGCCGCCCACTCGAACGGTTCGCCACAGGCAGCGGCGAGGCGGGCATGCCACTCGCCCGCCTTCAGCCACCCGAGGAGTTCGCGGCACTCGGCCCGCAGCCGCTCCGCCTCGTCGTCCCTCACCCACCCGAGGGCCACGGCCTCATCCAGCTCTTCGTCGTCCTCCACGAGCCAGCGACCGCCGGCGGGGTCGATGAAGAGGTCGAGGTAGAGGTCGACCTGGTGATGGACGCCGCCGGTGCGCGCGAGGGCGGAGGTGAAATCGATGCGGTACCCGGCGTGGGAGCCCGCGGGGTCGAAGAGTTCGAACATGCGCCAGGGGCGTTCGCGCCACAGCCAGAGGCGCGCACCGGCGACGGGCACCGGCTCGCGCACGGGCTCCCCGGAATGGCTCAGGAGGTGCGCTTCGAGCCGCGCCCAGGAGCAATCGACCACGAGTACGACCGCGTCATCGCGGCGGACGACGACTTCGCCCGTATGCACGGTGACCAGGCGACGGCCATCGGCGAGGCGGCGCAGATAGTGGTATTCGAAAGGCGCCACTCGGCGGACTTTCGCGGCCAACGGCGAGCCGCGCAAGCGTTCAAGCATCCGGGAAGAGGATGGCGATGCGGCCGGCAATCGTTGCCACATCCCGCAACGCGCCGGCTGCCACCTCCAGTGTGAGCGCCACGACATCGGCGTTCGAAGGCTTCGAAACGACGCCGTTCATCTCCAGGAAGGCCAGGGTGGTGGCCAGCGCGGCGCGCTTGTTCCCGTCTAAAGCCATGCGCCGCGAGTATGCCCTGCAGCAGGGTGGCAGCCTTCTCGGGTACGGTCGGGAAGAGTTCTCGCCCAAACGCCTCGGACATTGGCCGTGACAACGCTCCCGCGAGCTTCTCAGGGGCAATGACCGTGGCCACGACGTCAAAGGATCGCATGACCGCCGCATGAATGGAGACGACATCGGCGACGGACGGGTACCAGATGCCGGAACTCACTCTGCCAGGCGCTGGTACGCTTCGCGGTAGCGTTCAATGTCTGCTTCGACGATGGCGCGCAGGCGGCCCTCCAGCACTCCTGCGGGCGCGATCTGACGGGCGATGTATACCTCGGGCGCCAGCCCGGCGGCCGCCGCACGCTCCCGGATCTCCTCGGCCGCCGAGTCATCGACCTCGATCACGAACCGGACCATGCGCCAAAGATATCAGACTGGCGGAGCCTACTCCTTCGCGAGCGCGGGCAGGCGGCGCGTGGCGAACGGCGCGGGCGGCACCGCCATCGGCGTCACCGTGGGCGCGGCCGGGTCGCCGTAGAGCGAGATCAGGCCGTCGCGGTCGTCCTGCGCGGGCACGCGGAACTGCGTCCCCGGCGCGAGCGCTTCCTGCATCACGGCACCCGTCACGGCCGTGTGCCCGAGGCCGATGGCGTGGCCCATTTCGTGCAGCACCACCGTGGGCAGGTCGAATGCGCTCGGCGCCGTCGTCTCCGATGCCGACCAGCTCGCGTCGGTGGTCAGCTCCATGTCGAACTCGAGAATGCGGCGCGTTTGCGTGCCGGGAACGTTCGCGAAGAAGACGCAGGTCGTGCCGAGCAGCTTGCTATCCAATTTGGCGAAGCTGACGGTGTTGACGCTGTCGCGCGTGCGTTCGGTGCAGGTGACGCCGGGGCCCGTGGCGAAGGCGCCCGCGTAGGACGCGCGCAGCTTCTGCCCGCCCACGGCCTCCCAGCGGCGGAGCGACCAGAGGAGCGACCCGAAGGCCGAGAGCTCCTTCGGGTCGGTCGCGAAGACGTAGCGCACCTGGACGGGCAGGGCGGAATCGGCCCAGCGCCCGTTGGCGGTGAAGGTGGCGAGGTCCGCCGCACCGGTGAGCGTGGCGCCCTCGGGGACGGTGCGGGCATCGAAGAGCGCGAACTCAACCCGTTCCAGGACCTCGCCGGGGAGGAGGCCATCGGCATCCGTCGCGGCGGACGCGGCGGACGTGCCGGGCGAAGCCTGTGCGCCGAAGATGCCAAAGAGCGCGGCGGAGAGGGCCGCCACCGCCACGACCGCACTGGACCATCGCATGAGGGACATTCCTTGCCTGTTCTCCCGCCCGGGCGAGTGACCCCATCGTGGCGGCTCGCCCGCAAGCCGCAAGCGGCCGGGAAAGGAGCCGTTGGTGCCCGGGCGCCGGGACCGGCCGGACGATCCCGGCGCGCTCGTGCGGGACGACGCTGAGGCTGGATCCGGTGCGGAGGTGATGGCCATGCGCCGCATGCGGCCGCTCGAACGGCTCATCCTCGCCCTTGAGGCGTTCCTCGCGATTGGCGCATTCGGGGGCGTGTGGGCGCTCATCGGCGACCGCAACGGCGGGGACAACGTCGATATGACGCTGCTGGAAGGCACACCGTTCGACTCCTATCTGGTGCCGGGCATCGCGTTGCTGGTGCTCAACGGGGTGTTCCCGGCGCTGGTTGTGATGCTGGCGCTGCGTGGCCACCGGCTGGCATGGCCGGGGCACGTGGCCGTGGGTGCGGTGCTGATGACGTGGATCGCGGTGCAGGTGGGGTTCATCGGCTACGCGAGCCTGCTCCAGCCGTTCTTCTTCGTCTACGGCGCCGCGGTCGCGGCCCTCGGGGCCGTTGGCTTCGCGCGCGAGACGCACGCGCGCATGCACCTGCCGGGCGCGGGCGGCCACGGCTGGCTCGCGGGGTGAATCGCGACAGGAGATGACGCATTCGATCGGTAACGTCCCCGCCGAACGACGGCGGAGTGACGAACCGATGACAACGTGCCCACGGTGTAGCGCCGGGAACCCGGACGGCGCGCTGTTCTGCAACGCCTGCGGCGGGCCGGTCGTGAGCGGCGTCGCCACGCATCCCTCGCAGCCCGATACCCGGCGAAGACGCGATGTTGCCGCGTCATGGTCGGAGGCCCGCAGGCTCCCGTTCGAATACGGAGGCTCTTGGTTGCTGCGGGGCTCCATGGGCGAGGTTCTCTTGTGGAACGCTTCGGCGCAGGTCTGGGTTTCCATCCCCCGCGCACGGGTGCCGTTTTTCATGCGGCGGCCGGCTTACCGCTCGCCGCAGCGCATGGCCACCGCGCTCTTCGTCCTCTTCGGCTGCCACATCCTGCTCTCGATCGTCGGGTTCTGGGGAACGGTCTATGCCGGGACCGTGGCTGACCGGGTGGAGACCTTCGAGTTCGAATACCAGAGCGATCTGGACGATGCGGTGAGCACCGCCAACGGATGGGTCACGGGGCCGGCCGCGGCGAGCCTGCTGCTTGAGCTCGGTGGGATCGCGGTCGTTTTCATACTTTGGACGCGCCGAATCACGGCCAATGCCGCGAGTTTCAGCGACGAACCGCCGGCCTGGGGCACGGGCTGGGCGACGGGCGGCTGGTTCGTACCGGTTGTCTCGTTCTGGCGCCCGCTTCAGGTGATGAACCAGGCATGGCGGGCGAGCGACCCGGACGCTCCGCTGAGCGGTGACGGTTGGCAGCGACGGCCAGCCTCGCCGTGGCTGGTGGTGTGGTGGGTCGCATTCCTCGTTGGCGGTACCCATCTGTGGATCGACACGTCGGACCCCCTCATGCAGTCGCTGGAACAGTGGCGCTTCTCGCTGAGGTTCGCGCAGATCTCGTACGTGGCGGCTGCGGCGGCTGCGGCGTTGGCCATTTGGGTGGTCGCTGCCATCACCGCGCGGGAAGAGGCGCGCGATCGCCAGTTCGACATTCCCGCAGCGAGCAGTTCGCAAGCCTGGCCCTCGGTGACTTCCAAGATGGAAGAGACACGCCTGGCGACCTTCTGAATCCACGCCATCGCGCGGACGCACCAAGGGGCTCCCAATGGGAGCCCCTTCGCATGTGTGGTGCCTTCGGAAGCCGCTTAGACCTGGCTGTAGCCCGAGCCCTTGCGGTCGATGCCGGTGCCCTTGCCGTTATTGATCCAGCCGAACTCCTGGAGGATCTCCTGGCTGTAGGTGACGCGGCCGGTGACCTTGTCCAGGGGCTCGCTCGCGAGCAGGAGGGCGGCCTTCGCCATCAGGATCGGGTCTTCGCCGCGCGGGTCATCCATGCCCGTCACGAGCTTGTGGTGCACCGTCCCCGGCGTCGGCACGACCTGCGAGGGCGACACGCAGGTGACGCTCACGCCGTCGTTGTAGACCTCGGAGGCGAGGCCCTGGGTGAATCGCTCGAGGGCGGCCTTCTCGGCGCCGTAGAGGGTGCCGCCGCCACGGCCGGCCGTCTCCGGGCTGTAGGGGCCGCGGCCCGGGCCGATGGCCGCGCCGCTGGAGATATTCACGATCGAGCCGCTCTTGCGCGGCAGCATGTCGCGCAGCACTTCCTGCGACAGGTAGAACGGTGCGTGGAAGTTGACGCCGATGGAGCGGTGCCACTTGTTCACCGGGTAGTCCTTGATGGGGACGAAGTAGGTGAGGGCGGCGTTGTTCACGAGCACGTCCACCGGCCCGTAGATGCGGCGGGTCTCATCGACCAGGCGGAGGCACTCGGCGTGGTCGGAGATATCGACGGCGACGGCGGTCGCTTCGCCGCCGGCGGCCTTGATCGTGTTGACGGTGTGCTCCAGCGAGCCTTCGAGGGGGTGGTCGCCTTCCTTGAGGGTGCGAGCGGCGCACACCACCTTGCCGCCCTCGGCGGCGAAGAGCTGGGCGATGGTCGCGCCGATGCCACGGCTGGCGCCGGTGACGATGACAACCTTGCCATCCAGTTTTCCCATGGGGTCCTCTTTCGGATTTGATGCGCCGGGAATTCTACATGGGGAGAGAAAGGAGGAAAGAGGAAGGGGGAAAGGGGGCTCGAGGTTCGAGGCTCGAGGCGGGTGGCGCCGCGCCGGGGAGGCGAACTTTCCCGATGTGGTGGGGAAGGTGTGCGAGCTTCCTTAACGTCACGCACCACTGGGGCCAATTGGGGCCATGCGCACCCCGCTGGATGGCCCGGCGGGGCATGTCGCCTGCATCGGGATTAGGAATACAACTGTCGCGGTTCGTACCGGGGAACCGTCGGGATACGGTGCGTGCAAGCCGAGACGCTGGTTATTGCGGTAAATTTCCGGTAAAGTACGGCACGCATGATGATCTCGAAATGACGCGCTGCACGTGGACGTGCAGAATGTCCCGGCGGCGAGGAAGGAGTTCTACCAAATGAACAACGTGCGGGTTGTGAAAACCCGGGGGCGGCGCATGCTTTCGCTCGCGCTTTTCTCGGCGGTCCTTGCGGCGCTCCTTGCGCTCCCCATGGCGGCGAAGGCCGCACCACCGGTCCCGGATGTCGTCAGCGTCAGCCCCACCTGCGGGCCGCTCGCCGGAAACACGGCAGTGTTGGTGACCGGTACGGGCTTCGCGGGTGCCGAGGTTACGACGGTCAGCCTTCAGCTTGGCGGCATCACCTATACGCAGGCCTCCGGGAGTTACACGCCACTCGGCAGCTTCCGCGTACTGGGCGCCACCCAGATCGAGTTCCGCACGGTGGGCAGCGGCGCCGCCGGGCCGCGCTCCGTGATGGTGTCCACCAACGGCGGCAGCGACACCCTCGCCGCCGCCTTCGACTACAACAACTCCTGCGCGGCCGCGACCGTGACCGTGAACCCGGCCAGCGGCAGCTACAATGTGCAGGCGAATGTCACGGGCTCCGGCTTCACCGGCGTGAGCTCGGTCACCATCGGCGGCATCGGCGTTTCGTACACCTTCGTGAACGATGGCCTCCTCTACGTGATTCCGCCGAACCTCAGCGGCAGCCAGCCGCTCATCGTGAACACCAACCACGGCTCCGGGTCGAGCACGTTCACGTACGGGGCGGGCACGGTGACCGTGAACCCCGCGAGCGGCACGTACAACGTGCAGGCGAGCGTCACCGGTTCCGGCTTCACTGGCCTCACCTCGGTGACCATCGGCGGCTTCAGTGCCAGCCCCACGTTCGTGAGCGACACCCTCATCTACGTCGTTCCGCCGAACCTCACCGGGGTGCAGACGCTGACCGTGAATACCAACCACGGCTCCGCATCGAGCACCTTCACCTACGGGGCAGGCACCGTCTCGATCACGCAGCTCACGCCCGCGTGCGGTCCGAACCTCACCGCCACCCTCGTCACCATTACGGGCACTGGCTTCGTCAGCGGCCAGACGACCGTGTCCTTCGGCGGGTACGCGGGCACGGGTGTCTTCGTGAACTCGCCGACCTCCCTCACCGTCTACACGCCTAACCACCTCTTCAACACGGTCGTCGATGTCAGCGTCACCGTGAACGGCACGACCACGAGCACCAACACGGTGGCCGACAACTTCACGTTCGGGAACTGCGGCACCGTGACCGTGAACCCGGCGAGCGGCGCCTACGCCGTCACCGCGGCCATCACGGGCTCGGGCTTCACGGGGGTCTCGTCGGTCACCATCGGCGGCATCACCGTCAGCCACACGTTCTCAAGCGACAACCTCATCTACGTCAGCCCGCCGAACCTCACGGGCGTGCAGACGCTCACCGTGTACACCAACCACGGCTCGGGCTCGAGCACGTTCACCTACGGCAGCGGCACGGTGAGCGTGACCCAGGTCGCGCCCACCTGCGGGGCGAACTTCACCGCCACGCTCGTCACCGTCACCGGCACGGGCTTCGTCACCGGCCAGACGACGGTCTCCTTCGGTGGAATCCCGGGGACCGGCGTCACCGTGAACTCGTCCACGTCGCTCACCGTCTACACCCCAACCTCACTCTCGAACACCGCAGCCGACGTCATCGTCACGGTGGCGAGCGTGGGCACGAGCATCGATACGTCGGCCGACAACTTCACCTTCGGCCAGGGAGCCTGCGGCAACCCCACCATCGTCTCCGTGAGCCCGTCGTCCGGCCCGAACTCGGGCGGCACGACCGTCACGATCACGGGCACGAACTTCGTATCCGGCGCGACGAGCGTCACCTTCGGCGGCACCGCGGGCACGAGCGTGAACGTCACCAGCCCGACGACGCTGACGGTGGTCACGCCCCAGCACACGGGCGGTCAGTTCGATGTCATCGTGACCGTGAACGGGCAGTCCTCGGCGACGAGCGCGCTGACGAAGTTCACCTTCACGGGCGGCACGCTGACCTACACGCTCTCGTTCCGCTGGACGCTTATCGTCTGGCTCGGGGCGGACGGCATGACGGTGTCGAACGCGGTGGCGGGCAACGATGGCAACAGCGCGACGAACGACCTCACGGCGCAGGTGACGCTGGTGGCGCGGTGGAATGCCCCCCAACAGCGCTGGGAGCTTTCGTTCCCGGCCCAGGGCAACGTCCCGGGCGCGAACGACTTCACCACCCTGCTCAAGGGCACCGCCTACTTCGTGGCCATCGCCGGCCCCAACAGCCAGAGCTGGATCGTTCAGCAGGGGTAGCGGTCACAGAAAAGAGAAACGAGGAAAGAGAAAAGAGAGAAGGATCGAGAGGGGCCCCGCTGGGGCCCCTCTTGCTGTGCGGGGGAGGTGAGGCATCCCCCTTCTCTCCTTCCTCTTTTCTCTCATCTCTCCCTTGGTGGTATCGTGCGGGTCCGGGCTGCGGGCCGCCCTGGGCCCCGGGCACGCCATCGCAGGAGCCCTCGCCGCGTTGTATACCGACCTTGCCGTCTTCTCTGGCCGAGCCCACCCGGATTTCGCACGGGATATCTGCACGCGCATCGGGCGTCCGCTGGGCAAGGTGGACGTGTTCGAATTCGCGAACGAGAACATCTTCGTGCAGTACCAGGAGAACATCCGCATGCGCGATGTCTACCTGGTGCAGCCGTTTAGCAGCCCCGTGAACCGCTCGATCCTCGAGCTGCTGATCATGATCGATGCGGCGAAACGGGCCTCGGCGGGCCGCATCACGGCCGTCATCCCCTTCTATGCCTATGGCCGCAGCGATAAGAAGGACCAGCCGCGCGTGCCCATCACGGCGCGCCTGCTCGCCAACCTCCTCGAAACCGCGGGCGCCGACCGCATCCTTACCATGAACCTCCACGTCGGCCAGATCCAGGGCTTCTTCAACGTGCCTGTGGATGAACTGAACGCGATCTACCCCGTCTCCGCGCACTTCCGCGCCGAGCGGCTGGAGAACTACACCGTCGTCGCGACCGATGTCGGCGGCGAAAAGCGCGCGCGCGACATGGCCGTCCGCCTCGACCTGCCCCTCGCCATCATCGAAAAGCGCCGCATGGGCAACAGCGACCGCACGGAGGCGATGAACGTCATCGGCGAGGTCGAGGGCCGCAGCGTGCTCCTCGTGGACGACGAAATCGATACCGCCGGGACGATGACCGAGGCGGTGCGCGTGTTGCGCGCCAATGGCTGCAAGGATGTGAAGCTCGCGGGCTACCACGGCATCCTCAGCGGCCCGGCCCTCGACCGCCTGCGAGCCGCCGATGCAAACGAGATCGTGGTCACGGATTCGGTGCCCATCCCCGAGCACAAGCGCCTCCCGAACATGACGATCATCCCGGTCGCCTCTCAGTTCGGCGATGCCATCGCGCGCATTCACTCGGGCCACTCCGTCGGGGCGCTGTTTCAGTAGGGGCGTCGGCCGCCGGCTATCGGCCATCGGTGGGGCACCCCGCGGGCGGCGGGATCGCGCGCTCGGCTGAGAGCCGATAGCCGATAGCCGATGGCTGACAGCAGATCGGCCGATAGCCGGCAGCCAGCGGGCGCGGTATCGTGCGCGCGGGCACGGCCGAGAGCCGATAGCCGAAGGCCGGCAGCCAATGAACATTCGTGACACAGCGGCCGTCGTGACAGGCGGGGGATCGGGAATCGGGCGGGCCATGGCCGAGGCGCTGGCCGCGCGCGGCGGCTGCGTCGTCGTCGCGGACCTGGATGCCGCCGGAGGCCAGGCCGCCGCCGATGCCATCCTCGCGAGCGGCGGACGCGCCGCCTTCCATCGCTGCGATGTGCGTCACACCGAGGATGTCGCGAACGCCGTCGCCGCCGCCGTCGAGCACTACGGGCGGCTCGACATCGTGTGCAACAACGCCGGTGTCGGCGGCGAGGACCTCTTCGGCGACGACGACGCGGGCTGGAAGCGCACCGTGGATATCAACTTCACGGCGATGATCGAGGGCACGCGCATCGCCGTGCGCGAAATGCGCCGCCGCGGCACGCCCGGGGTGGTCGTGAACACAGCCAGCATGGGCGGGCTGGTGCCGATGCCCGGCTCCCCCGTCTATGCCGCGACAAAGGCCGGCATCATCCACTTCACGCGGTCGCTGGCGGGGCTGGCCGAGGAGTGCGGCGTGCGCGTGAACGCCATCTGCCCGACATACACCGACACGCCGCTGGTGCGCGACGTCGAGGGCGACCGCATCGAGGAGCTGAAGGCCCAGGTGGGCGGCATCCTCGCCCCGGAGGACGTCGCGGCCGGGCTCATCGAACTCGTCGAGGACGACTCCCGCGCCGGCGCGATCATGCGCGTCACGGTGCGCGGCGGACGCGACTTCGCACGGTAGGCGGCATCGCACGGCGCCTGACACGCGAACCCGCGTTCACGAATCGCCCTTGCCTTATGCATAGTTAAACCCTTTGCCAGACTGGACGGACCGAGCGCGCGGCGGAGGTCTGGCTGGTGGTGGTCCTGGTCCGGCTCGGGCAGCTGCTGCCGCGCGCCTCTCTCCCTTCCCTGGCCGACTGGCGGCGAAACGCGGTCGCGGGGCTCGTGGTCGGCGTCATCGCGCTTCCGCTGAGCATCGCCCTGGCGGTGGCCGTGGGCGTGCCGCCGATCGCGGGGCTGTACACCGCCGTGTTTGCGGGCGGGCTGGCGTCGCTGTGCGGCGGCTCGCGGTTCAACATCACCGGGCCGACGGCGGCGCTCGTGCCGGTGCTCTCGGGGGCGGTGCTCCAGCACGGGCCGGGTGCGCTGCCGATGGTGGGGCTGCTCGCGGGGGTGCTCCTGCTGGCGATGAGCCTGCTCGGCGCCGGCCGGCTGGTGCGCTTCATCCCCCACCCGGTGATCATCGGGTTCACGGCGGGCATCGCGCTCAGCATCGCCTTCGGGCAGTTGAACACCTTCCTCGCCGTCACCGGCACGGACCCGCACCGCGAGCACTTCCACGAGAAGCTCTGGGACACGCTCGCGCACCTGGGAACGGTCGAACCGGTGACACCGTTGATGGGCGTGGCGGCGCTCGTGCTGTTGTTCTGCTGGCAGCGCTTCGTGCCGCGCGTGCCCGGGCCGCTGGTGGCGGTGACTGGCTTCACGGCGCTCACCTGGTGGCTCGGGCTCGATACGCCCACACTCGGCAGCCGCTACGGCGAACTCCCGCGCGACTTCCCCACGCCCTCGTTCGCCTGGTTCGATGCCGGGCTTGCCTTCGACCTCATCCCGGTGGCGGTGGCGGTGGCCGTGCTGGGCGCGGTCGAATCCTTGCTCGCGGCCGTCGTCGGCGATGGCATGGCGGCGAGCAGCGAACGCACCGAACCCGACCGGGAGCTCTTCGGGCAGGCGGTGGCGAACGTGATCTCGCCGATCATGGGAGGCATCCCCGCGACCGCGGCCATCGCGCGGACGGCGGCGGGCATCCGCAACGGCGCGAGCTCGCGGCTCACGGGGTTCTTCCACGCGCTGACCGTGCTGCTGGCCACGCTCGCCTTCGGGGGGCTGGCCGGGCACATCCCGCTCACGGTTCTGGCCGCGGTGCTGATCGTGGTCGCGTGGAATATCGCCGAGGCGGACGTGCTCGCGGCGCTGGTGCGGCGCGCCCCCCGCGAGGACCTCATCGTGCTCATCTCCACGATCGCCATCACGCTCTTCTTTGACCTCACCTACGCGATCGGGTTCGGGGTCGTGGTCTCGATGGTGCTGCTCATCCGGCGGCTGGGGAGCGACCCGGCGGCGGCGGCCATGCTCGCGGACGACAGCGGCGCGGTCGCGGGCGTCTCACCCGAGCTGGGCGCGCTCATCCACGCCCGGCCGGATATCGCCTTCTACAACGCGCGCGGGTTTCTTTCGTTCCACAGCGCGGCCCAGTTCGAGCACGAGCTGCAGGCTTCCGGACACCACCGGCCGCTCATCCTGCGGACGAAGGATGTGCGCCACATCGACACGAGCGGGCTCCTGGCGCTGCGCGAGGTCATTCGCCACCACCGGCGGCACGGCGGGCGCGTCATCCTCACCGCCATCCAGCCCGAGGTACGCGAGGTGCTCGAGCGCTTCGGCATCCTCGCCGAGATCGGCCCCGCGAACGTCTTCGAACACACCAAGGACGCCATCGAATCCATTCCCGTGCCGGCCCGTGGCGGGAACGAGCACGGGGGCATCGCCCGGCACGCCGCGGCCGACGCGGCCGGCTGAGCAACTGCCGGTGGCCATGGCGCGAACGGGATGCCTGGCCCGCGTTCGTCCCGATAATCCGAAATGGGAATCTGAAACGCCGCCGCCGTTCTTTCCGCGGAAGCGTGGGTAGCGCTGGTGCATGGGCGGTATCGGCCCTCTGGTATTGCGATCCCGTGTAGGACTGGTCCCCACACATAAGCGGGCGGTATCGATGAAGAACCGGAGGGAGCCTGCGAACCTTTCACATAAACGCGTTGATGCCCCGCCCGGGCGGGACTAAGGTACGCGTCAGCCACCCGGACGGCGGGTCCAACGTCCCGCCCGGTACCAACCGCCGGGTGTCCCCCAGCCACTCAGAGTTCGCCATTCGTGCCACTTCACCGTGGGAGAAGGAGGTTTGCCTGCGCATGCTCAGCGATTGCATGGCCCCGTCACGCGACCTCACGGACACCTGGCGAACGGTCCTCGGGCGGCTCGAAATCGAGCTGCTCGAAGCGAACTACGACACCTGGCTGCGCGGCACCACGCCGCTCCGCCTGGAGGCCGGGACGCTCATCGTCGAGGCGCGCCGCTCCATCGGCCTTGAGTGGCTGAACGAGCGGCTCAGCATCGTCGTGCGGCGCGCCCTCCACGCCGTCACCGGGCAAAACCTCGATGTGTACTTCGTGCCCCCGGGCGAACGGCAACCCGGCCTCGATGCCCACCTCCCGCCGGAACCGGAAGCGCCGCGCCGGGGCCACGTCATCGGCTCCATCAACGGGACGCAGACGTTCGAACGGTACATCGAGGCCGCGGGGAACCGCGTCGCCCACCGGAGCGCGCTCGCGCTCGCCGAGGGGAGCGACGAGGCGTCCAACCCGCTCTATATCCACGGCGCGCCGGGCATGGGCAAGAGCCATCTCCTCCACGCGCTCGCCGGGCGGGCAGCGGCCAGCGGCCGCTCCGTCGCCTGCTTTTCCGCCGAGGCGTTCACGACGCGCTACCTGACGGCGATGCGCGCGAACACCCTCGACCTGTTTCAGGATTCGGTGCGCGGCGTGAGCCTCTTCGTCATCGACGATGTCCAGTACCTGGCCGGCAAGAAGGGCACGCTGGAGGAGCTTCGCTACACCGTCGATGCCGTCCTCAACGCCGGCGGGCAGGTGGCCTTCGGCAGCGAAGTTACCCCGGCCGAGCTCGGCTTCCCCGAGCCGCTCGCCTCACGCCTGGCGCAGGGGCTGGTGGTACGCGTCGCGCCCTTCAAGCGGGATGAGCGCCGCCGCTTCGTCGAGTGGCTCTGCCAGGACCGGCGTGCCGCGTTCCCGGGCTGGGCGATCGAGCGCA
This sequence comes from Dehalococcoidia bacterium, assembly GCA_041910095.1. Classification (GTDB taxonomy): domain Bacteria; phylum Chloroflexota; class Dehalococcoidia; order Tepidiformales; family Tepidiformaceae; genus Amarobacillus. Next base: position 13,308 of record JAYRRO010000203.1, read on the forward strand.
TCGCCGCGCTGGAGCTTTCGAGCGTGCGGCTGCTGCAGGGAGCCGTGAACGCGGCGATCGCCCAGGCCCGGTACGGGCAGCTCGACCCGGCCGACCTCGACGGCGCGCTCGGCCACCTCGCCCTCGGCGATGCCGCCCCCCGTTGCAGCGCCGGCGAACTGCTCGACGCCGTGGCGCGCCACTTCCACCTCACGGGGAAGGACCTCGCGGGGCGCAAGCGCACGGGCCCGCTCACCGAAGCACGCAGCGCCGCCGTGGCGCTCTTGCACCACCATGGCCTCAGCTACGCCGATATCGCCACGATGCTGGGCGGGCGCGATCGCAGCACGGTGCGCGAACTCGCCGCCCGCGGCGAGGTCGTCATCACCGCCGAGCCGGCCTTGCGGGCGCTCTCGGCCTGAGGGCGGCAGCAGCACCGGTGCGCCCACGCGTCGCCCTCCCGTACGATGATCGCGTGAGGGCCCACCCACCCAAAGCCGTCTTCTTCGACATGGACGACACCCTGCTCGATACGTCGGGGGGGATGGACGAAGCGTGGGATGTCACGCTCGCCGCGTTCGCGCCCGCGCTCGGCTTCGAAGCGGCCGCGATGCGCGACGCCATCCGCCGCGAGGCCACCGCGTTCTGGCGCGACGAAGCCGAGATGACGGCCTGGCGCACCCGCCTCGCCGATGCCCGCCGCCACGTCATCGAACTTGCGCTCGTCTCGCTCGGCCACGGCCCGCGCGGCGCCCACGACCTCAGCGAGCGGTACGGCCGCGAGGTGTTCGAACGGCTGCGGCTCTTCGATGACGCCATTCCCACGCTCGAAGGGCTGCGCGCGGAGGGCTTCCGCCTCGCCATCCTCACCAACGGCCCGGCCGACATGCAGCGTGCGAAGGTCGAGCGATTCGGCCTCGAGCGGTACGTCGATGCGCTCGTCATCGAGGGTGTGTTCGGGCGCGGCAAGCCCGACCGCGAGGTCTTCGAGCACGCCATGGGCGCGACCGGCGTCGGCCCGCACGAGGCCTGGCACGTCGGCGATAACCTCTACGCCGATATCGGGGGCGCGCGTAACGCGGGCATCCACGCCGTCTGGATTCACCGCGACCGGCTGGAGTCGCCCGAGGGGTTCGTGGCTGTGCCCGACCTCGTGGTCGCGCACCTGACGGACCTGGTGGACGCGCTCGCGCCCGAGGCCCCGGACCGCTAGCGCCTCAGTCCGCAAGCCAGCGCAGCCAGCGCCCGTGCGGGCCTGTCACCGCCAGGCATTCGTCCCTGCGCGTGCCGTTCACCCAGGTCGTGAGCGTCAGCGGGAGGGACGGCGGCGGGAATTCGATCCCTTCGAAGCTGCCCGCGAACCCCGCCTCCTGCGCGAACGGTGGCCATTCGACCGCGATCCAGCAGAGGTCGCGCGTGCGGGCGATGTCCGCGAGCACGCCGGCGTACCGGGCGCGCTCGGCCGGGCTGAGGTAGGGCAGCACGTTCGTGCTCGTGACGGCGATGGCGGCGCCGGGGGGCGCTTCGGCGGCGAGCACCAACAGCGCGTCGATGATGTTCCCGGCCAGGATCCGCGGCGGCGCTTCGCGGGCGAGTGAGAGTGCGGCCTCCAGGTTCTCGCGCCGTTCGGCGTGCTCGGGCCAGACGCAGGCGCGCAGCCAGGTGGTGGCGTCGTCGTCGTGCACGTCGATGGGCGTCAGGTCGATGCCGGCGCGGCTGACGATTGCGGGCATCGGCGCGATGGGCGGCATCGCGCCGCGGACCTCGGTGCGAAGGCGCACGGGCGAGTCCGCCGCACCGCCGATGCGGCCTTCGCCGTAGTCGCAGGCGTAGCGGTCGGGGAAGAGCGTGAGGCCGGCGGCCGTTCCGGCATCGATGACGGCGAAGGGACCCCCCACGCGTTGCCCGGCGCGCACAAACGCGGGGAGGAGGTAACAGCAGCGCCCGACCTCGTTCGTCTGCGTGGCGCGGGTGGCCAGGATCTCCGCGAGGGAGGCATGATGGCGCTGCCAGAACGCGCGGAACTCCGGGTAGGCGCCGCTCGCGGGCAGGGGCTCCGGCGTGAGCGAGCCGAAGTACGCGGCGATGCCGGTCGCGGGGGCGCCCTCCGCGGCGGCTCGCAGGAGCAGATAGTGGACGGCGACGAAGAGCAGGTTCGGGTTCGCGCGCGGCCCGGCGTGCCCGGCAAGCCACTCCATCACGCTGTCATCCTCGACGGCTCCGAGGGCGATGGCCTCGTAGACATCGGAGAGGCCGCGCAGTTCGAACTCGGCGTAGCGGCGCACGCGCGCACGCCACTCATCGGCGCTGACGGCCATGGCACCTCCCGGCGCGGGAGTATACGCGCCCCGGCGGGGCGGGCCCGGCAGGTTGGCTGAAGGTGGAGGGCGTCGTATGCTGGGGCTCCCCCACGTGGGCGGTTAGCTCAGATGGTTAGAGCGCTGCGTTGACATCGCAGAGGTCACTGGTTCGAATCCAGTATCGCCCACCAGCTCCTCTTCTCCCGGTTCTTTCACGATGTGCGCGGCGGCGGGTGCGAACGCGCGCGACGGGCGCCGCTCATGAGAACGGATCGACGATCCGGATTCCGCGGAACCTGGCGAAGTCCCGGTCGTGGGTGCAGATTTCGCTCAAGCCGAACTGCTTCATCAGTGCGACGATGTGGGCATCCGGCACCAGGTCGCCGCGGACGGCCATGCCGCCGGTGACCTGGCGGAAACGAGTGAAGAACTCGTCGTCTTCTGCCCCCGTTCGCACATTTGGCAGCGCGATCACCCCCTCGATGTTGGACATCGCTTCCTCTGGAGTGAGCGGAGCGCGGAATACCCGGGGATTGGTGGCGATGCGCACAAATCCCATCGCCACCGGCCAAAACAGGTAGACGAGATCCTCACCCATGGCGATATCGTCGAGGAGCAGGCGGGCCCGGTCGCGAAAAGGGCTGGTGTCATCTGAGGCATAGAGCAACGGGTTGACATCGATCGCGAACGTCATGGGTATCGCTCGAGGACCGCGCCAAGCGCGGCCTTATCCTCAAGATCGACGAGTGCGTGCATCGGCCGGGAGTGCCACTTGAGGGTTGGCCGTTGGGCGGTCTCGCGCCGCTCAAGGGCGACGGCCACCAACTCGGAAATGACGGTGCCAAGAGACTTCCGCTCGGCCTTAGACAGTCGCTTCAGCTCATTCAACACGGAGACATCGATGTCGACGGTGGTGCGGGTCATGATGCATGATGCTGGACGTCGTGACATCAGATGTCAAGGGACCCAGGAGGGCCTGCCCACCGCCCATCGCGCGCCATACTGCGGTGACTCCGGCCGGTGCTCGCGCCACCGCCTTGCACGGAGTGGGGGCGTGGGCCAGTGGGGCGTGATGATCTATCACCACTACGCGAACGGCCTCTGACGGGGCGCGTACCCTAAGCGGCGATACTGCCGAACTGGGCCGTCTGCTTGCGGCGCAGCGGCTGCGATTGCTCCGCCTCGTTGAGCACGTCCGTCGCGTACAGGGCCTCGAGGTCGTACTGGTGCACGCGCGCGGCGACGGGGACTTCGTACATCGTGCGGCCGTCGCTCACGGCGATGGACCCCGGCACGCGCTTGAGATAGATGAAGGAGTCTTCGTAGCGGCACTCGTTCAGGAGGACGGCGAAGCGGGCGCCGCCAAGGTGCCCGATGAAGTCGCTCGTGCGGGTGAAGCGCTTCAGCACGTCGGCCATGCCGCGGGTGGCGCGCTCGGCGAACTCCTCGCCACGGCGCGAGCGAACCTCGTCGATCGTATCGAGCGAGAGCACGACGACCACGAAGGGGATGCCGATGCCGCGCGCGCGGGGCATTTCGCGGCGGATTTCGGATAGCAGGTAGTTCCGGTTCGGCAGCCCTTCCAGGTCAGAGATGTAGGCCGACCCATGCAGGCGGCTCATCGCGCGGCGCACGCGGCGGTTGCCCATCGAACGCAGCAACACGATCTGGAGGGCGATGGCGGCGGCGAGGAGCACGAACACGGCCGCCACCGCGAGGTTCGCGATCGAGGGGTCCCGCGCGACCTGCACGGCCTGCATCAGCAGCACGACGCCGGCGAGCCCCACCGTCGCGAAGCGCATGGCCGGGCGCTTCCAGCCTCGCTTCACGGGTTCAGGCGCAGCGTTCTCGAGTTGCTCTTCCATGGTCGTCCTCGTGGTGCGGCGTCAGGCGACGTTCCGCGTGGTCAGGGGTTCTTCCTCGCCCTCGGCGCGGCCGGTTTCGTACCAGCGGGGCGCGCGGTCGGTGACGTGCAGGAGGAAGGCGCGAGCCCGGCCCTCGATGGCGCGAAGGCCGCCGGCGCGTTCCATGGTCTCGGCGATGGCGCCGGGGAGTTCGGGTGTTTCACGCGGGGCGCCTCCCGTGCGGTCGTACCCGCAGGCGAGGCCGGCCGAGTCGCAGGCGAAGTTGGCGATGGCGACAATGTCGCCGGCCGTGTTCGGGCGCGCCGGGAGCACGTCCGGGTGGTGCGCGCCGATGGCATCGACGAGCAGCGTGGGGAATCTCCAGCGCTCGGCCAGGCTCGCGCCGACCGCTTCGTGGGGCACGCCGAAGACGAGCAGCTCGGCGTCGCGGAACAGCTTCCCTTCGTGTTCAACCATGTGCAGCACTTCGGCGAAGGACCCGGGCTCGACGAGCATCATCGCCAGTCGGCCCACATCGTGGAGGACGCCGGCGGTGAAGGCGTCATCCGGCCGGACGGTGCGGAACTCGCGCGCGAGCGTCTCGGAGGCGAGGCCGACGCAGACGCTGTGCGCCCAGAAGAGGTCCTGGCTGAAGGCGCCCACGGCGGGCGGTTTCAGCGCTTCGATGATGCCGCTCGTGATGGCGACCGACCGTACGGTGCGCATCCCCAAAAGCACGACGGCTTCGCGCACGTTGCTGATGCGCCGGGCGTAGCCGTAATAGGCGGAGTTGGAGAGCCGCAGCAAGCGCGCGGTGAGCGCCTGGTCGGAGCTGAGCACGGTGGCGAGGTCCATCGCGGCGGAACGTTCGTCCTCGGCCATCTGGATCGCCTTGGAGGCGACGGCGCGCAGGGGCGTGAGCTCCTGCGTACGGTTGACGATGGAGCGCAGGCGGTTGCGCGCTTCGAAGGTGGCGGGCAGGTCGTCGCTCATGCGGCGGTCCTCTCATCGAACAGGCTACCGGTGGAGACGACACGGTTCCGTCCCGCGCGCTTGGCTTCGAGCAGGCGGTCATCCGCGACGCGGATGGCATCCTGCAGGGTCTCGGCGCAGGCCGGCATGGCCGCCACGCCCGCGGAGATGGTCACGGAGATCTCGGTCTCGGGCTCGCCGTCCACGTGGACGCGGGCCTGGCCGATCGCCTGGCGAACCCGCTCCGCGAACCCGGTGACCTTCGCGAGGTCGGCCCCCGGGAGAAACGCGATGAACTCTTCCCCGCCAAAGCGCCCGATGATGTCGTCCTGGCGCGCCGTCTGCTTCAGCACGCCCGCGAGCGACGCCAGCACCTCGTCCCCGACGAGGTGGCCGTAGGTGTCGTTGATGCCCTTGAAGTGGTCGAGGTCGAACAGGGCCACGCCGAAGCTGTCCGGCGCATTCCGCCCGAAGAGCGTCGCCTCGGCGGTTTCGATGGCACTGCCGCGGTGGAGCATGCCCGTGAGCTGGTCGTGCTGCGCGACGTGGTTGAGCGTGCGCACGAGCTCGTTCAGGCGGTGGTTGTTATCGCGCAGCGCCTCCTCGATGGAGCGCATCTTGGAGTGGTCGCGTACATAGAGAATGGTGCCCATCTCCTCGCCGAAGCGGTCGTGGAGGAGCGCCGCCGAGAAGGCGCCAATGAAGTGGGGATGGTCCTTGCGGACGGCCGGCACCTCGAGATTGACGATGTGCTGTTCGGCCACGATCTGGCGGCGGAAGTGCTCATAGCCGTCGGCCGTGGCGAAGAGCCGGCGCACCGGCTGGTGAAGAACCTCGATCGGCGCGAACCCGAACATCGACTCGCTCGCGCCCGTGTACAGCACGATGCGGTCGTCGCGGTCGGTGGCGACGACGGCATCGGGACACGCGAACAGCATGAGCTGCAGCGAATCCGCGTCGGAAAGCAGGCCAATGAAGTCATGCGAACCGGGCAAGCGCGCGTCCTCTCCTGTCGCTACGGTAGGTATCGGCCCCCGGTGACCTCGGGAAGAGGGCGGACGGAGCGCCGTCGGCCGGAATTCGGTGCAGGGCTCAAGACTCCAGGTTCGGGGTGCGAGCCGCCCATCGCGACCGGCCCGGGGAGCGTGCCCTCAAGGGGAAACCCGCGACGTTCCGCTGGCGGCCCGATAGTCCCTACGGGGAGCTTCGCCTGCCGCCGATCTGATGACTGTGAGGATTGCGCGCGGCCGGTGGTCCGGGGTGGTTGCGGCGGCGGCGGTGCTGGCCGGTCTCCTGGCCGCGCTTCCTCTTTTCGCACCGGGCATGGCGGCCGAAGCGCACGCCGATGGCCCCACGCTCGGGCCCGCGCCGAAGACGCCCGAACCCGGACGCACGCCGCGCATCACGCCCACGCCGCGGGCCACCGGCACGACCGTGGCCGGGCGCCGCCTCGTGGTGCCGGGAGTGGCCTCCGCCGATGTCACGGCAACCCCGGTGGCGCCGGACAGCCGGCCGCTGGCGCCCGCCGCCAGCCTCGAATCACTGCGGGCGCGCATGCGCCAGGCGATCGACCACTACGCCGTCGGCGGCACCTACGCCATCGCCGTCACGGACCTCCAGACGGGCGAGACGGTGAGCGTGAACGGGGGGCAACCCCAGATCAGCGGCTGTGTGATGAACATCTTCGTGCTCATCGCCGCGATGCAGGATGTCAGCCGCGGCGTCTACCCGGCCGCCAGGGTCGAGACGCTGATCGCGAACACGCTCTGGTCGTCGGATGCGGCATCGGCACGCCAGCTCTATGGCATCACCGGCGGCGGGCAGGTGCTGAAAGGCGTGCTGCGCGTGCAGGCGATGGCGGACGCACTCGGCATGCGCGAGACCTTCATCGACCACCCGCCCGGCTTCCCCGCCGAGAGCCTCGGCCGCGACGCCAACAACTGGGTGACGGCGGAGGAAGTGAACGGCATGCTCGCCGCGCTCTATCGGGGCCAGCTGCTCGAGGATCCGTACCGCACCCGCCTCCTCGACGCCATGACACGCGTCCGCCCGGAGCTGAACTACCTCTTGGGCAGCGGCGTCACCGGCCTCGTGAGCCACAAGAACGGCTTCCTCTTCGAAGGCGGCGGGTGGGTCGATAACGACGCGGGCATCGTGCGCTTCACGCGTGGCGGCCAGGAGTACGCCTACGCCATCACCTTCCTCTCGATGGACGTCGATGGCTACCTGGGCGATGTCGTGCTCGGGCAGGCGCTCACGCGCATGGCGTGGGAGCACTTCAGCAGCGCCTACCCCTGAGGCTTCGCCACGCGCTCGCGGCCGCGCGTAGAATCGGGGCTCATTCCCCCCGAGGTGATCCCTTGCCGCACGCGACCATCAACGGCGCCAGCCTCTATTACGCCGAGCAGGGCTCCGGCCCCGCCATCCTCTTCCATCACGGGTACACCGGCTCGCACGACAGCTGGGATGTCGTCGCGCCCGCCTTCGCCGCGAAGGGCTACCGCGCCATCGTCATGGATTGCCGCGGCGCCGGCGACAGCGAGCACACGGCCGGCGGCTACAGCATCGAACAATACGCCGACGACGTCATCGGCATGGCGAACCACCTGGGCGTGGGCACGTTCATCTACGTGGGCCACAGCATGGGCGGCGTCATCGGCATGGAGCTTGGCATCCGTTACGGCGACCGGCTTGAGAAGCTCGTGCTCGTCGCGCCGGCGCCCGCCGACGGGATCGACACCACCGTGCCCGGCTTCGCCGCACAGCGCGAACGCGGGCTTGCCCTGCGCAAGGCGCGGGACCGCGAGACGCTGCTGCGCGAACGCATCGCCACCACCGCCCGCCCCGACGCGGAAGGCATCGCCGCCGCCGTGGACCGCGCGCTCTCCGTGTCGGACGGGCACTACAACGACTCGTGGGATGCGCTGGTGGAATCGCGCCGGGGCGACCTGCTGGGTTCCATCCAGGTGCCCACGCTGCTGGTCGCGGGCGCGGCCGATGGGCTGCTGTTGGCAAACCTGCGTGATTACCCGCGGCTGGGGAACGCGACGATCCACGTGCTCAGCCGCATCAGCCACGGCATCCACCAGGAAGACCCGGACGCCTTCATCGCGGTGCTCGCGGACTTCCTCGAGAACGGCGTGGTAACGCAATCGACGCTGGTGCGGCGCTACCGCGAGCTCGCGACGGCCCGCTGACCTTCGAACGGAAGCAGGGATGACGGGGTGGCCAGCTGGCCGCCCCGTTACCGCGTTCGCGGACCTACTTCGCGCCGGCGGGAAGGCGAGTCATGCCCTCGATATCGAGCGGGGCGTGGGCCGCGCGTTCCACTTCCCGCAGGGAGCGGAAGGCAAGCAGCATGAACGCGGAGACGATGACCATCGCCGCGGCGGACCCGGCGACGGCGGCGGGCGCGCCCCAATGGTCGGCGGCCGCGCTCACGGGCATCGTGCCCAGGGGCGTGAGGCCGAAGCTCATCATCATCAGGCTCATCACCCGGCCGCGGACGGCATCGGGGATGATCATGTTCACGCTCGTCGAGTTCACGGTGTTGAAGATGCTCGCGCAGATATCGGTGAGGAGCACGAGCGGCAGCGCCAGCAGGAACCACGGCGAGATGGCGAACAGGAAGAGCGTGCCGGCAAAGGCGAACAGGCTCGCGACCATGAGCCGCAGCTGATGCCGTTCGCCGCCATGCCAGGCCACGAACACCGACCCGAGGATGCCGCCGATGCCGGCGAACGCCTGGAGCACGCCGAAGCCATCCTCCCCGACCTTCCAGACATCCTCGGCGAACACCACCAGGAGCGTCTGGAAGGGCATCGCGAACATGATGGGCACAATCGAAAGCAGCATGAGCGCGCGCACGGGCGGGTTCTTCGCCACGTAGCGAAAGCCAACCGCGAGCTCGCCCAGCGGCGAAACCTCCTCATCGCGCGGTGGTGGCGGCGAACGGTGCACGCGCGTCATGGCGAAGAGCGCGAGCAGGTAGAGCACCGTCGCAATCAGGTACATCCAGCGCAGGCCCACGAAGGCGACGATGAAGCCGGCCGTCACCGGTGCCGCGACGCGGGCGGCGTTCATGCCGCCCATCTGCAGCGCCATCGCGTTCGGCAATCCTTCGCGCCCCACGATGTTCGCGACGATCGCCTGCCGGGCGGGCATCACGAAGGGGAACGTGCAGCCGAGGATGAACACCACCACGAGCAGGTGCCAGAACTCCAACACGCCCGTCACCAGCAGCGTGAGAATCACGAGCTCGTTCACGAGCAGCGTCGCCTGCCCGAGCATGATCAGCCGCCGCCGCTCGAAACGGTCGGCGACGACGCCGCCGAAGGGCGAGATGATGAGCATCGGCAGCGCGACCATGAGGTTCACGAGCCCCAGCGAGGTCGCGTTCCCCGTCAGGTCGTGCGCCAGGATCGAGCGCACGACGAACTGGCCGTTCATCGCGAAGAAGAAGGCGATGTTGCTGCCGTAGAGCCAGCGGAACTGCTGGTGCGAAAGCGACGAAAAGGCCGCGCGCCACCCCCCTGCCCGTTCCGGGCCCCGTCCCCCGCCGTTCGCTCCCGCCATCCAGACAGCATAGATCAGGCTGCCATCGCGGGCCGGTGGCACGCCGCGGGGTGTGCGGTCCGCCACACTCTGCCCTCTCCCATCAGCCGAGCGTGATGGCCCTCCCGTCCGCCGAGGAGCGCTCGATCGCGTCCAGCAGGCCGTGACGGGTGACGGCGGCATCGAAGTCCGGCGCGAAGGCCGCGCCCGCGCGGGCACTTTCGGCCATACGCACGTAGGCCTGCCCGACATTGCGCGGCGAACCGGTGGGCGCGCCCTCGGGCACGAGCGTGTACCGCTCCGGCAGGGCCACTTCCTCCATGCGCGTGCCGCCGCGCGCCGCGAAGAGCGTGTTCGGCCCGATGCTCAGCGAACCGGCGGGCCGCACCGCGATCGCGCCTTCGCTCCCGAAGATCTCCAGGCGCGTGCCGCTCGCGCCCCGGGGCACGGTGGCGATGTGGACCGATGCCTCCGCCCCGTTCACCAGCTGCCCCGCGACGATGATGCTATCGGGCGAGGTGACGGGTACGCGTTCGCCGCTGCCCTCGAGCCGCCACTCGGACACCTTCGTCGCGACGCGCGCGGAGACGCTCGCGAACTCGCCGGCGATGTAGCAGAGGTCATCTATGGCGTGGCCGCCCTGGATTGTGAGCGTGTTCGCTCCCGCCGCGCGGTCCGCCTGCCAGATGCGGCCCGGCCCGCGTTCGATGATCGCCGGGGCGATGCTGGTGAGGTGCACGCCGAGGACATCGCCGATGTACCCATCGGCCACGAGGTCGCGCGCGTGCATGATCGCGGGGTCGGAGCGCCCCTGGAGCCCCACCATGGTGCGCAGGCCGCGGGCGCGCGCGATGGCGGCGAGCTCTTCCGCCTCGGCCGTCGTGGCCCCGAGCGGCCATTCGCAGAAAGTGTCCTTCCCGGCTTCGAGCGCCACCTTCACGAGGGCGTAGTGTCCCGGCACGCGCACGCAGACCACGACGAGGTCGATATCGGGGTGGGCGGCCATCTCGCGGATGTCGTGGAAGGCGAGCCCGGCGCCGAAGGCCGCTTGCGATGCCCGCGCCGTGTCTTCGTGCGCGGTGCAGACCGCCTTCACCTCGAAGTCTGGGAGGGCGTGGAGGGCGGGGATGTGCGCGTTCGCGCCCCAGCCGCTGCCGCCCTGCGTCACCGTCGCCCCGACAATCCCGACCTTGACCCTTCCTGCCATGCGTTGCCCCTTCGCCCGGATGTGGGCGGAGTCTGGCGCTTCCGGGGCCGTTCGAATAGAGGCGCTATTTGACGAACGCTTCGCTCACCCATCCGCTCTGACCCGAGGGTGTGAGCACCGCGACCCAGCCGGCCACGGGCGTCACGCCTTCGAGGCGGCGCTGCAGGAGCACGCCATCGGCGTAACAGCCGCGAATCTCGGCCGTCGTCGATGCCGTCGCGCGCACGTTCAGGCAGTCGCTGCCGGTGACGACACGCACGGTTTCGCGCGCCACGATGGCGTTCACGAAGCGGTGGCGGCCGTTCGGGCAATCGCCGAGGTCGATGATGGGGTGCACGGTCGCGGTCGTGCCCCAGTTGATGAGCGTCGCGTAGATGTGCTGTTGCTGCTTGCAGACGGCGGAGCCGGCATCGACGCCGAAACCGAATGTGTCCTCGAGTTCGATGTTCGCGACGAGCTGCCCCGCGGGCACCTGCCCGGCGACATTCAGGTAGCGGCTCGGGCCCCACGAAAGCGCGCGCACGGCCTTGCCCGTGCCGTCGTACACCACGCCGATCTCGCCCGTTTCGTTGCTGTAGATCGCGAACCACCCGGTCTGGAGCGGCGTCACGCGCGCCATGCGCATGCCGGGAACCCCGGGGAGGATGTCCCGGCCGCTGGCATCGACGAGCCCGCCGCCCACGGCCTTGCGAATCCAGGCCACGCCCGGAGCGCCCACCGCGACCGGCTCGACGTCGCCGGCGGCGGCGGGAGGCTGGACATCCTTGCCGGAGGGCAGGAGGACGTAGCGCGGCTTCGCGGTGGGGGAGTCATAGGCGGTCGCGAGCACCTCGTCGCCCACGAACCCGGCGAGGAACGAGGTCACGGGGAGTTTCGCGGGCTCCTCGGTCCAGGTGATGCCGCCATCGCGCGAATGGAAGAGGCGGAGGGTCGAGCCGGGCTGAGCCTCGCCCTCGCCGCCGCAGTACCCCGTGCACATGGCGACCACGAAGTCGTTCAGCTCCCAGCGCGCGGCGAAGGCGTGTGGGTATGCGCCGGGCACCTTCGCCAGCACGCTCGCGAACAGGTCATCGGTCTTGAGCGTGCCGGAGGACTCGCGGTAAGCGCGGGAGAGGCTCGGGATGTGCGGGCGGCCGCAGCCGAAGCAGCCCTCCGAGTAGTAGACGATGCTCCCGTAGCCGATGGACGCCTGCGTCCCGGGCTTGAGCGCGACCGTCTCGACCCCCGGGATGGTGGGCGGCGCCGCCGTGGCCGTGCCGGAGGCGGTGGCCGAGGGGCCGGCTGTGGCGCTCCCCGGCGGAGCCGTCGCGCTGGCTCCCGGGCTCGCGGAGGGCGTGCGGTGCACCGCTGCGCGGGTATCGTCGCTGGCTTCGCGCAGGAGCCACGCGGCGCCCACGGCCACGAGCCCGATGACCGCGACGAAGGACAGGACGATGAGCGCGGCGGGACGGTTGCCCATGTCCTCCCTAACGTACCGCGAACGCCGCCGGTTCCGCGACGGGCGCGTGAAAGGGGCGCCGAAGCACCCCTTTCACGTCTCTCCCGATTTGGGCGGTCAATGCCCGGCGCGACTCAATGGTCGTTCGCGTGGAGCGCCGTACTGGTCGCGCCATCGACCTCGATCGGCGTGGCGAAACCGGAAATGGAGTTCGAAACCGCGCGGTTGCCGTCGGCTTCGGCCGTGCCCGGGCCGGCGATGACGAAGGCGCCGAAGAAGATGCCCTGGTCACCGATGCCCGCGAGGCCGCGGATGGTGTTGTTCACGATCTTGTTGCCGTTGGCCTGGGCGTTGCATTCGCTGTACGGGGCCCAGGCGTAGGCGGCGACGCTGACGCCCCACTCGGCGCCGCTGATCGTGTTGTTGACGACCTGGTTGTCGTTCGCGCCCGCGGGCCCGCCGGCGTAGCAGCCCCAGCTCTCGATGGCGACGCCGACCTGGCTGTCGGAAACCGTGTTGCCCTGCACGAGCACGCCGCTCGCTTCGAAGATGAGGATGCCCGTCGAGGACCAGCCGGGGCCGGTATAGGCGTTGGCGAGGACGGTGTTGTCCTTAATCTGGCCGGTGGCGCCATAGCCGAACTGGATGCCGTTCTGGGCGATGCTGCCAACCGGGCCGATGCCCGACACCGCGTTGCCCCTGACGGTGGCGACGACGTTGCCGTTCGCGACGATGCCCGTCTTCTGGTACTGGGTGACGGAGTTCCCCGTGATGGTGACGCGCGCCGGGTTCGTCCCCGTGCCATCGAAGGGCTCGTTGCGCGCCTCGATGCCGTTGCCTTCCTGGCAGCCGCTCGAAGGGCCCTGCTTGATGTTCTGGACGGTATTGTCCGAGATGGTGCCGCTCGCGCCCTGGAAGAGGATGCCGCGAAGGCGGTCGTCGCCGCCGTCGCAGGCGTTCGAGAGGCCCGCGGTGTTGAGCTTGAGGTTCTTGACGTTCGCGCTGGCGCCGCCGTTCTTCACGATCGCGCCGAGGAAGTGGCCGCCGGCCGGGTCGACGGCGGTGATGGTCTTGCCGCGGCCATCTAGCGTCATGCCGTTGGGGATGACGATGGTGGCATCGGTGGTGCAGTCGGCATTGAGCCGCATGGTGCTGCCCGCGGTGGTGAAGGTGCAGGTGGTGGCCGCTTCGGCGTGCCGCGTCGCGGCGACACCGAGGCCAAGGGCGCCGGCCATGAAGGCCATGAGGATAACTGCTCTCCGCATCGGTCCAGTCCTGGTTCGAGAATAGCCGCACTTATACTCTCTTGTTCCCAGTTGAACACCTATCCGTGAAGTGAATCCGACGAAATCGTCACCTTTGTTGCGCCAGGTCATGGCGGTGGGCGGAGCCCCTCCCGCAAGGGCCGCGCGTGTGACCTGGCGCACGCAGCGGTTCCGAATGGGGTTCGGGAATTCTTGACAGCGTGACCGTGCCCGCCTACCCTCCGAGCGCGCGGCGGAACCCGGTTGCAGGTCGCCGTTACTACAGCACGAGGTTTTTTCCATGGCAGTCGACGGCACCTACAACATCACCATGACGTCGCCGATGGGCGATCGCCCGGCCACCGTTACGCTCGCCTCCGATGGCGGCGCGCTCTCGGGCACCTTCGGCGGCGGCGCCGGCACGGTGAACATCACGGACACCAGCCTCAGCGGCAACGACGTCGCCTGGACCGCCACGATCAACGGCCCCATGGGCGAAATGAAGCTCGGCTTCAAGGGCGCCGTCGATGGCGACGCGATCGCCGGCACCGTGCAGTTCGGCGCGTTTGGCTCGGGCCCCTTCAAGGGCACCCGCGCCTAGTTCCCGGGTCCGAAACGAAACGGGCGTCCTTCGGGGCGCCCGTTTTTCGCGCCCGCCGCCCCTGTTCGGAACAGGGTTTGACGATAATCCCGCGAACTTGTTAGGCTTGCGGCGAACATTCGTTCGGGGCGCGCGCAATGAGAGAAGAGCTGTCCGGCAAGCAGCAGCAGATCTTCGAATTCCTGAGGACCTTCCTCGAGGACAAGGACTACCCGCCGAGCATCCGCGACATCCAGGAAGGCTGCGGCATCTCCAGCACGAGCGTGGTGGATTACAACCTCCGCAAGCTTGAGGAGAAGGGGTACATCCGCCGGGACCGCGAAGTCTCGCGCGGCATCGAAATCCTCGGGGCCCGGCGCAACCGCGCGCGCATCATCGAAATCCCCGTGCTTGGCACCATCGCCGCCGGCCAGCCCATCCCCGTCCCCACCAGCGACCGCTTCGGCAACGACGCCGATGACACCGTCGCCGTGACCGAGGACATGATCCGCGGCCGGCCGAACGTGTTCGCGCTGCGGGTGAAGGGCACGTCCATGATCGAGGACCTCATCGACGACGGCGACATCGTCTTCCTCGAACCCGCGCAGGCTGCCTCCAACGGGGACAAGGTGGCGGTGTGGCTCAAAGACCGCGGCGAAGTGACGCTCAAGCGGTATTACCACGAAGGCAACCGTGTACGGCTCCAGCCCGCGAATAGTACGATGGAGCCAATCTATACCGCGCCCGAAAACGTCGAGATCCAGGGCCGCTTCATCTCGTCGCTGCGCCCCAGCGGCTGAAGCCGGGCATCACGGCGAGCCACGGCGCTCCCTCGCCTGCATGAACGAAACCATCGTCAGCGTCCGCAACCTCTCCGTCCGCTACCGGACCAAAGAGGTGACGACGTACGCAGTCGACCGTGTGTCCTTCGACCTCGCGCGCGGCAAGGTGCTCGCGCTGGTGGGCGAATCCGGGTCGGGCAAGAGCACCGTCGCGATGGCGCTGCTCCGAATCCTTCCCAGCCAGGCCGCCATTACCGGCGGTTCCGTCCTCTTCGATGGCCGCGAACTGATGGAGATGTCCGACCGCGATCTGCGCGGCATCCGCGGGCGGCGCATGGCCATGATCTTCCAGGACCCCATCGCCGGCCTCAACCCCGTCATCTCCATCGGCGACCAGGTAGCGGAAACGCTCACCAGCCATCTGCGGATGAGCAAGAAGGAGGCGAAGGCCCGCGCCCTGCACATCCTCCGCGAAGTCGGCCTGCCCGACCCCGAACGTGTCGCGAAGTCGTACCCGTTCCAGCTCTCCGGGGGGATGTGCCAGCGGGTGATGATCGGCATCGCCACCGCGCTCGACCCGGAGGTGCTCATCGCCGATGAGCCCACCAGCGCCCTCGATGTGACCGTGCAGGCGCAGATCCTCCACCAGCTCCAGCAGCTGCGCGAGCAGCGCGGCACGACCATCCTGCTCATCACGCACGACTTCGGGGTCGTCGCGCAGGCGGCCGACGAAGTGGCCGTGATGTACGCCGGGCGCGTCATCGAATCCGGGGCGACTCGCGAGATGCTGACGCGTCCGCTGCACCCCTACAGCCATGCGCTGCTCGCGACGCTGCCTCGGCTCGATGGCGCGGGCGGCCCGCTGCACGCCATCCCTGGGACGCCCCCGTCGCTTTCGGAGCCCGCGGAGCGCTGCCCGTTCATCGCGCGCTGCGGAAAAGTGATGAACGTTTGCCGCAACGAGCCGCCCCCGGCACTGATGCGGCCCGAGGGCGCGAACCACGACGTGGCCTGTTACAACCCCATCTGGCGCGGCTAGCGTGACGCACCTCCGCCTGCACGCGGACGAGCCGGAGATCGACGCCGCGCTCGTGGGGCGGCTGCTCGCCCGCCAGCACCCTTCGTTTGCGGCGCTGCCCATCGAGCGTGCGGAATCGACCGGCACCGACAACGCCATCTACCGGCTCGGCGGGGAGTTCGCGGCTCGACTCCCGCGGCGCGCGACGGCGGCCGGGCAGCTCGCGCGCGAGGCGGACTGGCTCCCCCGGCTCGCCCCGCTGCTCCCGCTCCCGATCCCGGTGCCGCTCGCGCTCGGCGAGCCCGGCGAGGGGTACCCCTTCGCCTGGGGCATCTACCGCTGGGTCGAGGGCGAGCCCGCGGCCGCCGGCCGCATCGCGAACATGGACGCCGCCGCCGATGCCCTGGCCGCGTTTGTCGCCGCCCTGCAGGGGATCGATGCCAGCGAAGCACCCCGCCCCGATGCCGCGAACGCGTTCCGCGGGACTCCGCTGGCGCCGCGCGACCGGGCCACGCGCGCGGCCATCGCCCAGCTGGTGGGCGACATCGACACCGCCTCCGCCACGGCGGCATGGGAGGCCGCGCTCGCCGCACCCGCGCACGACGGCCCGCCCGCGTGGCTCCACGGCGACATCTCGCCGTTCAACCTGGTCGCGCGCGATGGCGCCATCGCCGCCGTCATCGACTTCGGGTGCATGGCCGCGGGGGACCCGGCGTGCGACCTGCAGGTGGCCTGGAACCTGCTCACCCCGGCCGCGCGGGCACGCTTCCGGGAGCACCTCGCCGTGGGTGATGCGGCCTGGGCGCGCGGGCGAGGCTGGGCGCTCTCGGTCGCGCTCATCCAGCTCCCGTACTACCGCGAAACGAACCCCGGGCTCGCGGCGAATGCCCGCGAGACCATCGCCGCCATCCTCGCGAACGCGCCAGGCGCCTAGCGATCGAACGGCTGGCGGTCGCCGGGGGCCTGGACCTCGAAGGCGTTGAGGGTCATCGCGACCATGGTGTAGTAGCCGATGGTGGCGATGAGCTCGACGAGCCCCTGCTCACCGAACCCGGCCACAGCGCGCGCGTACAGCTCCTCCGGGAGGCCATGGGTGACGTGCAGAGACTGGCAGATCTCGTACGCGAGCTGCTCATCCGCCGGCGCGCCGGAGGGCCGGCGCTCAGCCATCAGGTCGTCGAGGGTGGTCTGGCTGACGCCCTGCTGCAGCGCCACACGCGCGTGCGCCACCCACTCCACGTTGCTCCGCCAGAAGCGCGCGGTGACGCAGATCGCGAACTCGACGATGCGCCGCTCAAGGGTGGTGCGCTCCCAGATGAAGTTGCCGAAGCTCACCGCGCGCTGCGCGAGTTCGGGGCTCCGCACCCAGGGGTCGAACGGGCCGCCAAGCGCACCATCGGGTCCCGGCGGGCGGAAGCGGCCGATGCGGTCGTACTGCTCCTGCTGGGCAGGGGTGAGCTCGTCGCGGGATTTGGGGGCAAGGCGGCTCATGCGGATCCTCGAGTCGGTGTGCCCGGCATCCTACCGGGCGCCGGTGTGGCTCGCACTCCGATCGAACGTGGCACCGTGGGACCAGAGCCTGGTCTATGACGTGCACGCCTCCCCGGCAGTTCCGTGAAGGAGAGTAGCCGGCGAAGCCTACTGTCCGCCCCCGACGGCCACGGCCTCCGCCGGGACCGCGTCGCGCAGCCCGACCGCCGCTCGCACGAAGTCCCGGAAGAGCGGGTGCGGGCGGTCCGGCCGGCTCTGCAACTCCGGGTGGAACTGCGTGCCGAGCATGAAGGGGTGCTGGCTAATTTCGCTGATCTCCACGAGCGCGCCATCGGGCGAAGTGCCGCTCACCCGCAGGCCGTGGCCTTCGAGGATGGCGCGGTAGGCGTTGTTGAACTCCCAGCGGTGGCGGTGGCGTTCGTACACCAGGTTCGTGCCATACGCCTCTGCCGCCAGCGAGCCTTCGCCGAGCGCGCAGGGGTATTGGCCCAGACGCATCGTGCCGCCCTTGTTGCGCACCCCCATCTGTTCCTCGAGCAGCGAAATGACCGGGTGCGGCGATTCGGGGTCGATCTCGGTCGTGTTCGCCGCGGGGAGCCCGCAAACGTTGCGCGCGAACTCCGTGACCATCACCTGCATGCCGAGGCAGAGCCCGAGGTACGGAATGCCGGTTTCGCGCGCGTAGGTCGCGGCGGCGATTTTTCCTTCCCACCCGCGCTCGCCGAATCCGCCCGGCACGATGATCCCCTGCACGCCGGCGAGCAGGTCGGCGGCGGGGCGCGTCTCAAGCAGCTCGGCCTGCACCCAGCGGATATCGACCTCGACGTTGTTCGCGATGCCCGCGTGCGCGAGCGCTTCCTTCACCGAGAGGTAGGCGTCGTGCAGCTCGACGTATTTCCCCGCGACGGCCACTTCGACCGTCCCGGCGGGATGCTTCAAGCGCTCGACCATCTCGCGCCATTCGTCCAGGTCGCGCGGCCCCCAGAGCCCGAGCCGTTCGAGCACGTAATCGCCGAGGCCGCGCTCTTCGAGGATGAGCGGCACTTCGTAGATGCTGGCGACGGTCTCCATGGCGATGACGGCGCGGGGGTCGACGTCGCAGAAGAGCGCGATCTTGTCGAGGATGTCGCGCGACACGGTGTGGTCGCTGCGGGCGAGGATGACATCGGGCTGGATGCCCTTGGAGCGCAGCTCGCGCACGGAGTGCTGCGTGGGCTTCGTCTTCAGCTCGTGCGTGGCGCCCACCATCGGCAGGAAGGTGACGTGCACCGACAGCACGTTGTTTCGCGGCTGCTCGTGGCGAATCTGGCGGATGGTTTCGATGAAGGTCTCGCCCTCGATGTCGCCGACGGTGCCGCCCACCTCGCAGATGAGCACGTCGCACTTGGCCTCATCGGCGGCGGCATAAATGCGCTGCTTGATCTCGTTCGTGAGGTGCGGGACGGCCTGGATCGTGCCGCCGAGATAGTCGCCCCGCCGTTCGCGTTCGAGCACGGAGAGGTAGACCTTGCCGCTCGTGACCGAGGACGACGCCGAGAGGTCCTGCCCGATGAAGCGCTCGTAGTGGCCGAGGTCGAGGTCGGTCTCGGCACCATCGGCCGTGACGAAGACCTCGCCGTGCTGATACGGCGACATCGTGCCCGGATCGACATTGAGGTAGGGGTCGAGCTTCTGGATGGAGACGGTGACACCGCGGGACTTAAGGATGCGCCCGAGGCTTGCGGTGGTGATGCCTTTGCCCACCGAGGAGACCACGCCGCCAGTGACAAAGATGAACTTCGGCATGGACCCCCTACGTTCCGGAAGCTCTACCCATGCTACGGAAGGGCCATGGGGGCGTCAACGAACATTTGTGTTACGGGGAGGCCAGAGAAAGAGAAAGGAGGAAGCAGAAAAGGGGGCTCGAGGCTCGACGTTCGAGGCCCGAGGCGGGGCAACCCCCCGGCGAACCTGGCTGCGCCCGGGTTGCCGCCGGGAACCGGGAACTGGGAACTGGGAACTGGAACTTACCTGCGCGCGACGCCGGAGACGCGCTCGGGCCGGACGCGGATGATGACGCGGCCATCGGCGCGCAGCTTCGCCTCGTACCCTTCGGGAGGCGTGAAAGCGCCGCCGCGCATCGCCTCGTTGATGCGGATGTGCGAGGGCACGATGTCGCCGTCCTCGATCGTCGCCGCCCCTTCGACCGTCACGTAGCCGTACGGTGCGCCCTCATCGAGCACGGTCAGCGCGACGCGCGGGTCGTTCGCCACGGTCCGCGCCTTGAGGCGGTCCTTCGTCGTGCTGAAGACGAGGTCGTCGCCTTCGCGCGCGAAGAAGACGACGGACGAGCTGGGGCTTCCGTCCGCGCGCAGGGAGGTGATGACCGCCCACTTGTTCCGGTTGATGAACGCGTCCTGGTCGGTGTTGCCAATCATGAATCACCTCGTGGGGGCGCACTCTACCGGGCGGCGGCGCGTGCCGCCACGCGTCCACGCCCCGTACACTCGCGCGATGGCGGCGATCGGACGGCGGGTAGTGGTCTACGGGCCGTCGGGCTCGGGGAAGTCGACGCTGGCGCGGGCGCTGGCCGAGCGGCTCGCGGTGCCGGTGGTCGAACTGGATGCCATCTACCACGGGCGCCCCGGCTGGGACGACCTCTCGCGCGACGAGTTCCGCGAGGCCGTCGCCGCCATCCTTGCGCGCGAAACGGGCGGCTGGGTCATCGAAGGCAACTACGGCATGGTCCGCGACCTCATCCTGCCGCTCGCCGAAACCGCCGTCTGGCTGCGCCTGCCGTTCCGGACGGTGTACCCGCGGCTCGTGCGCCGCACCATCGTGAGGGGGCTTCGCCACGAACTCCTCTGGGGCACAAACCGGGAATCGTTGCGGATGGCGTTCTTCACGCGCGATTCGATGCTGCTCTGGGGCATCTCGCACTGGCGCGCGGGCATCCGCAATACCGCCGCCGATCTCGCCCGCATCCCCCACCACGCGCGCGTCATCGAGCTGCGGTCGCCGCGCGCGGTGCGCTCCTTCCTGGAGCACGCCACGCCTTAGGGATCCGCGGCGCCCCTGGCGGGCACAACGAAGCCGGTCCAGGAGGACCGGCTGCTGCGGTGATGCGCGCATAGGCGGCGTCAGGGGGTGGCGGTGGGCGTCGGGGTCTCCGTGGGCGTGGGCGTGGCCGTCGGCGTCGATGTGACCGTCGGCGTCGGCGTCGCCGTCTCCGTCGCGGTCGGCGTCGCCGAGGGCGAAGCCGTCACGGTCGGGCTGGCCGTCACCGTCGGGCTGGCGGTGGGCGTGGCGGTCACGCTCGGCGTCGCCGTGGGGATTGGCGTCGGCGGGTTGAAGCTGCCACCCGGGTTGCGGCGCGGCGTCGGCGTCGCGGTCGGCGTCGGCGTTGGTGTGCGCGTCGGCGAAGCCGTGGCCGTGGGCGGCACCGGCGTCGGGGTGCCGGTCGCCGTCGGCGTCGCG
>JAYRRO010000204.1:0-4840 GCA_041910095.1 Dehalococcoidia bacterium
CGCGCTCGGCGCGGTGGCGGCGATGGGCGGCACGGCATCGGCGCAGCCGGCGCTGCCATCCACCTTCTATGGCACGGCGAGCATCGACGGGAAGCTCCCGCCGGTCACCGCCGAGGTGCGCGGATACATCGACGGCCGGGACTGCACGCAGGGTGAACGAGGCACCACGCCGGTATTCATCGAGAATGGCGTGGCGCAGTACGTCATCCATGTGATGCACGAAACGCAGGCCCCGGGCTGCGGCCGCGAAGGCAAGACCGTGACGTTCACCGTGGGCGGGCGGGAGACGGGCCAGGCGGCGGTCTGGAAGACGGGTGTGCAGGAGCTGAACCTGAACGCGGGGTCGGGCACGCCGCTCCCCCTGCCGACGGCGACGCCCACGCCTCCGCCGCCATCGGCCACGGCGACGCCGCGGGTGGGCACGCCGGGGACACCGGTCCAGCCGCCGCCAATCGTCGCGAGCGCGATCCCGACGGACGACATCCCGCTGCCGTTCGGGTCGCAGGCGGCGCGGACGAGCGTGACGCCGCGGGCACCGGGGGCGCGCAGCGTGACGCCTGAAGACAGCGAGACCGCCGGCCCGGCCGCGAGAGAGGGTCGCGACGGTGAAGCGAGCGGCCTGCCCTACCTGGTCGGCGGGCTGGCGCTGCTGGTGGCCGGGGGCGCGGCCGGGGGCATGGTGCTCGCGCGGCGCAAGGCGAAACCGCGAGGGAGCGGCAGGCCGGATTAATCCCCCCTTGTCCGCGTGTCGGGTACGCTACGGGCCGGGAAGGGTCCCCCAGGCAGCATGCGCGTCCTCCAATCGATGGCCATCTTCTCGTTCGTCGCGGGCGCGACGATGCTGCTCTTCGGGGTGCTGACGGCGGGGGGCAGCGGCAAGCACGAGGAGAAGCCGGTCCAGGAGTTCGACCTGGTGGCCGCGGCGGAGACGGCGACGCCCGCCCCGCCAACGAGCACGGCCGAAGTGCCCCCTTCGCCCACGCCGACGCCGTTCGATGGCAAGGTGGCGCGGCTGCGAATCCCGCGGTTCAAGGTCGACTCGGCGGTCGAGGAGATCGGGCTGAAGCCGAACAATGAGCTCGACGTGCCCCACGACCCGCACAACAGCGGCTGGTACACGCCGTATTCGCGGCCGGGGTGGGATGGTAATGCCGTCTTTTCGGCGCACGTGGATTACTGGCCCGATATCCGGGGGCCGTTTTATAACCTGAAGAACACCGAAGCCGGCGACGAGATCGTGATCCAGATGGAGAACGGGGAGGAGTACCGCTACAAGGTTGTGCGGAAGAAGCGGTACGACGTCTCGACGATCCCGATGGGCGACCTGATCTGGCCGCAGGACCGGCCGGCCGGCAGGCAATGGGTGACGTTGATCACCTGCGGGGGGGATTTCGTTTCGGCCACGCCAGGCGGGCCGGGCGAATACCTCCACCGCGATGTCGTGGTGGCCGAACGCGTTCCCTAGCCGTCCGCCCCGCGGGGCGTGGCGTTTCGAACCCAAGCATCCCGGAGAGTCCCTGTGAAGTTCACCCGTATCCTGCCCGTGCTGACGCTCGCCGCGGGCGTTTCGCTTCTTGCCCTGGCGGCTGCCTGC
Organism: Dehalococcoidia bacterium; assembly: GCA_041910095.1. GTDB lineage: Bacteria > Chloroflexota > Dehalococcoidia > Tepidiformales > Tepidiformaceae > Amarobacillus. Next base: position 1,595 of record JAYRRO010000204.1, read on the forward strand.
GGCGGCGACAAGAAGGAAGAGGCCGCGACGGCCGCGCCATCGGCCGCCGCGGACACGGCCACGCCGACGGCGACCGCGACGGCGACAGCGACCTCCACGCCGACGCCGACGCCCACGCCGTTCTCGGGCAGGGTGGGCAAGCTCCAGATCCCGTCGCTGAAGGTGGATTCGCCGATCGAGGAGCTGGGGCTGACCAAAGACAACTACATGGACACGCCCAAGAACACGAACACGCACGTGGGCTGGTACTCGATCTGGGACCGGCCGGGCTGGGGCGGGAACGCGGTGTTCTCGGCGCACATCTACTACCACAGCATCCCGGCGCCGTTCCAGAAGCTGAGCTCGTTGAAGGTCGGTGATGAGGTCGATGTCGTAATGGAGGACGGGACGAAGTACACCTACCAGGTGATCACGAAGAACCGCTACCACCGCGACAACTTCCCGACGGGCGAAGTGATCTGGCCGCCGAACCGGAACGGGAAGGAGTGGATCACGCTCATCACCTGCGGCGGCGAGCTTGATTCCACGGGCCAAGAGTACGTGAGCCGCGATGTCGTGGTCGCGGAGCGCGTGGCGAAGGTGAACTGAGTGCTGGGTGCTGAGTGCTGAGTGCTGGGAGACAACCCCGGGGGGTGACGCCCCCCGCGTAGTGCCCGCTTCTAAGATCCCCTCGTCATCGGGCGGAGTGGCGGCTCAGGCCGTGCCCCGTACGATCTCGCGCAGCGCCTGGCAGACGTCGTCGACTTCGGCGTTCGTGAGGTCGGGGAACATGGGGAGGGAGATGGCGCCCTCGAAGATGCCCTCGGCGACGGGGAAATCGCCCCACTGCCAGCGGCCGAGGGCCTTGTAGGCCGTGAAGGAGTGCAGCGGGATGAAGTGCACGGACGTCTGGATGCCCCGTTCGTTGAGCCCGCGAATGACCTCGTCGCGGGGGACCGCGCTGACTTCGTTTCGGACGCGGACCATGAAGAGGTGCCAGCAGTGGCGGTTACCTTCGCTGAAGCCGGGGAGGATGAGCGCCTCTTCGTCGCGGAGGTTGGCGAAGTAGCGCTGGGCCACGCGGGTGCGCTCCTCGATGAACTGCTCGAGGCGTTGGAGCTGCTGGCGGCCGAGGGCGGCGGCGATATCGGTGAGGTTATCCTTGAAGCCGAACTCGACGATGTCGTAGCGCCAGCTGCCGCCGGCGTCGTACCGCTTCCAGGCGTCCTTCGACATGCCATGGAGGGTGAGGCGGCGGACGCGGTCGCTCAGTTCGGGGTCGGCGGTGGCGAGGGCGCCACCCTCGGCGGTGGTGATGTTCTTGGTGGCGTAGAAGCTGAAGGCGGCTGCATCGCTGAGCGTGCCCACCATGCGGCCGCGATACAGCGTGCCGATGGCGTGGGCGGCGTCTTCGAGGACCTTCAGGCCGTGGCGCGCGGCGATGGCATTGATCGCGTCCATGTCGCAGGGCTCGCCGGCGAAGTGCACCGGGACGATGGCGCGCGTGCGGGGGGTGACGGCGCGCTCGATGGCTTCGGGGTCGATGTTGGCGTCGAAGTCGCGCACGTCGGCGAACACGGGGGTTCCGCCGGCGTGGATGATGGTGGTCGCGGTGGCGGCGAAGGTATAGGGGGTGGTGATCACCTCGTCGCCCGGCTGGAGGTCCCAGGCCGCGAGCGCGAGATGGAGCGCGGCGGTGGCCGAATTGACGGCGTTCACGTGGGGTGCGCCGGTGTAAGCGGCGAGTTCGGCTTCGAGGGCGTTCACGTTGGGGCCGGTGGTGAGCCAGCCGCTGCGCAGGCATTCGGTGACGGCGGCGATTTCGCCTTCGCCGACGGAAGGCCGGAAGAATGGGATGCGGAATCCGGTCATGGGGGCAGTATCCCGTAGCGGGTGCCCACCGCCCAGTGCCTGTGCCGGGTCAGCGGAAGTGGTAGGTGATGCCGCCGAGCGAATCCCAGGGCGGTTCGAGGCGGAGGCTCACGGGTTTTGCCTCGCGAGGGATGATGAACACGGCGCGCATGCGCACCTGCGTCTCGGATTCGACGACCACGGGGGCGACATGGCCGCCGGCGGTGATGAGCTCCGCGCGCACCGAGTGGCGTTCGCCGGCCGCCTCGTAGGTGAGGCGGGCGATGCCATCCTCCAGCAGCTCATCATCGAAGCCGCTGTTCTCCACCAGCCAATCGAGGACGGCCACGCGCGTGCCGGCGGGCGGTTCGAGCACGCGGATGAGCTCCTGGCCGGGGTCGTAGGCGCGCAGGAGGCGGACGCTGAAGTCGGTGGTCTCCGCGGCGCCGGAGTAGATGGTGGCGAGGTTGGCGCGGCCCGCGGCGAGGTCGGCGTAATTGACGTCCTGGTCCTGCCCGCCGCTATCGAGGTAGGCGACGGTGCCGATGGCCGCGGCGAGGCCGCCGGCCATGAGCGCGCCGATGATGCCCGAGATCATCACCGTTCCGCGACTCGCCGGGCCGGCATCGGGGGAGAGGGCGTAGGGCGGGTAGCGGTCGTTGAAGGACAGGAAGTACCCGGCGGCACGGTAATACCAGCGGCCGGCGCCGGTGACGAAGCCGAAGAGGCCGCGCGGGTAACGCCCGGTGAAGAGCACCGCGAACCACGCCATTACGCTCACCACGAAGACGCAGAAGAACAGGATCTGAAGCACGAACAGGTTCGGGAGCAGGAGGACGAGCTTCCAGAAGAGGACGCGCCAGCGGCTCAGCCGCCCCAAAGGCGGTGGTGCGAAGGCGAGCTGCACCGGGCTCCCCGCGGCACTGAAGGAGGGATAGCGGTCGGTGAGCAGGAGCGCGTAGGAGTGCGTGCGTGCGGTGAAGCCGAAGATGCCGGTGTTCGCGGCGAAGAGCCAGCCCGGGTAGGAGCGGCGCAGGAACACGGTCAGCCAGCCGAAGGGCACGGTGGCGTAGAGCACGAACGACAGCGGGTACGTAAGGATGAGCGCGGGCAGAACGAGGATGCCGCGGAAGAAGGTCGTCAGGCGGTTGAGGCTTTCGGGGTATTCGACCTCGAAGCGGGCCGGGTAGGGTTCGGGAGCCACCGCGCCGGCGGCCGGGATGGCGGGTTCGACCTCCGGGCCCGGCCAGGCGGTGCCCGTGTCGACGTCGCCGCTGCCGGCGGTGGCGGGTGCGGCGATGGCGAGCGTCTCGACCGGAGTGGCCCAGGCCGCGGGCGGCGGCGGAGTAGCCGTCGAGGGCACGGTGGCGCCGGTCGCCCATGAGGGTGGCGGCGGCGGGAGCACGGGCTCGCCAG
>JAYRRO010000205.1:0-3056 GCA_041910095.1 Dehalococcoidia bacterium
GGCCAAGCCAGCCGTCGTACATGGCGAGGTCGGGATCGCCGGCCTGCCAGATGGCCATGGACTTGAAGTGGCTGTAGTTCTGGTTGGGATAGCCGACGCCGCGCACGACGGCGAGGCGGCCGCTGTCCCAGAGGCCCTTGAAGCCGGTCATGATCGGATGGAGGCCGAAGCCTTCGGCGAGGGGGAGGGCCTGGCCTTCGGGGATGGCGAGCTTCGGGCGGGCGGAGCGGTAGGTCGCGTCGGTGTAGGGAACGACGGTGTTGAGGCCATCGTTTCCGCCCGCCATCTGCACGAGAACGAGGACCTTGCCGTTGGCGGCGGCGTTGACGGCCGCGGGATTCTGGGCGGCGAAGGCGACGGCGCCCTTAAGAAGCGACTGGGCGGTGGTGCCGATGGAGACAAGGGCGACGCCGCCCTTCACGAAATCCCTGCGCGAGATCATGGCTGTTCTCCTTTCGCGGAGGCGCGATTCAGACGAGCTGGTACTCGGGGCTGCCGAGCACGAGATAGGCGACGCCGGCGGCGCGGAGCTGCGCATTGGTGATGCCGCGGGCATAGGCGACGAGGGCATCGCGGGCCGCCGGCGTGACGTTGCCATCGACCAGGCGGTCGAGGGTGCGATCGACGCACTCCTCGGCGGTGGTGGCGGCGACGAGCGCGGGGATGGGGTTCGCGCGGCCGTTCTGGGTGAAGAGGAAGCTATCGAGGAAGTTCACGCGGGCGAAGAAGGTGCTGGAGCTGAGCCAGTTCGCGCCCCCGGCCCAGCCGGCGACGCTGGGCGGCTCGAACAGGACCTGGCCCATGAGGCCGCCGGCGCCCTGGCCGCCCTGGCGCCCGGGGGTGCGTAGCATGGGCCGGAAGTCGGTATCGATCTCGAGGGCGCGGACCATGCCGATCATGAACTCGATGGGGCTGCGCACGAAGCCGCGGTAGGAGGCTTCGGAGTAGAACTCGTCGCTGACCAGGATGGCGCGGACGACATCGCGGACGGAGTGGGCGCTGCTGTTCCAGACGTCGACCAGGCGGGCGAGGGTCTCGTCCGAGGGGTTGAAGTTGGCGAACTCGGTGAAGAGGCGGCGGGTGATGAACTTCGCCGTCGCGGGCTGCTCCATGATGATGGCGACGATGTCCTCGCCGCTGAAATTGCCGCGGCGGCCGAGGAAGCTCTTGATGCCGGTGTCGTGGAGGCGGGCATTGACGATGAAGCGCGGCTCCCAATCGGCGATGGCCTGGGTGCGGATTTCGCGCAACTCGGCCTGGCTCAGGCCGGCGACGTTCGGGCGTCCGGCATCGGGCGGGGTGAATCGCCAACCGGTGAAGGCGCGGGCGCTTTCGCGGACGTCGTCCTCGGTGTAGTTGCCGACGCCCATGGAGAAGAGCTCCATGAGTTCGCGGGCGTAGTTTTCGTTCGGGTGTTCCTTCGTGCTCTGGTCGGTATCGAGATAAATGAGCATGGCGGTGTCTTTCGACACGGCCTGGAGGAGGTCGTCATAGCGGCCGAGGGCGTGGGCGCGGAAGAGCTCGTTCTGGAGGACCATGAGTTTGGCGCGTTCGCCGTTGATCTTGCTGAGCTGCGACGTGAGGAGCCCATGCCAGATGAGGGTCATGCGCTCTTCGAGGGGGCGGGCGGTGTAGGCCATGCGGGCCATCCACCAGCGCTGCATGTCGCCGTTGATGTTCCCCTGGCCCGGGGGCGGCGTCGCGGCCTTCCTCAGGTTCAGGTTCATCCGCGCCAGGCGGGCATCGAGGGCGCTGTTATCGACCGTCTCGTAGTTGAGCAGGCGGTCGGCGGCCTCTTCGCGGGAGAGGGCGGCGAAGGTGTCGATCTCGGCGGCGGTGCCGCCGAAGCCGGCGCGCCGGAGGAGATGCGCGGCGCGTCGGCGCGGGTCCGCGATGGGGACCTTGCTGAGGTCGATGGCGGGTGCGGGCGTTGGCGCTTCGGTTTCTCCGTTGCTCGCTTTGGCATCGTTCGAGTCGCCGCCGGAGTGGGTGGCGAAGCCGGCGACGGCGACGGCCGCGCCGGCGGCGGCGGCGGTGGCGCTGCCCGCCAACAGCGCACGGCGGGTGGACCTTCGTTCGAAGAGTCCGGGGCGAGGTTGTTCGTCCATGAGGCCAATCCCTTTCCAGGGGTGCTGACCTGACTATGGCGGGAGCGTGCGAGAAAGTGCCGGGCCAGCGGCGGCAGGTTACGCCGATTTCACCGCGAGTTCACCTTCCGCGCCGAAACGCTATTCCAGGGTCCCGTCGTCGCCTGCGATTGGCAGGCGGAAGCGGAACATGGCGCCGCCGCCGGGGCGCAGCCCGGCATCGATGGTGCAGCCCATGAGTTCGACGAGCCTCCGGCAGACGGCGAGCCCAAGCCCGGAACCGGGCCCGCGGTAGCGGTCGCGGGGAAGGCGGGTGAAGGGCTCGAAGATGCGGCGCCCCTCCTCTTCGGTGAGGCCAGGTCCGTGGTCGAGCACGCGGATCTCGACGTCGGTCTCGCGCTGGACCGCTTCGATGCGTACGGGGGCATCGTCCGGGGTGTATTTCTGCGCGTTCGAGAGGAGGTTCGTCAGGACCTGGTCGACCCAGGTGCGCTGCGCGAGCACGACGGGGAGATCCGCGGGGAAGTCCTCGACCAGCTGGCGCGTGGGGAAGCGGCGGCGGTGGGCCGCGATGACGGGCGGCGCGACGCGCTGCACCAGGAGCGGCTCGGCTTCGAAAGTGGTGTGGTCGAGCCGGGCGAGGATGAGCATGTTCTCGATGATCTGCTGGAGGCGGGCGGCATCGAGGGCAAGCTGATCGATGGCCTCGCGGCGGGATTCGCGGTCCACGAGCTCGCCGCGTTCGTGGAGCATGTGGACGAGGCCGACGAGGGAGGTCAGCGGGGTACGCAGCTCGTGGGAGACGCTGCCAAGGAACTCGTCCTTGACGGCCATGGCCTTTTCGAGGTCGGTGAGGCGCAGCTCGAGCTCGCGATTGAGGGCGGCGATCTGTTCGCGCTGGCGGCGCTGCTCGCCGACGTCCCGGGCGATGCTGGCGACGGCGGTGATGGCGCCGGCGGCATCGCGGAC
>JAYRRO010000206.1:0-5562 GCA_041910095.1 Dehalococcoidia bacterium
CGACAACATCGACCCGCGCGCCGCCGCCGAGCTCGGCGTCTGGGTCACGAACACTCCCGGCGTGCTCGCCGAAACCACCGCCGATCACGCCTTCGCGCTCCTCATGGCCGCCGCCCGTCATGTCGCCCTCAGCGACCGCGATACCCGCGGCGGCGGCTGGCGCACCTGGTCCCCCACCGGCTTCCTCGGCCGGGATGTCCACGGCGCCACCCTCGGTATCGTGGGGCTGGGCGAAATCGGCACGGCCATGGCGCGTCGTGGCACGGGCTTCGGCATGAAGCTCCTGCACACGTCCCGGTCCGCGAAGCCGCAGGCCGAGCGCGAACTCTCCATCGAGCGTGTGCCCCTCGCCGGCCTGCTCGCGCGCTCCGACTTCGTTTCGCTGCACACGCCGCTCACGGCCGAGACGCGCGGCCTCATCGGCGCCGCCGAGCTGGCCGCCATGAAGCCCACCGCCATCCTCGTGAACACCGCGCGCGGCCAGGTCGTCGACCAGGGCGCCCTCATCGGTGCCCTCCGCGAGGGCCGCATCGGCGGCGCCGCGCTCGATGTCACCGACCCGGAGCCGCTGCCCGTCGACAACCCGCTCTTCTCGTTACCGAATGTCGTGATCACGCCGCACATCGCCAGCGCCAGCCACGCGACGCGCGCGCGCATGGCCGAGATGGCCGCGGCGAACATCATCGCCGTGCTCGCCGGCGGCGAACCCCCGAATCCCGTGAATCGACCCGGTACGCCGCGCCACTGAGACCGCTTACGCCCGCTTTGGCGCCCCTCCCGTATGCTCCCAGGCGATGGCCCGCCTCGCGATCGCCCCAGCCGCCGCCACCGTCGAGGCCTCACCCTGGCGGCCGCAGGCGTTTGGCCTGGTGATCATCGCGGCCGCCATCATCGGCATCGCCGGCGGCTTCGCCTTCAGTACGTTCTTCCCCCGCGGCGAACTGGCCGGCTATGAATACCACCTCTGGCGCTGGCAGGCCGATACGCTTCTCGACAACGTCTTCTCTCGCGCGGGCATCGGCCCCGACCCTGAGGGCGCCAGCGCGGACCGTGCCATCAGCGAGTACTTCCGTCTCACCAGCGCCATCCGCGCCGCTTCCAACGCCGAATCGCCGGACCTCGCCCTCCTCGACGCCCTCACCAACGAACGCGCGACCTACGAAAACGACGTCGAACGCCTCGTCGAAGCCCGCATTCGCGAAGCCGTCGCCGGCGCCGGGCTCACGCGTGCGCTCCCGCTGTTCCGCGGCGTGGATTTCGTCTGGCCGCCGGTGGATTTCGAACTGACGAACCCGCCCCGCCTCCTCGTGCGCTCCCCCCGGAACCGCATCGACCGCGACGGTGACACCCTCCTCAAGAACGACCTGACCCTCCGCGACATCGAAGAGATCGAGGCCGAGACCGACTCGCGCGACACCGTCTCCATCGTTGTCTCGATCGGGGGCATCGCCGCCTATCCCGCCATCGTCCGCGACGACCGCTCCTACGACGCCCTGATCGAGACCGCGTCGCACGAATGGGTGCACCACTACCTCGCCTTCTTCCCGCTCGGCGAACAGTGGGGCAAAGGCGGCGACGCCGAGACCCTGAACGAAACCACCGCCGACCTCGCCGGCCGCGAAATCGCCAATCTCATCCGCGAAGCGCACCCGGTTGAGCTTTCCCGGGGCGCCGATGGAACCGCACCACCTGCCGCCAGGGCCCCGGACATCGATTTCAACGCCGAGATGCGCCGGCTCCGCCTCGAAGTGGATGGCCTGCTCGCGGCAGGGGATGTCGCGGGCGCGGAACGGACCATGGACGAACGCCGCCGCTTCTTCAACGATCACGGCATCCCCATTCGCCGCCTCAACCAGGCTTATTTCGCCTTCTACGGCACCTACGCCGCGAGCTCCGCCTCGTCCAACCCCATCGGTCCCAAGGTGGACCAGGTCTGGGAGCGCACGAAGGATGTAGGCGCCTTCCTCGCCATCATGCGAGAGGTGCGCACCACCGCGGACCTCGATGCCGCGCTCGCACGCCTCGCGGCGCCGGCCCCGTAGTCAGGCGCCGCCGTTCGCCGCGGGCCGCGTGACCAGCAGCGCGAGAACGATGCCGGCGAGCGCGTAGGCGAGGACCACCGTCATCGCATCGCTATAGGCCGGCGCGTGCCCCCGGTAGACCGGGTTCCAGGCATCGCTCGCGCTCTCCCGGTTACGGAGGATCGCCCCCGCGATGGCAACGCTCACGGCGCCTCCCATGAAGTACACGAGGTTGTAAGTCCCCGTGGCCACGCCCGCGAGCCGTTCCGGGAATTGGGCGGTGGCCGCGTTCACCACGCTCGCATTCACCATTCCGTAGCCCGCCGCCAGCGCGATGTACAGCCCGCCGATCGCCCACGGCGTCCAGCCCGTGGCGGCCGCATCGAACAGGCCGCCAGCCGCGAGCATGCAGCCCGTGCCCGCCACGAGCAGCCGCCGCGTGCCGAGCCGGTTGACGAGGCTTCCGCCCGCCATCCCAAACGCCCCGATCGCGACCGCGCCAGGCAGAAGCGTGAGCCCGACCTCGATGGTGCTCATCCCGTGATAGTGCGTCAGCAACAGCGGCACCAGCACGAGCACGGCGAAGTGCCCGCCCTGCGTCATCGCCCCAATGGCCGAAAGCCCCCAGAACCGTCCCGCCACCGCCACCTCGCGCGCGATGAACGGGTCGGCGGCGCGGCGCACGCGCAGCACGGCCAGGGGCCACAGCGCCAGCGCGACGCCCGCGCCGGCGGGACCGATCCCGCTCCCCGGGTTCGCGGGCAAACGGTTGAGTGCCACGATCGTGCCCGTCACCGCCCCGAACATGAGCGCCACGCCGGCCGCATCGAACCGCTGACCGGGGGCGCCCGGCACGTTCGGGACGATCGATGCGGCGACGGGCCAGAACGCCGCGACCGCCAGCCCGGTCGCCAGGAACGGACCCCGCCATCCGAACGCATCCGTCAGCGTCCCACCCACGAGGGGCCCCAGCCCGAAGCCCACGCCCACCGCCACCACCGTCGCCCCAATCGCGCGGCCACGCGTCTCGGGCGTCGTCGTCTTCACGATCGTTGCCATCGAAATCGACGGGATCACCGTGCCGCTCGCGCCCTGGATGACCCGCGCACCCACGATCTGCCAGAAGCCCGGCGCCGCCGCCACCCCAACCGACGCGATCGCGAAGGCCGCGAGCCCGGCCACATACAGCCGTTTCGTTCCGAACATGTCCGCCAGCCGTCCCCAGACCACCGTCCCGCTCGCGAAGGGGATGAGATACGCCGTCACCACCCACGAGAGGTCATCCGCTGGGACCGCGAAATCGGCCTGGATGTCGGGCAGCGCGAGGGAGCTCATCGAGGCATTCATCACCGAGAGGAACACCGTCCCGCACAGCACCACCAGTGCCGCCGGGCGAAGGCCGGGGATCGCGACTCCGCCGCTGGCTGCCACGCCGCGATTCTTCCCGTTTCCGCCGCCCCTGTCGATCGCCTACCGTTCGAGGCGGCCCCTCGGTACCATGAGCGCATGCCTATCTACGAGTTCCGCTGCGCGGAGTGCTCCCGCATCACGAACTACTTCACCCGCAAGATCGATACCGTCTCCACCGTCAACTGCGAGCACTGCGGCAGCGCCAAGACCAGCCGCATGATGTCCAAGTTCGGCCGCACCTATAGCCGCGCCGACATCATCGACAAGTACGGCGACCCGCAGGATTCGAACGACCCGGACGCCTACCGCGACCCCCGCCAGATCGGCAGCTGGGTCGAAAAGCGCTTCGATGAGTACGGCCTCGACCTACCCGAGGGCGCCCGCGAGATGATCGACGCCGCTCGGGACGGCGAATTCCCGGACCCCGTGAAGGACCTCTAGCCCGGTGACCCCGGACACCTCCGCGCTGGAAGCGATTGTCCCCCGCATCCTCGATCACTTCGCCGCGAAGAACGCAGCCCGCGAAACCGCGCTCACGGCAAGCCGCAGCCTCATCCGCATGAGCGCCAATGCCATCCGCGCCGTCCACCGCCACGACCTCGACCGTGCGGGCACGCTCCTTGCTGAGGCCCGCGCCATCCGCGACGACGCTCTTCGCGCCCTTCGCGGCCACCCGGATATCCAATACGCCGGCTTCCTCCACGACGCGCAGAAGGAGTTCGCCGAAGCCAGCGCCACATTCGCGCTTCTCGGCGAAGGCCGCCTGCCCACGCCCGAGGAACTCGGCGTCGAGTACGCCGCCTACCTCAACGGCATCGCTGAGGCCGTCGGCGAACTCCGCCGCTACCTCCTCGACCGCCTCCGTGCCGGGACGTACGAGGGCTGCGAAGCGATCCTCGCCGCCATGGATGACATCTACGCCGTCCTCGTCACCATCGACTTCCCCGATGCCATGACCGGCAACCTCCGCCGCACCACCGACCAGACGCGCGGCATCCTCGAAAAGACTCGCGGCGACCTCACCATGGCGATCCTCCAACGCGACGCCATGGCCGCCATCGGTGCCCGTCCCCTCCCACCGCCGGCGGAAGCCTGAAGTCCGCGCAAGCCGCCGTCCCTGTAGAATCCGGTCGCGGTGCCGCCGTCACATCCGGCGCACACGCAGGGGGTTCACATGTCACTTTCTGGGCGCGTCGCGCTCGTCACCGGCGGCGGCCGCGGTATCGGCCGTGCCATCTCCATCGGCCTCGCCGAGGACGGCGCCGCCATCGCCGTCAACTACACCCGCGACGAGGAGTCCGCTCGCGCAACGGTCGACGCGATCGTCGCGCTCGGCGGCCGGGCGAAGGCCTACCAGGCATCCGTCGAGGTCTACGAAGAAGACCAGGCGATGGTCGAAGCCGTCCTCGCCGACTTCGGCAAGATCGACATCCTCGTCAACAACGCCGGCATCGCCAGCCGCGGCCAGTCCGTCCGCGATACCGACCCCGCCGAGGTGGAGCGAGTCGTCCGCACGCACGCCTTCGGCTCCTTCTACATGTCGCAGCTCGTGCTCGATTCCATGCGCGCCCAGGAGCGCGGCGACATCATCATGATCTCGTCCGTGGCCGCTTCGTCCTTCGGCCCGAACGGCTCGCCCTACAACATGGGCAAAGGCGCGCTGGAAGCCCTCGCCTACACGCTGGCGAAGGAAGAGCGCCGCAACGGCATCCACGTCAACATCGTCGCGCCCGGGCTCACCGAGACGCAGATGGGCATCCGCCTCGCGCGCGCCACGCGCGGCACCCAAAGCCGCGAGAACCTGCGCGAACTCGACTCCAAGATGCCCTTCGGCCACGTCTGCCAGCCCGAGGAGATCGCCGACGCCGTGCGCTACCTCGTCAGCGATCGCTCCACCTACGTCACCGGCCAGCGCATCCAGGTCGATGGCGGCGGCCCGATGATGGGACCGTACTAGGAAGCTATTAGCTATTGGCTCTCAGCTCTTGGGGCGATTCGGGCATGCGAAAACGCGCCGGGAAACCGGCGCCTTTTCGCGTCCTATCAGCGAAGAGCTAACAGCGAATAGCCTGCCCGAAGGTCCCTGCCATCCCCGGCCCGCCATGAGCTGCTCCTTCGGCAGCGAGGCCAC
>JAYRRO010000207.1:0-3034 GCA_041910095.1 Dehalococcoidia bacterium
CCCACTCGGGCGGCGATGGTTTCCCGGGCAATGGACGGGTTTGGCGGCGCGCAGGTGCCTCCCTCCTTCCAGCTCGCGGTCCCGCAGGGCCTCCACGGCCCCGGGAGGAGGAAGAGGTACACCGTGACTACTGCTGAACGGCCGCGCACAGTCGGCGAGTTGAAGGCTTCGGGCTACAAGGTCCTCCCCGTGCGTGAGGAGATGCGCAAGAACCTCATCGCCAAGATCCGCAAGGGCGAATCGCTCTTCCCCGGCGTCCACGGCTACGAGGAAACGGTCATCCCCCACATCGTCAACGCCATCCTCGCCGGGCAGGACATCATCTTCCTGGGCGAACGCGGCCAGGCGAAGTCCCGCATGATCCGTTCGCTCATTTCGCTGCTCGACGACGAGACGCCCGTGCTCAAGGGCTGCGAAATCCCCGAGGACCCGTACCATCCGATCACGCGGCAGGGGCGCGACATCCTCGCCGAGATGGGTGACAGCGCCGAGCTCGAGTGGCTCAGCCGGGACCAGCGCTACGGCGAGAAGCTCGCCACCCCGGACATCACCATCGCCGACCTGATCGGCGAGGTCGATCCGATCAAGGTCGCGGAGGGCAAGTACCTTTCGGATGAGCTGACGATCCACTACGGGCTCATCCCGCGAACGAACCGCGGCATCTTCTGCATCAATGAGCTGCCGGACCTCGCCGAGCGGATCCAGGTCGGACTGCTGAACATCATGGAAGAGCGCGACGTGCAGATCCGGGGCTACCGCATCCGCCTCGCGCTCGATGTCTTCGTCGTGGCGAGCGCGAACCCGGAGGACTACACGAACCGCGGCCGCATCATCACGCCGCTGAAGGACCGCTACGGCGCGCAGGTGCGGACGCACTACCCGATCAAGATCGAGCACGAGATCGACATCATGGACGCCGAGCACCACCCCGTGCCGGCGGACTTCAAGGTGGCGGTGCCCGCCTATATGAAGGAAGTCATCGCGGAGATCAGCCGGCTCGCACGGCGCAGCCCGGATGTGAACCAGCGGTCGGGCGTATCGGTGCGCGCGAGCATCGCGAACTACGAGAGCATGCTCGCGAACGCGCTGCGCCGCGCCATCATCACCGGCGAGGACACCGTCGTCCCGCGCGTCAGCGACCTGCCCTACGTGGTGCCGACGCTCAGCGGCAAGGTCGAGTTCGAAACCGTCGAGGATGGCCGCGAGGACCAGATCATCGAGAAGCTGCTGCAGGGCGCGGTGGTCGCCGTGTTTAATCGCTGCTTCAACCTGGGCGAACTTGAGCCCGTCGTCACGCGCTTCAAGTCCGGCTTCGCGGCCGAAGTGGGCGACATGACGCCGAGCGCGGATGAGGTAGCGCTGGCCCGGCAGGTCGAGGGGGTGATGCCCGCGCTCGAGAAGCTGGGCGCGACGGGCAGCCCGGCGGAGATCGCGGCGGGCCTCGAGTTCCTGCTCGATGGCCTGCACCTGAACAAGCGGCTCAACAAGGACCGCATGGGGAACAAGACGCAGTATCGCGGATGACCGTTCGCATCGAACCGATGCCACTCCAGGGCCCCCTCTTCGAGGGGGCTTTGGACGTGTACGCGGATGCCTTTGCCGGGGCGCCCTACTTCGACGACGACCGTGGGCATGAGGTCCGCATGCGCCTGCTCGGGGAGCATGGCCGCCGTCCCGGGTTCAAGGCCATCGTCGCCATGGATGGCGACGACGTCGTGGGGATGACGTACGCGTACAGCAGCGCGCCCGGCCAGTGGTGGCACGACGAAGTGCGCAAACGAATCCCCGCGAACGCCTACCGCCGGTGGCTCGTGCGCAGCCTGGAGGTGGTCGAGGTCGCGGTGGCGCCGGCGCGGCAGGGCGAGGGCATCGGCACGCTGCTCGTGGAATCGCTCGTCGCCGGGCGGGAGGAGCACACGGCCGTCCTCAGCGCCCGCTGCGACGGCCGCGCGCACGAGCTTTACCGGCGGCTCGGCTTCGAAGAGCTGGCGCGGGTCGTCTTCAGCACGGGCGGCGCGCCGTTCTACCTCATGGGGCGGCAGCTGCCGCCCTCCGGCGAGGGCCCGGTCGGCTAGAGGTCCTTCACCCTCGGTGCGATCTCGGCCGCGAGGTATTCCGGCACGAGGTCGGAATCGAAGTTGAAGTGCTGGAACATGATCTCCTGGAGCCCCTCCTCGGCCAGGCGGCCGAGCTGCTCCACCACCTGGCCGGTGGTGCCCGCGATGCCGCGGGCGCGCAGGGTCTCCATGAAGGCCCGCGGGTCGGCATCGGCGGGCATGCCGCGCATGCTCATAATCCGCCGCGCACCCGCATGCAGCGACGCCTCATCCGGCCCGACGACGGCGAAGACCATCATCGACCGGCGGATGGTGGCGGGGTCACGGCCCTCGGCTTCGCAGTGACGTTCGAGAACCTCCGTCTTACGGCGGTACGTCTCAAGGTCGACGTTCACGGAGTTCCACTCGTCCGCGTAGCGGGCCACGAGCCGCAGGGTGCGCTTTTCGCCACCGCCGCCGATGAGGAGCGGCGGACGCCCGGCTGCGGGCTGCGGGAGGCAGTTCGCGCCCGCGACGCTGTAGTAACGGCCGTCCACGCGCGCGTCGTTCGAGGTCCAGAGCGCGCGGTGGACGTTGATCGACTCCTCCAGGCGGTCGAAGCGCTCCTTGAGTGGCGGGAAGGGGATGCCGTAGGCCTTGTGCTCGGCCTCGTTCCAGCCCGCGCCCATGCCCATCACGAAGCGGCCGCCGCTGAGCACATCGATCTGCGCGGCCATGCGCGCCTGGTCCACGGGCGAACGGAACGTCACGGGCGAAACGAGCGGGCCGAAGCGGATCGTGCTCGTCTCTTTGGCGGCAATGGCGAACGAAAGGTACGCCTCGAGCGAATCCTGCTGGGGGCCGATGAAGTAGTGGTCGGAGCGGAAGACGCTCGGGAAGTGGAGTCGTTCCGCGAGCGCGAGGATGTGGCTCCAGCGCTCCCACGTGAGCCCGTTCTGGCCTTCGACCATCAGTCCGACGTTCATGCGCGCACTCCC
>JAYRRO010000208.1:0-21712 GCA_041910095.1 Dehalococcoidia bacterium
AGCGGGTGACGCTTGCCGTCCCGGCGACGGGCAAGGTGCTCGTGGGGACGGTGTCCGCGCGCGTGGGCGTTTCCATCACGAACCCGGGGGCCCAGGCCGGTGCGAAGGACGCCTCGCTCATCGATGCGGCCCTCGCGGCCGGGCGCCGCGCCGCCAGCGAAGCGCTCGAACGGAGCACCGCCAGGAGCTAGCCAGCCAGGAGGAGCCAGTGAGCGACCTGCCCCCCGAGTACGACCCCTCCGACGAACGCCAGGACGGCGACGGGGAGGAGCTGCTGGAGGAAGGCCTCGCGAGCGTGATCCTGGTCGAGCCGCGCGACGACGTCGCCGCGATTTGCGGCCGCGTCGATACCGCGCCGACGTTCGCCGTCGTGGTGCACGCCCCCCGGGGGAACCGGCAGCTCAGCACCGAGCTGGGCATCCGGCGGCTGGCACGGCACGCCGAGGACAGCGGCAAAGTGGTGGCGATCGCCACCCGCAGCGGGTCGCTGAAGAGCCGGGCGCGCATGGCCCGCCTCCCCGTCGCGCGCAAGCCCGAGGGCATCCGCTGGGATTCGGCGGGACGGCGTTCCCTCGGCGCCGGGAGGGCGCGCATCTACCTCCCCGCGCTCGGCGGGGCGCTGCAGGTGCTCGTGCTGGTGCTGGTCGCTGGCGCATTCCTTGCCCTCGCGGCGACGGTCGCGCCCTCGGCCAGGGTCGAGGCCGTGCCCCCCGCGGAGACGCTCACGCGGACCATCCAGGTCACGGCCTCCCCGGGGCGCAAGGATGCGGACTTCGCCAAACGCGAGCTCCCGGCACGCACCGTCACGGAAACCCAACGGGTAACCCTGGCCGTCCCGGCGACGGGGAGAGTGTTCGTGGGGACGGTGTCCGCGCGCGTGGGCGTTTCGATCACGAACCCGGGGGCCCAGGCCGTGACCCTGCCAGCGGGGACGGTCCTGCTCGCCGCGCCCGATAGCCAGCCGTTCGAGACCGACGCCGAGACAACCGTGCCGGCGGGCGGGGCCATTGCCGTGCAGGCCACGGCCGCGCGCCCGGGGTCGAAGGGGAACGTGCCGGCCGGCGCCATCACCGCATGGCAGGAGGCCAGGTTCGGCGCGCTCGCCGTGACGAACGCCGCGCCCGCCGCGGGCGGAGCCGACGAGGAGCGCAAGGCCGTGGACGCCGCCGATGTCATCGCCATCCGGGCGATCGCGAACGGCCTGGACAAGACCGACGTCCTGCGGTCGAGGGTGGTGGCCGCGCGGCCGAACGACGCCGTCTTCGTGGGAACGGCAAGCACCACGGTCGCGGCGAAGGAGCCTTCGCCTGCAGTGGGGATGCCCGCCGAGATGCTGCTGATGGATGTGGACGTGACGGTGAGCGCGCTGGCGGTGCCGGCCGATGTCGTCCGCCGGCTGGCGGAGGCGGTGCTGCTTGAGGGCCAGGGCGCGGGCGAGCTGCTGCCGGGCACGGTGCGCGCGAGGGAAACGGGCGCGCGCCAGATCAACGCCGACGACAACACGGTGCGGACGTCGCTGGAGGTTTCAGGGCAGTTCGCGCGGGGGGTGACGCACGCGGCGGTGCGGGAGGCGGTGAAGGGCAAGGGGGCAGAAAGCGCGAAATCGACCCTCGCGGAGCGGTATGGTATTCAGGAGGCGAAGGTCCGCGTCACGCCGTCATGGGCGCCGTGGGTTCCGCGATTCGGGTTCCGCATTTCGGTGACCCTGCGGGAATCCGCGGAGGAGCCCCGGGGGAGCAGCGCACCCGCCACCGCCAATGCCGCAGTCCCAACCCCCACCACCGCCGCCACCGCACCCGCGAATCCTCGCCCTTGACCCGGGCGAACGGCGCACGGGCGTCGCGATCAGCGATGAGCTGGGCATGTTCGCGCACCCCCGCCCGGCAATCGTCGCCAGCACGCGCGAGGCGGCGATCGCGGCGGCGGTGCGCCTCGCCGCGGACGAGCGCGTGACCGAGATCGTGGTCGGCCTGCCGCTGACCATGGCAGGCGGCGAATCCGAGCAGACGCGCAGCGCGCGGGCCTTCGCGCTCGGGCTGCGGGCGCTGGTGCATGTGCCGGTGACGCCGTGGGACGAACGGCTTTCGAGCAAGGAAGCGGCCCGCGCCGGCGCCGGCCAGGGAAAGCGGCGCGACGGGTCACTGGATTCGGCGGCGGCGGCGGTGGTGCTGCAGGCGGTGCTCGACGCCCGCCGGGGCGCGCACCGGTGAGCCGCGAACGCGCCTCGCGGATCCTGGCCATCGCCGGCGCGGTGATCACGGTCGTGATCGTGCTTGCCGCCAGCGGGTTCATCGCGAAAACGCCCTCGTCCGCGCTCAAAAGCCTCCCCCGGGGGCCCGAGGCCGCGCCCGTGGGCGAGCAGGTGGGCTACACCCTCCCCGAAGGGCGTTCGGCGAAGGACATCGGCAAGGACCTCGAAAAGCTCGAAGTCGTGCGCTCGGGCGACCAGTTCGCGCTGCTGGTGAAGCTCATGGGCCTGCAGAGCAAGCTCAGCACCGGGGATTATGTCCTCAACAAGCACATGGCCGTGGCCGCCGCCATCGAGGCGGTGACCGTGAAGCAGGCCGTCCCCGTGCTCCGCGTCACCTTCCCCGAAGGCATCCGCACGGAGGAGATGGCGGTCATCGCCGAGAAGGCGGGCTTCGGGCCGCGCGCGCAGTTCATGCAGGCCGTGGCAGCCGCGAAGCTCCCGGACCGCTTCGCCGCCACGGCGCCGGCCGACGCGACGAAGCAGGGTTACCTCTTCCCCGATACCTACATCATGCCGGTGGGGAGCACGGCCGCGCAGTTGGTGGACAAGATGATCGCGACCTTCGACCGGCGGTTCACGGCCGAGCTCGTGGCGGCGGCGGGGGCGAAGGGGCTCAACCCCCACCAGGCCCTCACCCTCGCCGCGATCGTGGAACGCGAGGCGGCCGTGGCATCGGAGCGGCCGTTGATCGCCGGGGTCTTCCTGAACCGCATCGCCGCCAACGACCAGATCGGCGCGGACCCGACGGTCCAGTTCGCGGTCGCCCTCTCCCCGGCGAGCGTGGAGAAGTACGGCTGGTGGAAGAAGGAGCTGACGGCGGAGGACCTCAAGAACCCCTCGCCGTACAACACGCGGCTGGCCTTCGGGCTGCCGCCGGGGCCGATCACGAACCCCGGGCTCGCCTCGATCGAGGCCGTCGCCCACGCCACGGCGACGAAGATGTACTACTTCGTGGCGGACGCGAAGAAGGCCGACGGGTCGCACGTCTTCGCAGAGACGGAGGCCGAGCACCTGGCGAACATCGCGCGGGTGGGAACGCCATGAGGCTCGCGGGGATCATCGGGCACCCGGTGGGGCATTCGCTTTCGCCGGCGTTCCAGCAGGCTGCCTTCGAAGCATGCGGCCTGGATGCGCGCTACGAGCGCTGGGACACCCCCGCCGAGGCGCTCGCGGGGCGGCTCGTGTCGCTGCGCGACCCCAAATACCTCGGCGCGAACGTGACCATTCCGCACAAGGAGGCTGTCATCCCGCTGCTCGATGAGCTGGGCGGACAGGCCGCGCGGATGGGCGCCGTGAACACGATCGTCAACCGCGAAGGGCGGCTCTTCGGCTTCAACACCGATGGCCCCGGCTTCGTCGCCGCGCTGCGCAACGAGGCGGCCTTCGACCCTGCTGGCAGGCGCTGCCTGCTCCTCGGCGCGGGAGGCGCGGCACGAGGCATCGCCTTCGCCCTGGCCGATGCGCGCGCGGCGAAGGTGGCCATCTGGAACCGCTCGTCCGAGCGCGCCGTACGGCTGGCGAACGACGTCAACGCCGGGGGCGCGACCCTCGAAGCGGTGGCATCGGCATCGCCCACCGGGTACGAGCTCGTGGTGAACTGCACATCGTTGGGGATGCACGGAACGGGGACGGAGGACGCGCTGCCGTGCGAACCCGGCCAGGCAGCCGCAGGGGCCCTCTTCGTCGACATCGTCTACGCGCCGGAAGACACGGCCTGGCTGCGCGCGGCACGGGCCGCGGGGGTTCGCACCCTGGGCGGCCTGCCTATGCTCATCTACCAGGGCGCCCTCGCCTTCGAACTCTGGACGGGCGTGCACGCGCCGGTGGAGACGATGTTCGCGGCGGCCCGAAAGGCGCTGGCGGCGCGGGGTGCGCCGTGATCATCCTCGGCAGCCTCGTGGTGCTGGTGATCTTCCTTGGCACGGGCTGGGCCATCGCCACCGAGATGTTCCAGCAGCGAACGTGGCGGCGGCGCGTGGCCTCAGGCGATACCGCGATCCTTGTGGCGCTCATTGAGGAAGCCCTCGTGACCTGGCGGCGGGCGCGGCCGCCGAAGGGCGTGTCGTCGGCCCTCTGGGCGGGGGTGCAGGGCGTGCAGCTGGTGGCGGTGACCGAGGACACGGCCACGGTTTCGACCTCCGCGGAGGGCGAGTTCCGGACTGAGGGCGGCCAGCGCGTGCAGGTCTCGACGGCGCTCGATGAGGCGATCGCGCTGGCGGCGAGAGTGGCCGACATGATGCTGTACGATGTGCCGAACCTCCACCTCAGCGCGGTCCGCGTCGATGTCTACGCGACCTTCGGGGGCGAAGGCGGGGTGCCCGTGCAGCGGCCAATCCTGACGACGGACGCGACGCGTGCCGATGCCGACACGCTCGCGTGGGAGACGATGACGGCCGGGGAGATCCTCGGGCGCTTCGCCACGGTGTACCGCCGCGGCGAGACGGGACAGGGCCTGCCGATTGAACTCCCGCCCATCGAAGGCGGGCTGCCCGCGCCCGGGAGGGTGCAAGGAGAAGGGTGATGGGACAGTTTCGCTGGCTGACCGCGGGCGAAAGCCACGGCAAGGGCCTGAGCATGGTGATCGAAGGGCTGCCGGCCGGGCTGCCCCTGACCGAGGCCGACATCGAGCCCGACCTGGTGCGCCGGCAGGGCGGCTACGGCCGCGGCGGCCGCATGAAGATCGAAAAGGACCACGCTGAGATCATGGCCGGCGTCCGCCACGGCCTCACGCTCGGTTCGCCGCTCGCGCTGTGGGTACAGAACCGGGACTGGGTGAACTGGACGGTGAAGATGGCGGTCGAGCCCGTCTCCCCGGAGGTTGAAATCGATCGCGTGACGCGCATGCGCCCCGGCCACGCCGACCTCCCGGGCGCGCTCAAGTACGGGTTCGAAGACGTCCGCAACGTGCTCGAGCGGGCGAGTGCCCGCGAAACGGCCGCGCGTGTCGCCGTGGGCGCGGTGGCGAAGCGGCTGCTGGCCGAATTCGGGGTGGTGTTTCGCAGCCATACGGTCGCCATCGCGGGCGTGCAGGCGAACCTGCCGGACGTCATCGATTGGGAATCCGTGGAGGCGGACCCCGTGCGCTGCGCCGACCGCGCCTCCGGCGAGGCGATGGTCGCCGCGATCAACGCCGCCAAGCCCGACGGCGACACCGTCGGCGGCATCGTCGAGGTGCGCGTCGAAGGCGTGCCCATGGGGCTCGGCAGCCACGTGCACTGGGACCGCAAGCTCGACGGGCGCATCGCGCAGGCCATCGTGAGCATCAACGCCTTCAAGGGCGTCGAATTCGGCGCGGGCTTCGATGGCACGAAGCGCCGCGGCTCGAAGGTCCACGACGTCATCCTCCCGCGCGAACAGTGGGCGGGCCTGCCCTGGCGGCACGCCACGAACAACCATGGCGGCATTGAAGGCGGCATGAGCACCGGCGAGACCATCATCGTGCGCGCCGCCGTGAAGCCGATCCCGACGCTCGCGCACCCGCTGCCCTCCGTCGACCTCGACACGGGCGAGGAGGTGCTCGCGCATTACGAGCGCAGCGACGTCTGTGTGGTGCCCGCGGCGGGGGTGGTGGCCGAGGCGATGATGGCGATCGTGCTCGCGGATGCATGGCTGGAGAAGTTCGGGGGCGACACCCTGGGCGGCGTGCGGGCGGCGTATGACTGGCACCTCGCCTCGCTCCAGCCGCGGAAGGGATAGGCGCCATGGCCCCGGAGTGCATCGTGCTGGTGGGCCTCTCTGGCAGCGGCAAATCGACCGTCGGGCCGCTGGTGGCGAAACGCCTGGGATGGGCCTTCGCCGATACGGACGCGCTCATCGAGGAAGCGGCGGGCCGGTCCATCCCCGAGCTGTTCACGGAGGAGGGCGAAGCGCGCTTCCGCGAGCGGGAGCAGGCCGCCCTTCGCGAGGCCATCGGCCGGCATCGCACCGTCGTATCCACGGGAGGTGGCGCGCCCACAACCCCGGGCGGGCGGGCGGAGCTGGCGCAGGGCTTCACGGTGTGGCTGGTGGTCTCGCCGGCGCGGGCCGCGGCGCGGCTCGCGGAGAACCCGGCGACGCCGGACCGGCCGCTCCTCGCGGGCGACGCGCTCGCGCGGCTGGAATCGCAGATGGACGCGCGCCGGCGCTGGTACGAGCTCGCCGATGCCGCCGTCGATGTGGACTACCTTTCGCCGGAACAGGCGGCGGAGGAGATCGTGCGGCTCTGGGCCGAGTCGCGCGGGCACACGCCCCGCTTCGGCCACGAAAATGCGGCGCGGGGCACCTGGCACGTGGCCGCGACGGTGCAGACTCCCGGCGCGACCTACCCCATCGTGGTCGAACCGGGCGTGCTCGACCAGCTGGGATCGGTCTGCCGCGAAACGGGGCTCACCGGGCGTGCCTTCGTGGTGACGGATACCGGCGTCGGCCCGCTCTTCGGGCAACGCGCGGTGGCCGCGCTCGCAGCGGGTGATTTCGAGACCGCGCGTTTCGAGATCCCGGCCGGCGAAGAGCAGAAGACGATGGCGACCGTCGGGCTGGTGCACGATTGGCTCCTCGGCCAGCGCGTGGAGCGGTCGGACTTCGTCGTGTGCGTAGGCGGCGGCGTGGTGACCGACCTCGCCGGGTTCGCGGCAGCGACGACCCTGCGCGGGATCGACTTCGTGCACGTACCGACGACGCTGCTGGGCATGGTCGATGCCTCCGTGGGCGGGAAGACAGGCGTCGATCACCCCATGGGCAAGAACCTCATCGGCGCGTTCGCCCAGCCGCGCGCGGTGGTGATCGATCCCGGGGTGCTGAAGACGCTGCCGGAGCGCCAGCGCCGTGCGGGCTGGGCGGAGGTGGTGAAGCACGGGCTGATCCTCGATCCGGGGCTGGTGGAGGACCTGGAACGGGGCGCGACGGATCCCCTCGCGATGCTCTCGCCCGCGCTCATTGGCCGCAGCGTGGCAATCAAGGCCGAAGTCGTCTCCGAGGACGAGAAGGAGGCCGGGCGGCGCACGCTGCTGAACTACGGCCACACCATCGGCCATGCCATCGAGGCCGTGACGGGCTACTCGGCGTACCTGCACGGCGAAGCGGTGGCGGTCGGCATGCACGCGGCAGGGCGCATCTCGGTGGCGATGGGATTGCTTTCGGCGGAGGAGCTGGCCCGCCAGCAGCGGCTCATCACGGCCTACGGCCTGCCGGACCGCGCGCCCGGGCTCGACCCCGAGGACGTGCTCGCGGCGACCGCTTCGGACAAGAAAGTGCGGGCCGGGCGGATCAAGTGGGTGCTGCTCGAGGGCATCGGCCGCGCAACCACGCGCAACGACGTGCCGGACGAGGTGGTGCGCGAGGCCCTGGCGGGCGTGCTCGCGTAGGGGGCCGAACCAGCGAGGGCGCCGAATCGCTACACTGGTCGCATGCGAAGAACACGCATCGAGAACCGCAGCGGCATCATCCGGGGCGAAGTCACGGCGCTGGTGCTCTTCGCGCTGAGCTTTGTCCTGCACATCGTGGCGGGCGCGATGGACCAGGGGTGGCTGTTCGCGATCGCGGTCGTGCTCATCTACATCAGCGCGACGGGGTTCCCGGCGATCGCGGCGTGGGCCTCGAGGGTGTCGTCGCCGCGGGCGCGGTGGGTCGCGGTTGTGGCGGGCGTGCCGTTCGGGCTGCTGTTCACCGGTGGCGCGCTCTGGGCCGCGAACGGGCGGGCGATGGCATGGTGGGTGCCGCCCGCGGCGGTGGTCCTCATGGTCGTGGGGACTGGGTCGTTGCTGGCGATCCGGAGTGCGCTCGTCTCGTGGCGAAGGGGCGGCCGGGCGTCGGGTTCGTGGCAGGCGGCGCGGCGGCGCTGATCAGGGCTCGACCTGGCGAAGGACGCGTTCGAAGACGCGGCGCAGGGTGGCGGCTTCGCGCAGCGAGACATGCCGTCCGAAATGCTCCTGGATGCCGTCGTGGTGGACGGGCCGCGCCTCCAGCAGGCGGGCGGCTCCCTTCTCCGTAAGCAGCACGAAGGTCCCGCGACGGTCGTCGGGGCAGGGTTCGCGCTCGACGAGGCCGGCGGCGGAGATGCGATCGACGAGGCGCGTCAGGCCGGCACGGCTGAGGAGCACGGCGCGGGCGAGATCGTGCATGCGCAGGCGGCCGCCGGCGTGGTGCAACTGGATGAGGACGTCGTACCAGACGAGGGGGAGGCCGGTGTCGCGGCTGAGTTCGTGCTCGAGCACCTCGGTGAGGCGGGCATGAGCGCGAAGGAAGGAGCGCCAGGCTTCGAGGTGGGGCTCATCGAGCTCCTGGACCTTGCGAGGGCGTGCCATATGAGGGTCATTGTGGGTGCGGGCCGGACTGCTTGCAATCGGGAAAGGGCCGCAGCACAATAATTGCACGTACAACTACTTTGGAGGCCCGCCATGGCCACCCTCGCCCCATCGATCGACATCCGGCGCGGCGCCGCGCGCATGGCCACGCGCATCGACTGGCTCGATTCGCGGCACTCGTTCTCGTTCGGCCAGCAGTACGACCCGGCCAATACCCACTTCGGCCTCCTGCTGGTGAGCAACCACGACGCCGTGCAGCCCGCGACCGGCTTCAGCACGCACCCGCACCGCGACATGGAGATCGTGACCTGGGTGCTGGATGGCGAACTCGAGCACAAGGACAGCATGGGGCACACGGGGCTCATCTACCCCGGGCTGGCCCAGCGCATGAGCGCGGGCACGGGCATCCTCCATTCCGAGATCAACGCGACGAAGAACGCGGCGGTGAATTTCGTGCAGATGTGGGTGGTGCCCGACGCGGAGAAGGTACGCCCCGGGTACGCCCAGCTCGATATCAACAGCGACCTCGCAAAAGGCGGCCTGGTGCCCGTGGCGTCGGGCCGGGGGCACGAGGCCGCGATCCCCATCCGGCAGGAGCACGCCACGCTCTGGGCGGGACGCCTTCGCCCGGGCGAGCGCGTGCGCATGCCGGATGCGCCGTTCGTGCATCTCTACGTGGCAAAGGGCGCCGTGACGCTCGAGGGCGCGGGCACGCTCGACCCCGAGGATGCGGCGCGGATCACGCTCACGCCGGGCCTGACGGTGGATGCGGGGCCCGATGGCGCCGAGGTGCTGGCATGGGAGATGCACGCGCGCATCGCCTGAGCGTGGCCCCTAACCGGTAGACTCAAACGGTGGACCCGGTCGAAGCCCTGAAGCGAATCGCCTTCCTGTTGGAGCGCGCCGGCGAGCCCACCTATCGCGTGCGCGCGTTCCGCAAGGCGGCGGAGACGGCGGCCGCGCTGCCCCCGGGGGAACTGGAAGCGCGCGCCGCGACGGGCGGCCTGCGCGCCCTCCCCGGCATCGGCGAAGCGACCGCGGCCGTCATCACCCAGGCCCTCGCGGGGGAACGGCCGGCCTACCTGGCGAAGCTTGAGGACGCGAACAAGGGCCCGGCCGCTGACGGCATTCCCGATGGCGGCGCCCTCCGTGCGGCCCTGCGCGGCGATTGCCACGTCCACTCCGACTGGTCCGACGGGGGCAGCCCAATCCTGGAGATGGCGGAAGCGGCACGCGCGCAGGGGCACGCCTACATGGTGCTGACCGACCATTCGCCGCGGCTCAAGGTGGCAAACGGGCTCAGCCCCGAGCGCCTGCGGCAGCAGCTGCGCGTGGTCGCGGAGGCGAACGAGCGGTTGGCGCCTTTTCGCGTGCTCACCGGGATCGAGGTCGACATCCTCGATGACGGTGCCCTCGACCAGGAGGAGGAGCTGCTGGCGGCGCTCGATGTGGTGGTGGGGAGCGTTCACAGCAAGCTACGGATGGAGCGCGACGCCATGACCCGGCGCATGGTCGCGGCGCTGGCGAGCCCGCACCTGGACATCCTCGGCCACTGCACCGGACGGCTCGTCGGGCAGGACACGCGCCGGGGTGAACGGGGGGAGGGACGCGGGCGGCCGGAGTCCGAGTTCGACGCCGCGATGGTGTTCGCCGCGGCGGCGCACTTCGGGAAAGCGATCGAGATCAACAGCCGCCCGGAGCGGCTGGACCCGCCGCGGAGGCTGCTGCGGGAGGCGCTAGCGGCCGGTTGTGTGTTCACCATCGACAGCGATGCCCACGCCCCGGGACAGCTTTCGTGGCTGCCGTTCGGATGCGCCCGGGCCGAGGAGTGCGAGGTCCCCGCCGGCCGTGTGATGAACACGCGCGATGCGGAGGGCCTGCTGGCCTGGTGCCGGTCACACGCGGAAATATCTTAGTTTTTCCCCCGGTCGCTGGCCGCGCCGCGAAACGCATTGCGATGGCGAAGGCGGGGTCCCTATCATCGGGCCCGCGCCCAGGCAGGAGGAATGCAATGGTGAAGGAATTCCGGGACTTCATTCTCCGCGGCAACGTGGTGGACCTCGCGATCGCGGTCATGCTCGGCACGGCCTTCGCGGCGGTGGTGAAGTCGTTCACCGACAACATCCTGATGAATATCATCGCCCTCTTCGGCGGCCAGCCGAACTTCAGCGGCCTCGACTTCTCGCTCGGGGACACGGTGTTCACGTACGGCGCGTTCATCACGGATGTGGTGGCGTTCGTGATCCTCGCGGCCGTGTTGTTCTTCTTCGTGGTGAAGCCGGTGAACATGCTTCTGGAGCGGCGGAAGAAGGAAGCGGCGCCCGCGCCGGCCCCGGCGCCGCTGAGCCCGGCCGCGGAACGGCTGCTGGAAGAGCTGCGGATCGCGCTGAAGGATCTGCAAAGCAGGAACTAACACCCGCCATCCACTGGCGAGGCGGCATTCTAACGAGTAATCTTCGCGTGTGAGCGTGGCCACGGGAACAGGGACGCGGGCGCCGGTTCGCGAGCGCCGCCCCGGCGGGCGAAAGCCGTTATTGCGACGGGAGCGTCCCCTCGCGCACCTGCATGAGGCCATCGGGAACGGCCTGATCGTCATCCAGGCGCCGGCAGGCTCCGGGAAGACGGCGCTGGCGATGCAGTTCGCGGACGAACTGGACTTCTCGGTGGCGTGGGTGGCGCTGGATGCGGGCTGCGCGAGCCCCGAGGTGTTCGCCGAACGGCTGGCGCGCGTGCTCGCCGGCCCGGCCTTCCCGCCTCCGGTGACGGCCGCGCGCCTGAGCGATCTCTTTTCGTACCTTGGAAGCGCCCTCCAGGAGCGGATCGAGGCCTCCGAGCAGCCGCTGCTGCTCGTCCTGGACAACGTCCAGGAGATGGGCACCGAAAGCGATGCCACGGCCATGCTCGAATGGCTCGTGCTGGCGATGCCGGAAGATGCCGAGCTCCTGCTGTGCAGCCGCGACCCGTTCCAGGCGCCCACGGTGAACCGCCGCCTGGTATCCGGCGAAGCGGCGCACCTTGGCAAGGAAGCCCTCGCCTTCACCCGCGATGAGATTCGCGGGCTGATCGAACTCCGCGGTTCGCAGGCCGACCCGGATGCCGTGCTCGAGGCATCCTCCGGGTGGGCGATGGGCGTGCTGGCGCTGCTGGCGGGGTCGGCGCGCGCCGCCTCCGGGCTCGGCGATGCATGGCGGAGCTACCTGACGCAGGAGCTCTGGGGGCCGCTGCCGGCCGGCCTGCGCGCGCTGCTGATGCCGCTCGGGCTGTGCGAAACGGTTTCACGCGAGCTCGCCACCGAACTGCTCGGGGCCGAGGGCTGGGCCCGCGCACGCCGCTGGCTGAGCGACAACGACTTCCTCGTGGAATCGCACGACGAGAGCGGCGTGCGCCTGAATCCCCTGCTGCGGGAGTTCCTGCGCCGCGAATTCGCCTCCGGGGACCCGGCCGGCTTCCACGCGAAGGCCGCAGTCGCCATTCGCCACGCGGAGCACTCCGGGGCGCTGGCCGACGCGGTGGAGCTGGCGCACGCCTTCGACGACGGGGAGGCCGCCGCGCTGCTCATCGAAACCCACGGAGCGCTGCTGCTGCAGGAGGGCCGCTTCCGGCTGCTGGAGCGCGCCTTTGCGGGGGTGCCCCGGGCGAGCGTGGTCGCGCGTCCGCGGCTGCGGGCGCTGCGGGTGCGGCTGCTCGCACACCTGGGCCAGCACGAGGAAGCGGAGAAGGAAGCGGGCGAGGTCATCGCCGACCTGGGCACGCCGCACGGCGCCCGCGTGATCGCGCTGGTGGGCAAGGCGCGCTCGTATCGCATGCAGCTGCGCATCCCGGAGATGCGCGCGACCCTCGACGAAGCGCACCGCATCGGCATCGACGACCCGGCCATCCGCGCCGAAGTGGCCTACGCCGAAGCCGACATCGAACTCAGCGGCATGAGCAACTACCCGCGCGCCGAGGAGCTGCTGCGAGAGGCCATCATGTGCGCTTCGAGCCAGCGCATGGAGTCGCTGGAACTCCTCGCGCGATCGACGCTGGGCCAGCTGATGGCGATGCGCGGCGATGGCCCCGCGGCCGTGCTGACGCTGCAGAAGGCAGCCGACGGCTGGGCTGCCCACCGCGGCACCGCGAACCTCGGCTGGGTGCTGAACAACCTCGGCATGGCTTACCTCTCGGTGGGCGAATACGAGCAGGCCATCCCCGTGCTCGAACGTGCGGTCACCGAGGGGAAGCGCTGCCGCAACGAGCGGAACGAAGCGTACGCGACGGCATCGCTGGCCGAGGCGGAGGCGTCGCTCGGCCGCTTCGAAGACGCGCGGACGCACTGGGAACGCTCGATCGCCATCTGCAGCGAGTCGGTGAACGACGCGACCCTCGCGGGGCTTTCGATTGCTGGCCTGGCGGGCACGTTGCTGGGGCTGGGTGAACTGGAGCGCGCGGACTACTTCGTCCGGCAGGCGCTGCTCATCGCCGAGGACACGGGCAGCCCCTACGAGCTCGCGACCGTGTACGCGCAGCAGGCGGCCATCGCCTCGGCCAACGGCAAGCACGGGGACGCCATCACCGCGGCGCGGGACGCCATCGCCCTCTTCAAGAAGGCCGGCGCGACCGAGGTGCTGCTGGCGGCCAACTACCGCCTGGCGCTCTGCATGTTCAAGGCCGACCGCCGCCGCGACGCCGAGCCGGCGCTGAAGAAGGTGGCCGCGCTCATCACCGAGCCCTGGCGCGCGGCGCATCTGCGGCCGCTGGTGACCGAGCACCCGATGTTCGCCCAGTGGGCGGCCTCGCAGGGAGTGCTGCCGCCGGCGTTCAAGGAGCTGGTGGCACGCGTGACCTTCCGCGCGGGCGACGACGCCGATGCGCCAGTCCCGGGGCTGCCCGTGGTCGAGGTCGAGAGCCTGGGCACGCTGCGGGTGCGCGTCGATGGGCACGAGGTCGATACGCAGGCGTGGGAAAGCCGCACGGCGCTGGAGCTCTTCTTCGTGTTCCTCGCGCACAAGGGCGGCATCCGCAAGGAAGAGGCGGTGGAGCTGCTGTATCCGGAGCTCCCGCGGGACAAGTGCAATAGCACCTTCCATTCCAACGTCTACCGCGTGCGGCGCGCCCTCTACCCGGAGTCGATCGTGAAGACGAACGGCGCCTACCGCCTGAACCCGGACGGCCGCTGGGACTGGGATGTCGAGCGGTTCGAGGAGCAGGTCGCGAAAGCGATGGGGCTGCCGGCCGGCTCGAACGAGCGCGCGGAGCTGTTCAAGTCGGCGCTCGAACTGTATCGCGGGCCGTTCGCGGGGCCGTTCCTGTCGGAATGGTCCGAGAGCCTGCGCCGGGACACCGAGGAGCGCTCGCACCACGCGCTGGCGCTGCTGGCGGGGCATCACGCGGCGAAGGGCAACTTCGAAGCGGCGGCGGAGTGCCTTGAGCGGCTGCTCCGCGTCGATCGCCTGAATGAAGACGCGGCCTTCGAACTGGCGGCCTACCGGGCGCGCGCCGGGCAGCGGACGGTCGCCATCGAGACGATCGACGCCTTTGCGCGGCTGCACCAGGCGGAACTGGGCGAGCCCGCACCCGCGCGTTTCGAGCGGCTGCGGCAGACGATCGCCGCGGGGTAGCGTCCACCGGCCCGGGGCGACGCGGCAGGGCGCGATGGCGGCACGGATGGCACAGGATGGCAAAGGCATGCTCGACGCGAATCCGCCTACGCCGTGCCCGCGGTAAAACTGGCAGAATCCTGTAATTCATGGTTCCCGGGCGGGACGCTCGCGAGAGATTCGTGAGAATCGCGGACGTACCTTGGCGGCCATCTCTCTCCCCTGAGGAATGCCGTGAAGTCTCGTTTCCTTTCGTCGTTCGTCGCTCTCGCCGCTCTCGCCGTCGTCGCCATCGCGGGCGCCGCGCCGTTCGAATCCTGGTAGGCACGTGAACCCCGGCTCACGCACCCAGACTCCCGCTGAGCCGGGGTTCTCCGTTCGCAACGACCTCCGCTGGCTGGGTCTCGGGCTGGTCCTGCTCGTCGTCCAGCAGTTCGCGATCCGCGGGCTGGGCGAAGGCGATCTTGAGACGACGCTGCGGCGATCGGTCTTCTTCGCTACGACGGCGGCGCTCTGCCTGCTGGCGCTAAAGTTTCGCCGGGTCCATGGCGCCTGGCTGATCTCGGCGGGCATCTTCCTGAACCTCATCCCGATGGCGGCGCACGGCGGGCTCATGCCGATCGCGCTGGAGACGATCCAGGCCTCGGGGCACTTCCCGGAAATCACCCAAGACGACGTGGGCAAGCCAATCCCCTATTCGAAGGACATCGTTCTCGACCGAGACGACATTCGCTTCGAACCGCTTTCGGATCGCTACGCGATCTCGTTGCCGGGATATGGCGGGAACATCTACAGTATTGGTGACTTCGTGCTGTTCGCGGGGCTCGGCGCGGCCGCCATCCAACTGGCGATTCCCGCCCGGGCGCGCAGGACGGAGCGGCTCACAGTCTGAGGCGGCCGGGGGAGCCCGGCCACGGTGGGGTGGACCATGCCGTTCCAGGCGAGCTGGGTGGAGCACTGGCTAGACCGGTACTGCGAACCCGGCGAACACGAGTATCGTGCGGTCCGCGCCGGCGTTTCCGTGTGCACGCGCTGCGGCAAGCAGGCGATCAGCGAGCGTGAGACCTGCCTCATCTGCGGCATCCCCGGCGAAGGCCCCGCCGAGATCGCGTCCGTGCGGTCGCCGGGGCTGCGGCGCCGGGGCACGCTGTGCGGCCTCTGCCGGGATGAATTCCGGGAGCGGCCCGCGATCCGCGGCTGGCACCTGGTGCGCTCGGCCTAAACGGGCGGCGCATCCGCTGATACCCCTATACTCCCGACGCTGTGGACGATGACTCGCGGCTCGACGCCCTCAAGGCGAAGCTCGGCGACCAGCTCCTGATCGACGAGCTGAGCGAACAGCTGAACCGTACGCGCGGGCTCCTGCGCCGCAGCCCGGACGAGGTCGCCGCGCAGGCGCTGTTGGGCACCGGCCGGCACGCGGCGGCGGAGTTGCGAATCACGGCCGCTCTTTCGGCCCAATCCACGCTCGCCGCCCCGGACCGCTTCCCCGAGGCCCACCGCCTGGCGATGCGCGCGCTGGAGGTGCTCGACCGCGAGGGATCGCGCGAGGCCGGTGCGCCCGGGCTGGGACCCCTCAAGCCGCTGGCCGAGCCCGCGGTCGAGCTCGTCGCCGAGTACATCGTCACCTCCTATGCGAAGGACGTGGTGAACCGCCTGCGAACGCTGTATGCGCGGCGCGAAGCCCAGGCCACGCCCGGGACGCCTGAACGGCGGGAGCTGGCGCGCGCGCGGCTCGACCTGGACCGGATCGCGCCCGGCTTTGGCGGCGGCAGCCCACTGACGCCGGTGCTCGCGGCAGGGGCCTCGGTCTCGGCCCTTGCATCGGTGTTCCAGTTCCTCGGCGCGGTGGATTTCGGAAACCGGCGGCTGCTGGCGATCACGGCGGCGGTGCTGTTCGTGGTCTTCTTCCTGCTGGCGGGCATCCTGCTGCGCGGCGCGGCGGTCGCGCGGAGGCGTTCGGCGCTGACCATGCAGGGGCCGCTGGGCGCGCTCTGGGAGACGATCGGGAACGCCGGGGACCCGCCCCGGGACAATAGCGAGGATTTCGCACGGATCTCAATCGGGCTGACGGCGCTGGTCTGGATCGTGGGGCCCGCCGTGCTGGCGCTTTTCCTTTTGCTCTGACCGCCCGAGGCATTCACTTCGAACCGGAGCGTTGAGCGCCACCGGACGGGACAGAGCGGGGGCCCGCCGGACGCGGTACGCTGCCGCCATCGCGCGAGGGAGCACATCCATGGCGAACGGGACGGGGCTGACGGTGGGAATTCTCTGGCGCGGGCGGCCGGGCGAGACGCTGCCGGACCGGGCAGGCAATCGCCTTCGGGCCATCTTCGACGAGTTCGAGGCCCGGGGCGCGCGTACCGAAGCCATCCTGTTCCGCGAGGAGAATGCGGACCGCCTTCGCGCTGAGATGGCGCGGCTCGACGCCGTGCTCACGTGGGTGGACCCGATCGTCGATGGCCGCGACCGGGACGTGCTCGACGGGATGCTGCGCGACCTCGCGGCCGGCGGCGTGTACGTGAGCGCCCACCCGGACGTGCTCCTCAAGATGGGGACCAAGGACGTGCTCGTGCGGACGAAGGACATGGAGTGGGGTTCGGACACCCACCGCGTCGATTCGCCGGCGGCGCTTGAACGAGACCTGCCGGGCCGCCTTCGCGATGGAGCCCGCGTGTTGAAGCAGCATCGCGGCAGCTCGGGCAAGGGGATTTGGAGCGTGGCCATGGTCCAGGATGGAGCCACTGCCACGGACATGGTGGTCGAGGTACGGCATGCGCTGCGCGGCAGCCGGGCCGAGCGCACCACGCTCGGAGAGTTCGTGAGCCGCTGCACCGGGTACTTCGAGGCGTTCTTCGGCGCGGGCTGCATCATCGACCAGCCCTTCCAGGCGCGCGTCGGCGACGGGATGATCAGGGCGTACCTCTCGGGCGAGCAGGTAGTGGGATTCGGCCACCAGATGGTGACCGCGCTCGTGCCCCTGCCGCCGGGCGTTGAGGAGACGCCCGCACCGCCGCCGCGATTCTACTTTGGGCCGACGAAGCCGGAGTTCCAGGGGCTGCGGCGGAAGCTGGAGCAGCGGTGGGTGCGGGAGATGCGGGAGATCTGCGGCGTGAGCGCGGCCGAGCTCCCGGCAGTCTGGGATGCCGACTTCCTGCTCGGGCCGCGAAGTGCTGATGGGGCCGACACCTATGTCCTGTGCGAAATCAACGTCAGTGGCGTCTTCCCCATACCGGACGACGCCGTGGGCCCGCTGGTGTCCACCGCGATCCAGCGAACCCTGGCCCTGAAGCAGCGTCCTGCCTGACGCCCGCGACCGTCGCCCGGGACGGTCGAAGTCGAGGAGGCGGAGGAAGCCCACCCGGGGCCTGCGGGTACCTTGCCGCGGCGGCTATCGCTTGGGCGCGAGCGCCTCGACGAGGGCGTCCTCGAGAAACCCGGCGCGGATGGGGGCGCGAGCGAGGATGCGGTCACCCAACGCGATCACGGGGATTTCGAACATGAACCGTTCGAGAAGGGCGTCGTCGGTCTCGATGTTCACTTGCTGCACGCGAAAGCCGAGGCGGGTGGCGAGCGGCGCGAGGATCCCGGCGGCCTGCTCGCAGAGTGAGCACCCGGGGCGGCCGTAGAGCGTGACGGTGAGCACGGGCTCAGGCGCCGGCGGCCTCGCCACGGGCCCGGGGATCGTCTTCGCCCCAGGCGCGCGCGGCGTACTCCCGCGTGATGGGCCCCGGGTGGCGCGGCAGGAAGCCCGCGAGCATGACGCCCGCGCCGACGATGACCACGCTCACGAGTTGGGGCACGGGGATGTTCCAGATCTCCTGCTCATCCAGCCGGGTGAACGAAAGCGGGAAGCGGAGCGCGCCGTAGAGGATGATGTACGTCGCGAAAACCCAGCCGGGGGCGCGGAAGTAGCGCCGGGCCACGAACAGCAGGAAGGCGAGGATGATGAAGTCGCCGAGGAGCTCATAGCCGCCGGCGGTGGGATGCACGGCCTTGCCCAGTTCGCCGAGCGTGTTCGGATTGGTGTAGCGGAAGGCCCAGGGAAGGCTCGTCTCCGTGGCGTGGTGCTCGCCGTTGATGAAGTCGCCGATACGGCCGATTCCCTGCCCGAGGATCATGCCGGGGGCGGCGCAATCGAGCGTGATCGCGATCGGCCAGTGCCGCCAGAGGGCGTAAAACAGCCCCCCGAGCAACCCGCCGATGAGGCCGCCATAGAGGGTGATGCCGCCTTCGGTGATATCGAACACGATTCCGAGGAGGTCGCCGCTGAAGCGGTCCCAGTGTTCGAAGACGTAGAAGAGGCGGGCGCCGACGATGGCCGCGGGCACGCCCACGAGCGCGATCTCCTGCGCGACCTCGCTGGGGATGCCATCCTTCACGCAGAGCCGCACCGAGAGCCATACGCCCGCGATGATGCCAACGGCGGTGAACAGCCCGTGCCACGTGAGCGTGAACGGGCCGAATTCGGCGAACGTCGGGTCGATGTTGATATCGATGGCAAGGAAGGGCAGCGCGGCCAGCAAACTCACGGCGTCAGGGTACAGGCTGGGAGAGACGAGAGAAAAGCGACAGGAGAAAGCCCGCCTGCCTGCAGGGAGCGCGCTTTTCTCCTTTCTCTTTTCTCCTTACTCTTCCCCGTCCATGCCGCTCTTTCGCCGAAAGCCGCAGCCGCAGCCGCACCGCGAGCCGCAGCCCGGGCCGTTCGTGGTCGAAGCGATCGGGCACGTGCGCAACGGCGTGGCCACTCCGCGCCCCCATGGCTGGGAGAAGGTTGAGAGCGAGGTGGTGCTGCTGCCGGAACACGCCGCGCGCATCGAGGGCATCGAGCGGTACAGCCACGTCATCGTCCTGTTCGTGATGGACCTGGCGGCCGGGGCCCCGGAGAAGCCGGAGGGGCTCACGCTCGCCAGCGGCAACCGCTACGGCATCCTCGCGACGCGGAGCCAGCTGCGGCCCAACCATATCGGCGTGTCCGCGGTTCCGCTGGTTTCGCGCGAGGGACCGGTGCTGCGGGTGCGCGGGCTCGACGCCATCGACGGCACGGCGGTGATAGACATCAAGCCCTACCTCCCGGCGTACGATGCATGGCCGGGCGCGCGCATCCCGCCGGCGGGTTAGTTGCCGCGCAATCCGGTATCCATCACGCCGCCGCGCTGCTGGCGGAGTTCGCGTTCCATGCGCTCGCGCACGTCGAGGGCCTCGTCGTCGCCGATGACCTTGTCCTCGAGACCGGCGCGGTCCACGTCGTTCGAGGGCTCGAGGCCGGGCTGCGCGAGACGGTGGGCGGCGAGTTCGCGCAGGGGGAGCGCAAGGACGGCGCGGCCGTCTTCGCAGCTGATGTAGCGGGTGCTCAGCCAGTATCCGGGTTCGCCCATGTCCAGGTCGAAGTAGCCGCCGCGAACTTCACGGATGGCGCCGACGGAGGAGCCGCCCGGCTCGTGGACCGGCATACCGGGGGCGAGGGTTTCGCTCGTGCTGAATGCCATGCGAGGGACTCCCGTGGGTGATATGGGACCATGGTGGGGGTTCACGGTTGCCGCTGGCGTTGCACCGCTCGCGAGCGTCATTTCGATTGACCAACAACCCGGCGTTGGGGCGATGGACACTCCCGGGGGCGCTCACTACGCTCGGAGGGTGGCAGAACAGTACGTCGCATCGGATAAGCGCACCGGGCTCGAGGTGGCGGTCACGGGCGATTTCCCGCCCGCGCACGAGGACCGCATCCGCATCGCGCGGACGTGCACGCTGTTCACTCGGCTGCTTTCGACCATCCTCACGACGGAGAGCGAAACCCAGCGGCGCGAACGGTTCGTGGCCGTGGAGACGCAGCTCGAACTTGCCGAGGCGCTCATTCGCGAGGATGTCGAGGAAGTCCAGCGGCTCATGCAGCAGACGATGGAGCGCATGGGCATCACGAAGGAGCAACTCGACGAGCTGGCGAAGCGGATTATCGACCAGTTCGGCGATGGCCCCGGTGGGGGTGGCGACAACCCGCTCTTCCCGCCGCCGAATAACTAGCGGTAGTTCCCGGTCGTCAGTTCCCGGTTCCCAGGGGCTGCTCCGGCGCGAACGGCTCAAGATTCGCACATGGGTCGCGTGTTATGTGCAGCGGCGGCGGGGGCCGCGGCGGGGGCGGGTTCGGAGTCGCTCGCGCAAATGCGTAGGCGCGTACTCATTTGCGTTTGTCGGGGCGGGGGCGCCTGTCTATAATCCGTGCTATTGCTCAGGCGGGTGAACGAAGGTGAAAGTACAGGTCCTCCAGGAAAACCTGCAGCGCGGACTCTCCATCGTCGGTCGCGCCGTCGCCACGCGCAGCACGCTTCCGATCACGGCGAACGTGCTCCTGCAAACCGATAAGGGGCGGCTGAAGCTGGCCGCGACTGACCTCGATATCGCGATGAGCGCCTGGGTCGGGGCGAAGATCGACGAAGAAGGCGCCACGACGGTGCCGTCGCGGCTGATCAGCGACTTCGTTTCGTCGCTGCCGCCGGCCACGGTGCAGATGGAAATCCCGGAGCGCAGCCGTCAGATGAAGTTGGAGTGCGCCCGAAACGAATCGTCGATTAACGCGATGGACGCGGAGGACTTCCCGCGCATCCCCGAGGTGCGCGATGGCGTGGCCATCCAGCTCGACGCCCGTGCCCTGAAGCGCGCCATCGAACGGGTCGAATTCGCCGCCGCCAGCGACGATTCGCGCCCGGTGCTGACGGGCGTTCACATGAAGTCGGATGGCACCCGCCTCACGCTGGCCTCGGCCGACGGGTTCCGTCTGGCGGTTTCGGACATTTCGCTCACGATGCCGCCGGGCGAATCGGTGGAGATCATCGTGCCGGCGCGGGCGCTGCGGGAGCTCGGGCGCCTCATCGGCGAAGGCAACGAGCCGGTGGAGATGCGCATCAACGGCTCGCGGACGCAGGTGCTGTTCGCGCTCACGGAAGTGGAGCTGGTGGCGCAGCTCATCCAGGGGACGTTCCCGAACTACAACCAGCTCATCCCGACGGAGTACAACACGCGCTGCATCGTGGATGTGGACGAGTTCAAGCGGGAGGCGCGCATCGCGGCGATTTTCGCGCGCGACGGCAGCGGCATCATCCGCCTGCAGATGGCGCCGTCCCAGAACGGCATGCCCGGCGAACTGAAGGTCAGCGCCCGGGCCGACGAAATCGGGGATAACGAAGGGAAGATCGACGCGGACATCAGCGGGGACGCCTCGAAGATCGCCTTCAACGCGCGCTACCTGCAGGACGTGCTGAACGCGCTCGCGGGGAAAGTCGCGCTGGAGATGACATCGCCATCGTCGCAAGGCGTCTTCCGTCCGATTTCGC
This sequence comes from Dehalococcoidia bacterium, assembly GCA_041910095.1. Classification (GTDB taxonomy): domain Bacteria; phylum Chloroflexota; class Dehalococcoidia; order Tepidiformales; family Tepidiformaceae; genus Amarobacillus. Next base: position 21,437 of record JAYRRO010000208.1, read on the forward strand.
CCGAAGGCACCGAGCCGGACACCTACGTTCACGTCGTGATGCCGATGTTCGTACAATGGTGAGTATGTCATCCTGACATACTGAATCTGGAGAGCCCTGTAGAGCCGGGATGGAGCCCGTGATCTCGGCCCGATCGGGCGCCGCCGTCACGGTCACGCTGAGCGCCTGGAGCATGAGCCGGTAGTCGGCCTCGCCCGCGGTTGCCAGCCATGCACGAAGGACGCCCGCGGCCGCGACGGCCTCCGCAAACGTCGGGGTTCGTCGTCCGGCCTGCGG